>JAUSAI010000258.1 GCA_030652945.1 Caldisericota bacterium | reverse complement strand
CTCGACACGGGAGACCTGACAGCGACATCCCTCTCGGTTGAGCCGGGGACCCTGAAACCCGCCAGCTACTCGTGGACGGTGACCGCGACAGGCTCTGGTGGCACGAGTGCTCCTCTAGCCACCGCGTTCACCTTCACTGTCCTGAGTCCACAGCCGTCGGCCCAGACCGTAGAGATGCGCGGCAAGTACGCTGGCTGGGATCCTGCTACCCTCCACATCAAGGCGGGCGCACGAGTGACCTGGATCATCTGGGGCGATGAAGTCACCAGTTGCACCAACCGCATCATCGTACCCAGCCTCAGCATCTCCCTGCCGCTCAAGGCGGGCAAGAACTCGGTGACATTCACCGCTCCCTCCAAGGCGGGAGTCGTGCCCTTTTCTTGCTGGATGGGGATGGTGCGCGGACAATTCGTCGTCGATCCCTGACGTCTGTCGCACTTCATAGCGCACCGACGACCGCGGGACGGCAGAAGCCATCTGTCTCGCGGTCGTTCATACTAGCACTGCGCCTTCACGAATGCGCATCATCACATGCACAAGAGAGTCTGCTACAATAGGAGCGGGAACCGAGAGCCGCTGGCCTGTTCTGGAACTCAGGGTCCCGGAATCGAGTCTGAAGCGTGAGGACTACGACGATGGTCTGTGACACGAGAGCATGCAGAAGGAAACTTGACCAACACCACTTCTCTGCCAGACATCTGGCAGTGGCAGTAGTGGTGGTCATCACTCTGCTCGTGCCCTGTGTGTCCCGCGTCCGCGCAGAGACGATTGCCATAGGGACGACCGTCGAGGTCTACGGTACGGGTGGCGACGGCCTCAACGTGCGCCTCGCGGCGGACACGACGGCGACCGTCCTGGGTGTCGAGAGCGACGGCGCGCGGGGAACGGTGCAGGATGGACCGGTCAGCGCTGGCGGATTCACCTGGTGGAGTGTCACATGGGCCAGCGGTATTGCAGGCTGGTCGGTCGAGAACTACCTCCGAACACCGCTGCCTCCGACTACTCCCGGTTCGCCAACCGGTGTTCAGGCCGTATCGAGCGTGGAATCGGTCATCCTCACCTGGGATGCACCTGCCGAGCCAGGCGCAACGCCTATCACCGCATGGCGTATCTACCGTGACAGGCGAGCCCTGCCGACGACACTGGTAGCGACCCTCACGGCGGGCGACCCGGCATTCGACAGCCGTTCCTGGACAGATGGGCCCATGCTGCTGGGGAGCCGCACCTACTGGTATCGCGTCGGCGCAGTCAATCAAGGCGGTGAGAGCCTCCCATCACCGGATGTCTCGGCAACGCCGCGGAGCGCCACTCTGCCGCCGGGGCTCTTCCTCATTCCCCCGCAACTGGACTTTGGCGGAGAGCTGACGTCGCTGACCCTGACGCTCCAGAACACCGGCGACGTACCTCTGCCGTTCGTGATTGCGCCAGGCGCGTCCTGGTTGACTGGTGTGGCGCCCCTCGCCGGCTCCATCCCCGTGACCGGAAGCCAAGGCATTACCCTGCAGGTTGATCGGACAGCGCTGGTCTCGGGAGCGTACGAGTCACTGCTTCGCATCACGTCGGGCACGCAGGGCTTCAACGTCCCGGTCGCCTTGCGCGTGGGACGCATCCAGGGAATCGATGTGTCACGCTGGCAGTGCGGTGGAAACCACGCCGGTGATCCCATCAACTGGGCCGCCGTACGCAGTGCCGGCTGCCAATTTGTCTTCGTCAAGGCGACCGAGGGGATCACAATAACCGACCCGTTCTTGCATACGCTGATGCCGGCGGCGCGCCAGGCAGGTCTGCTGGCCGGCGCCTATCACATCTGCTGGCCTGGAGAAAATGATGCCGCGGCCGAGGCGGCCTACTTCCTGCAGACAGCCGGCAGGTACGTCACCTCCGGCTTCCTCGTTCCGGTGCTCGATATCGAGCCGCGCTACAACATCGGCGGCACCGCAATGGTCACGTGGATCGACGAGTGGGCTGGGGCTGTCCGTGCAGCGACTGGTGTCACACCGCTCATCTACTGCAGTACCTCGGTTGCGAGCAATCTGCGGCGTGCCGACCCGACCATCGACGGCCGATATCGTCTGTGGATCGCCGCATACAAAGCTGCAGCTGAACCGGACACGGGAGGATGGAACGGCTGGGCTTTCTGGCAATACTCGGACAGCGGCACCGTTCCGGGCATCGAGGGCCATCGTGTCGATCTCGACTGGTTCAACGGCAACGAGCAATCTCTGCGCCAGTACGTCATCGGCGGCGGGACTCCCCCGACGGGACTCCTCCTGACCGGCGTGATGGGCAACGGTCTCGTCAGTGTGAATCCACTGCAGGAACGCTACCCGGTGGGCAGTACCATCACCGTCACGGCCAACCCCATCACGGGCTGGCGTTTCACTGCATGGGGAGGCAATGCAGAGGGTACGGCTAATCCGCTGGTGCTGACGGTGAACGGGGACACGTCGGTACTCGCAGTCTTTGAGCGGCAGAAACCGCAGGAGCACAGCATCACGTTGCGCGTTGGCAGTGACGAAGCGACCATTGACGGGGTTGTGCTGAAGCTTGATGCCGTCCCGGTCATTGTCCAAAGTCGGACGCTCGTTCCCCTGCGCGCCATCATCGAGGGGCTGGGCGGTACCATCACCTGGACCGCCGAGACTCGTGGCGTTTCCGTGTCCCTGGGAACGACGACCCTGTCTCTTCAGATAGGCAATCCGTCAGCGGTCGTGAACGGCGAGGTCGTCACTATGGACGTACCGGCTGCCATCATGAACGGCCGTACCATGCTGCCGGTCCGCTTCGTCACCGAACAGCTTGGCGCGGCAGTCGTGTGGGAAGCGACGACGCAGACGATTACCATCACCTATCCCATCCTGTAGCAGGGCAGGCACCTCACGCACCCTGCTCCGCCCGCGCGACGAGCAGGCGACTACGGACTGCTACCAGCGCCGGAAGGTTCCGACCAACTGACCCTGAGAGAGCACATGCCCGCTCATGGCTGAATCCAGCTGTGCCCGATCGGCGGTCGCAGCAATACTCAGCAGGGTATCCAGCGCGTAGACTCGAAAGTAGTAGTGGTGAGTCGAGCCCGGCGGTGGCATTGGGCCCCTGTATCCGGCTACGCCGGCACTCGTGATCCCTTGTATGGCGCCAGCCGCCTGCAGGACAGCAGAAGAGACTGCCTTGTCCAAGCGCGTCATCGACGGCGGGATGTTCCACACGGTCCAATGCACCCAGGTTCGCCCGGGAGCATCAGGATCATCGCAGATGACCACATAGCTCTTCACATCACCCGAAGCTCCGTTCCATGTCAGGTCAGGCGAGACGCTAGCTCCTTCTCCGGAATAGGTGGTTGGAATGGCATGACCGGCCAAGAATGCACTGCTTGCTACGATGATTCCCATGAGCGCCTCCCGCTTGCTGCCTGTCAGGGCATTTCACGCCGCAACGACACGTTCGTACATTGCCATGGACTACGACAGAGTCCTGCTTGACAGTATAGTCCGCCTGACGGATTCGACTGCCCGGCATGCTGCGCTTCGCGAACGGCATTCCTCACTTCATTGGGTGCGAGGTTGTGAACGAGTCCTTCCCTATTTGTTGCTCCGATACACTATCATGTCGACGTGCAAAGCCCGCTGCCCCCCGACATACGTATCGTACAGGCGACTCCTGCCATGGCGTCGCACATCGACACCCTCCGGGCCAGCATCCTCGTCAAGGCTCGTGTCCGCCTGTCCTCATGCGGTGACGGTCTCGATTTCGACGTTGAGCAGATCCCGCGTCCGTTCGAGCGGATCGAACCTCGGTTCGGGGATTGTAGCTGTCTCGGACGTGAAGACGCTGCCATCTACTTCGCGTTCTGCGGCGAGACCCTTGTCGGGCAGGTATTTGTGCAGATGGACCGCAATGCGATGGCGCACGTGTGGAACCTGCGTGTGGAACACGGCCATCAGCACCGCGGTATCGCAACAGCCCTCATGAATACTGCACGAGCATGGGCACGAGCACATAACCTCAAGTGGCTGAGGGCCGAAACGCAGGATGTCCACGTGACGGCCTGCATGTTCTACCGCGACTACGGTTTCTGCATCGGCGGCGCAGACCACATGTATCTGCACGCGATGCCCGGCTGTGAGAACGAGACGACCATCTACTGGTATCTGGCCATCTAGCAGGAGCGGCTGGAAGTCGCTTCGCGACAGCGTCACAAGAGATACCCGGCGATCATGTTGACCAAACGCCGGGTTTTGTCATGCTGTCACTGGGGAGTAGCCGGGGCTGTGCGGCCGTCTCGTCCGGAGAGGGGGATCATGGTCTTTCTGTCCCGTGAGGAAGCAGGCAGGAAACTTGCTGACCAGGTGAAGCGCGAGGGCCTGACGTTCGACCTGTGCTGTGGCATTCCGCGCGGGGGCGTCGTCGTCGGTGCGGTTTGTGCTGAACAACTCGGATTGCCGTTCGCAGTCCTGCTCATCCGAAAGATTCGCGCAGCCGCAAACCCGGAGCTGGCTGTCGGGGCACTTGGCTACGCCGGCGAAGGCAGTTTCGCCACTATCCTGTCCCCGGAGTCGGCACGTGAGGACCGTGAGCACCTCGACGCAGAGATAGGGTCAGAGAAGGAACTCCTGGTTCGCTATGCCGAACTGTTTGAACGCTACATCCCACGAGTCTGGGACCGAGGAGCCCGTGTCCTCGTTGTCGATGACGGCATAGCCACCGGGGCTACCATCATTGCCGCTGCTGACGTCGTGACCGGGATGGGTTGTATGGCCACCATCGGAACACCGGTTGTCGATCGCGAGGTCCTGCGCCAACTGCATGAACGGGGGTACAAGGTGGTCACCGTACATGCCGCCGAGTGGTTGATGTCAGTAGGACAATTCTATCAGGATTTCCACGAGGTCACGGACCGCGAAGCCCTGTCGTGGGCCGCCCGCGTGTTCCATCCGCGCCGTATCCGCTAGGCAGGGATCAGCCAGCCGCTTTCCCGGGATCCTCCAGGTACGATTGCGCTTGTCGCATCAGCCCCATCATGGAGAAGTAGACAGCAATGCCGACGGCAAGCAGCGCCACGGGTCCCACCCATCCAATGGCGGGGAATGCTGCAGCAAGCGGCCAAATGATGATAAGCAGGATGTGCATCGACTTGTATTCACCCCATCTGGAAGTCGCAGCCTCGGCGAGGTCCTTCTGGCCCTGACCTTCGGCCATCTCAGCGATGCCCAGACAGATGCGTGAAACAAGGATGAGGTTGAGAACGAAGAGGGCCATGCCGGCGAGTGTCAGCGCGAGCCCAAGCGGGGTCCGGAGGGACAGTCCACCGACCGTCAGCAAACCGCCTCCCTGTGGAATCGGCTGCCAGACATCCAGCAGCGAGAAAGCTGCAACAAGGGGGGCAAGACTCGCTGCCTGCTTGAAGTACCGGTTCGACGGCGCAAGCAACGTCAGACCGCGGAACATCAGGACATAGCCGATGACATCGGGCAGGATATCGAACCCCTGCAAGCGTACGTCGAACATGAACAGGAATCCTGCCCACAACAGCTGAAACGCATGTGCCATCTTCCACTCTCCCCGTCGCCGATGACAGTAACGTTCCACCGACTCAGACTGCATCAGTCTACCGCGATGTGGCCGGCAGGCAACGCCGGAACTGCAGAATCACTCCCCTGCTATCGCACGGACGATCCCCACAGCAGACCGACGCTACAGCGACGCTCCGTTCAGCCCCTTGGCTGCAGGAGAAATGCAAGCAGCAGAAACAGGCCCGCCTCAAGAGCAGCGGCCAGGATGAGCGTGACCACCGTGATGTTGACTGAGCGCCACCCTTCGCGCCGGCGTGTCACCAGGGTGACAAACGCAAA
>JAUSAI010000245.1 GCA_030652945.1 Caldisericota bacterium | reverse complement strand
GGACAAGTCCTCCGGGCTGGTGCACAACACCCGAGCGGCCAGCTCGTATCCCTTCTTCAAGAGGTCTTCGCAGGCCAGGATGCAGGCATTGCCGGTCAGGAAGAGACCCTTGGACGCCACCGTCTGCCAGTCGTACGGGTCCCGGTCCGTGTCCTTCTCGAGGGTCACCTTGACTTGGTCCAGTCGGAAGCCCAATCGTTCAGCGACGATCTGGGCGATGGCCGTGGTCGACCCCTGCCCGATCTCCATCAAACCGACGTTGACGATGACGGTTCCGTCTGAGCTCATCTTGATGATTGCCGCAGTGGCGGTGTAGGGAGGCATGGCGGGCGCCTTGTGCAGTCCTGCAAGGCCCTTGCCTATTGTGCGGCCCGTCCTGCGTTGGCGCTCCTCTTCCTCCTCCGTCAGATTCCCATAGTTGATTGCCTTGGCGACCTCGCGGATGCATGCGAGTGCATCGCCCGTATGGGCGGTGATCTTCTCACCGGTGAGGCTGACGGACTCAGGGCGCAGAGCATTCCTCAGCCTGAACTCCAGGGGGTCCATGCCGATGCTCCGGGCGATGAGATCCATGTGACGTTCCAGACCCCAATGGAATTCAACATGGCCGAATCCGCGATACGCAGTGCCGTACGGCTTGTTGGTGTACACCGTGTACGCGTCGACCCAGGCGTTGGGTATCTCGTAGGGACCCGCAGCCGAGTACCCCGAAGCCCGGGTCACGTTGACCGCGTAGTCAGCGTAGGCACCGGCATCCCAGTACATCCACATCTGTTGGGCCAGGATCTTCCCTTCTGCCGAGACGCCTGTCTTGATGCGGTAGGTGAGGGCACTCCGGCATGGCAGAAGACTGAACTCCTCTTCACGGCTTGCCTGCAGCTTGACCGGCCGTCCTCCGGCTTTCCTGGAGAGGCACGCCACCAGGGGCTCCAAGTGGATTCCTGCCTTCCCGCCGAACCCGCCCCCCACGTGGGGGACTAGGACGCGCACGTTGTTCAGAGGAAGCTTGAAGGCATAGCAGAACAGGTTGCGTACAGTAAAAGGAGACTGCGCGCTGGACCAGATGGTTACATTGTCGTTCTTTCCCCATTGGGCGATGGCCACATGTGTCTCCATGGGTACATGCTGGACCGAGGGATTGCTGTACTCGCGTTCGATGATCCACGCAGATTCGGCGAATCCCTTTTCCACGTCACCCTTCCGTGTTTTCGAGAGGTTGGCTATGTTGGTGCCTGGCACGGGAGTGAAAGCGGCTTTGACGCAATCGTACGTCCCCAGGTCGGGATGCACGAGAGGAGCCCCCTCCTTCAATGCATCCATGTGGTTGAGCACGGGATCCAGGACCTCGTACTCGACGTCGATGAGGTCCACGGCCTTGCGTGCGATCTCCAGGGTATCTGCTGCGACCGCAGCCACGGCCTCACCGAAGTGCCGCACCTCGCCCCTTGCCAGGATGTTCTTGTCTACGATATACAGGCCGAGCTTGTACGTCAGCTCGGCCCCCGTGAGTACTGCCCGCACTCCCGTCAGTGCTGCAGCCCTGGAAACATCGATGCGTACGATCCTCGCTCGCGCGTGGGGGCTTCTCTTCACTTGTGCGTGCAGCATTCCCGGCAGGGACATATCGCTGACGTATGTTGCCGACCCCGTGACCTTCTCGACTGCCTCGGAGCGGAGGGCTGACTCCCCGATATGGGTGAAGCGAGCTGAATCACTAGGTCCCTGCATGTCTCAGGCCCTCCCTCGTCGTCAGCTGGCCGGTGGCATCCAGTACCGCCTCGATGATCTGCTGGTATCCGGTGCAGCGGCAGAGGTTGCCCTCCAGGCCTTCTTTGATCTGTTCCACCGTCGGCTTTGGATGATTGTGGATGACCTCCTTGGCGGACATGATCATACCTGGAGTACAGAAGCCACACTGCACCGCGTGGTCGCGGTCAAAGGCCTCCTGCAGCTTGGAAAGCACCCCGTCCGCGGCTTCTCCCTCGATGGTCTCGATGACCGCACCATCGGCCTCTACTGCGAGAACCATGCATGCATTGACGGTCTTGCCGTTCATGTACACCGTGCAGGCGCCACATTCACCGGCACCGCACCCCTCCTTGGTGCCGGTCAGGCCAAGGTCCTCACGCAGGAACCGCAACAGCGTGCGGTTCTCCGCGACATCCCGCTCATACGCCTGACTGTTGACTGTCACCTTGACGTTCATCCACGCACCTCCGCCAGCAAACGCCGTACGAACGTACTGGCCATGAACTCCCGGTATTCCTTCGTACATCTAATGTCGCTGATTGGGTGAATCATGTTCATGGTGGTCTCTACCGCTTCATCGACAGAGATGTCCCGAGCCAGTTCCTTAGTCACCACCGGCGTGGGAGCGGCCGAACTGACAGCGATCCGCACACGTCCATCCACGACAGCCACCGCGACGCCGACAACTGCCAGATCGTGTCCGTTGACCCGCTTCAGCTTCCTGTACCTCCCTACGGACCCTTTGGATTGCGCCGGAACAATGATTCGTTCCACGAGCTCATCCACGGCAAGAGCCGTCTCTTTGACGC
This sequence comes from Caldisericota bacterium, assembly GCA_030652945.1. Classification (GTDB taxonomy): domain Bacteria; phylum Caldisericota; class Caldisericia; order Cryosericales; family Cryosericaceae; genus Cryosericum. The sequence continues at coordinate 631 of JAUSAI010000245.1, read as the reverse complement.
CCTTGAAGAACTTCTCAAGAGGAACAGTCCTGGTGCCACGGCTGGAGCCAATCACAACCTGCGCGCCCAGACACAGGAGTCCCGGCGCCATGTCGGAACAGGGTGAGGCGTTCACCACGTTCCCTATCACGGTCGCTCGATTGCGGATCTGGTAGGACGCCAGATCGTGTCCACACTCCTGGAGAAGTGGAAAGTGATCCCGAACCGCGGGGTCGCGAAGCACATCATTGATGGTCACCGCCGGTCGCAGGACCAGGCCTTCAGCGTCACTCCAGGTTATGCCGGAGTACTCCGCGATCCTCTTGATGTCGATGACCATGCTGGGCGTCGCCGTACCGCTGCGGATATTGACCAGCAGGTCGGTACCCCCGGCAAGGATCTTCGCATGCGGGTGCTCCGTCGTGAGAAGTTCCAGTAGGTCCTCCCGACTTCTCGGCGCGATGTACGAGAATTGATGCAGCATATCTCCCCCCTAGAGGTACGATGGCGCGCTCGGCTCAAGGCCGAACAGAAAGCCAGTGGCGGCATCGTAACCAGAACTATGGCCCAGGCGGCCAAGAACTGTGAGCGCTTCCGTGCATCGATGCATGCGAGCCGGTTCCTCACTGGTGAAGGCTCCGGCCAAGGCGAC
>JAUSAI010000244.1 GCA_030652945.1 Caldisericota bacterium | reverse complement strand
CTTGCTGGTTCTGGTGCTCTTCGCGTATGAGGGTGAACGAAAGGTTCCCGTTCAGTATGCGAAGCGTGTCGTCGGACGCAAAGTCTACGGTGGCCAGTCGACCTTCATCCCGCTCAAGCTGGTGCAGGCAGGAGTTTTGCCCATTATCTTCGCTTCCACGATGCTCATGTTCCCGGCAACGGTATCGCAGTTCTGGCCGAAGTCCTGGTTCTACGTTAAGATTGCCGAACCGCTCATGCAGTCGGGTAGCCTTGCGCACAACTTTGTCTTCTTCTTTCTCATCATCTTTTTCACCTACTTCTACACCGAGATCACCTACGATCCCGCGAAGATTGCGGACGATCTGAAGAAGTATGGCGGATACGTTCCCGGCGTCCGACCCGGTCAGGCGACAGCCCAGTACGTCAAGAACATCCTTGACCGGATTGTCCTGCCTACCGCTATCTTCCTGGCTTTCCTCGCCATCGTTCCGAACCTGGCGATGCGGAATCTCCAGATTCAGGCATTCGCATTTGGCGGCACATCCTTGCTTATCATCATCGGAGTAGCGCTTGAGTCTGTCCATGAGATTGAGGCGTACATGATGATGCGGCACTACAAGGGGTTCCTCAAGTAATGGTGGAGCACCCTCGCATTGTCTTGCTGGGACTGCCTGGTTCAGGAAAGGGAACGCAGGCTGCGTTCATGACCAAAGCGTGGGGAGTCCCTGCGTTTTCGAGTGGCGAATACTTCCGCAATCTCCGACGAGCGGGCGCTCTGTCAGCGGAGATTGCGGCCAAGATCAGTGCTGGGGGTCTTGTGAGCGACGAGGATGTCAGTGCCATTGTCGTCGAAGCGTTTCTATCGACCCAGAGGGCGCAAGCGGGCTTTGTTTTGGATGGGTATCCGAGGACTGTCGCTCAAGCCGCCTTCCTCGACGAGTATCTGTCAAAGCAAAGCTTGGGCTTGTCTGCAGTTATCTACATCGATCTTCCTGAGGAAGTGGCATTCAAGCGCATTGCTGGGCGCAGGATCTGCCCTCAAGACGGTGATGTATACAATGTCCACTACTCTCCTTCATCACGGGAAGGGTTCTGCGACCGATGCGGCTCAGCACTCGTTCAGCGGGACGATGACCGCGAGGAAAGTGTGAGTGTGCGGATGCGCAAGTACGATGAGGTCACGAAGGTTCTGACCGGCTACTATGCGCGACGTCACATTCTCATCTCCGTCGATGGGTCTCTGACTCCTGACGACGTGTTCTGCCGAATTGCACAGGAACTCGATGATAAGGCTTAAGTCGCGGGATGAGGTAGAGAAGATGAGACTCTCTGGAGCGAAGCTTGGAACTGTACTTGGCTACATTGGTGACATGGTCGAGCCCGGCATCACGACCGGGGACCTCAATCGCGCCGCCGAATTGCGCATCAGGGAACTCGGAGCAGCACCTGCCTTTCTGCACTACATGGGGTACCCCGCAGCATTGTGCGTTTCTGTCAATGAGGAGGTCATCCACGGAATTCCTGGCCGCCGCGTGCTGAAAGATGGAGACGTTGTGTCGCTGGATCTCGGGCTCATCTATGAAGGATACTATGCCGACTCTGCCGTGACTATCGCCTGCGGTGACGTGGCTCCTGACGATGCGCACCTCATCGATACTACCAGAGATTGCCTTGAAGCTGGAATTCGCGCCGCTGTACAGGGCGGACGACTTGGCGACATCGGAAGCGTCGTACAGGGATTGGCCGAACGAAACGGCATGAACGTGGTGCGCGAGTATGTAGGCCATGGTATCGGGCGGGAATTGCACGAGGATCCCGAGGTCCCCAACTATGGCAAGCCTGGAACAGGGATCAACCTCAAGGAGGGGCTCGTGATAGCCATTGAACCAATGGTGAATGCTGGCAGTCCTGTTGTCCGCGTGCTGGATGACTCATGGACCGTTGTCACGGCTGATGGACGACACAGTGCCCATTTTGAACATACGATCGCCATCACCGCTCGTGGCCCGCTCGTCCTTACACAGCGATGAACAAGAAAGAAGTCATTGAGACAGAAGGCGTGATAGTAGAAACACTTCCGGGGACGATGTTCCGCGTGAGACTCGCCAATAGCAAGATCGTCTTGGCGCACATTAGCGGAAAGATGAGGCTGAACTTCATCAAGATTCTCCCCGGAGACAAGGTACGGCTTGAGATCACGCCCTACGACCTGTCAAAGGCACGTATCACCTATCGTCTCTAGTCGTTCAAGAAGCCAAAAGGAGTATCTGCGATGAAAGTAAGACCTTCAGTGAAGAAGATCTGTGCCAAGTGCAAAGTGGTGAAACGCAATGGAGTCATCATGGTGATCTGCGAGAATCCAAAACACAAGCAGCGCCAAGGTAAGTAGAGGAGGAACAGTGGCCCGTATCAGTGGTGTTGACCTTGCAGCCGGGAAGAAAGTCGGTGTTGCGCTGACGTACATCTACGGCATTGGCAAGTCCAACTATAAGTTGATTTGTGACGCAGCAGGCGTATCAGCGGAGAAGAAAGTCAAGGATCTGACCGAGACCGAGATTATGGCAATACAAAAGGCCATCAACGACAACCTTGTCGTTGAGGGAGATCTTCGACGCGAAGTGTCGATGAACATTCGTCGTCTCATGGAGATCAACTGCTACAGAGGAGTGCGACACAAGAAGGGGTTGCCGGTTCGCGGCCAGCGCACCAGGACAAATGCCCGCACACGCAAGGGGCCCAAGAAGACCGTCGGCTCCAAGACATCCAAGGCATAGGCAAAGGGGAACGTATGGCTGACATCAAGAAGAAAGTCGTCAAGCGCAAGAAAGAGAAACGGGTAGTTGGCGAGGGAAAGGCGTACATCTTCTCCTCCTTCAACAACACCCTGGTCACGATTACCGACGGTCAAGGCGACACGGTTTGCTGGGGTTCTTCGGGCTCAAGCGGGTTCAAGGGTTCCAAGAAGGGAACACCATTTGCCGCCCAGGTTGCAGCACAGAAGGCAGCCGAAAAGGCCATTGCCATGGGAATGTCCCGCGTCAACGTCTTCGTGAAGGGCGCCGGATCGGGCCGCGAAATCGCTGTCCGAGCCCTCCAGTCTGCTGGTCTCAACGTCACGTCCATCAAGGACTTGACTCCCATCCCTCACAATGGATGCAGGCCACGCAAGATCAGAAGAGTATAGGGGGAATCATGTCCAGATATATAGATGCATCGTGCAGGAAATGCCGTGCCCTCAGCACGAAACTCTTTCTCAAGGGGGCTCGATGCTCGAGTGGCAAGTGCGCGATTGAGCGCGGAAAACTGGGACCTGGACAGCACGGAGCTGACCAGAAGTTTCGCAAGGACAGTGACTACGAGCTGCACCTGAAAGAGAAACAGCGGCTTCGCCTGGCCTATGGTTTGTCTGAACGGCAATTCCGAGGGTACTTCGACCTCGCAAACTCACAGAAAGCCATTCCAACCGGCGGAAAGTTGCTTGAACTGCTTGAGAGGCGGCTCGACAACGTTGTGTTCCGCATGGGCGTACAGCCCGGCCGCAAGTCGGCACGTCAATTGGTGTGTCACGGCAATGTCTTCGTCAACGGTCACCGTGTCGACATCCCTTCCTATCAAGTGAAGCAGGGAGATGTCGTTTCGTTGACGGACACCGGCAAGTCCATGATAGGCGTGCAGGAATCAGTTGCCAGCAAGCCCTCCACTCCTCAATGGATTTCGTTCAGCGCCGACAAGTTCGAAGGCACAGTCCTTGCTATTCCCACAGCGGAGCAAGTTGGGGTACCCATCAACACTCGTCTTGTTATCGAGTACTACTCGAAGTAGAGGCTGCCATGATGGAAGGGCTTGAGAGCGTTAAGTTGACGTCCATAGAGGAGCGTCCCGAGTATGGGAGATTCGTCTTCGAACCGCTGTTGCATGGCTTCGGGACGACCATGGGAAATGCATTGCGTCGGATTCTGCTTTCATCTATTCGCGGCAGCGCACCAGTAGCTCTTCGTGTGAACAACGCCCTGCACGAATTCACGTCCCTGCCCGGTATCAAGGAGGATCTGCAGGAGCTGATCCTCAATGTCAGGAACCTCCAGGTCTCAATTGTAGAAGGGGATGAGGCGACTCTGGTTCTCAAGAGACAGGGCAAGGGAACAGTGCTGGCCGACGACCTTGAGAAGAACTCACTCGTGAAGTTGTACAACCCCGGACTCAAGATCGCAGAACTGTCTGGGGATGACAGCGTCATCGATCTGCAGATAACCGTTCGCTCTGGAGTTGGCTACGTGAGCAACGAGGAGAACCACGAGCTTCTCGGGGGTACGGTCGATACGATTGCGCTTGACAGCATCTTCTCGCCGGTGCGCACTGCCAACTACGCTGTGGAACCCGTGCGCATCAAACAGAAGGCCGACTACGAACGGCTTGTGGTGGAGATCAACCATTTCCCGACCGTGAAGGCCAGAGAAGTCATGATGCAAGCCATTGACATTCTGGCGCAGCATGCTGATCAATTGCTCCTATGCGTAAAGAATGCGCCGAGTCGTCTCGCTGGTGGTTCTCTGGAAACGGCAGGAACGTCAAACTCAATCGATGCGATGGATCAGGAGATTGCCAACGTGAGTGGCATCACGAATCGACCGGCAGATGCTCTTCGAAAATCCGGCATTGTCACGATTGGCGACTATCTGGAGCACCGAGGCGAGAGTATTCCCGGTTTCGGTGAGGCCAGTCGCAGGGCGGTCGATGATGCGCTCACCGCGATTGGCGTCAGTATCCCGGAAGAAGACTAGCGCTCGCCGCCTCAGGCCGGTGCGAGCATCAAGAGAGGAGTCCTTCAAATATGAGACATGGTAAGAAACTCAAGAAGCTTGGTGTATATAGTGGCTTGCGCACGATGATGCTGCGCAACCTTGCGACTTCACTTGTAGAGAAGGGACGCATCGAGACAACGATCACGAGGGCAAAGTCTGTGCGCCGCGTTGCCGAGAAGCTTGTGACGGCAGCGAAGGAAGACACACTCGTGTCTCGGCGCAAGCTTCATGCATACCTTCTCACGCCAGAAGCCGTCGATGCTGCTTTCAAAATGGCCAAGGAGAAGTACTCGACGCGGCCGGGCGGATACACGCGTATCATCAAGGCCGGGTATCGCCGTGGAGACGCTGCCGAACTGGCGATCCTGGAGTTTGTCGAGAAGTAGATGATCCGCCTCGACAAAGTCTCGTTTTCGATCGAGACTTCCGCTGGGGCTGTTCAAGTCCTGCGAGACATAGATCTTCAGTTTCCGGATGGCTCAATTACGGCAATCGTTGGGCCGAATGGTTCTGGGAAGAGTACACTAGCCCGCCTCATAAGCGGGCTTCTGTGTCCGTCTTCCGGCGTCGTCGCTCTTGTTGACGAAGGGACAGCGTCTCCCCCCGGCCGGCGGGTGTGCCCTGGGGTTGACGTCGGTCTGGTCTTCCAGAATCCGGACAATCAACTCGTTGCGACCACCGTAGAGGATGACATCGCATTCGGATTGGAGAACCTGTCGCTGAGCCACGCAGAGATGGTGAATAGAGTCGACGACGCCTTGGACATGCTGGGTCTTCGGGAGTTTCGCGCATACCCTCCCCATCGATTGTCGGGAGGTCAGAAGCAAAAGGTTGCAATTGCTGGAGTGCTTGCGATGAAGCCGGCGTTCCTTGTCCTGGACGAAGCGACCTCCTTGCTTGACCCGAGCAACAGGCAGGAGGTGATGCGTGCTGTCTTTGATCTCAATCGGGAGCTGGGAATCGGGGTCATCGTCGTCACCCACCTTCTTGACGAGGTTCTTGGCACGTCTCGTATGGTAGTGCTTGCAGGCGGAATCGTCATTGCATCTGGTGAGCCTCGCGATGTCTTTGCTGCGGAGGATTCCGTGCGTTGCGGGGGACTCGTGCCTCCCCTGAGTGCTCGGGCGTCTCGCCTCATGCAGCTTCGATGGCCAGATTTTCCGCTATGTCTTGACGTTGACGAGTTTGTCGAGGCCGCATGCCTATTGTCCTGACGGATGTCGACTACATCTATGATTCCGGCGAGCCTATCGAGTTTTTCGCCTTGCACGGCATCACTCTTGAGATCCCGGATGGAGAGTTCGTAGGAATCGTTGGACGAACGGGTTCGGGCAAGTCTACGCTTGTACAGCACATGAACGGCCTGTTGCTGCCGAGCAGGGGGCAGGTGCGCGTTGACGATGTGGCCGTGATCAACAAGCGCGACGTCCTGGCAGCGGTTCGACGAAAGATAGGAATCGTCTTTCAGTATCCGGAAGACCAGTTCTTTGCCGAGACTGTCTACGATGAGGTTGCCTTTGGCTGCCGCAACTACGGTTTCAGCAAAGAACGAGTGGATTCGAGCGTTCGTTCGGCACTGTCCGTTGTGGGGATGGACGACGAGAGGTTTCTTCTGCAATCGCCATTTCAATTGAGTGGCGGGGAGCAGCGCCGCGTAGCCATCGCTTCGGTCATCGCCATGGAACAGAAGTTCGTTATCCTGGATGAACCAACGGCTGGCCTGGACTCGATTTCGAAACTCTCGGTCCTCTCGGAACTTGAATCCCTCCGCCAGTCGCGCAAGGTAACGGTTGTCCTCGTCTCACACAACATGGATGAAGTCGCCGAGTTCTGCACCAGCGTCATTGTCTTGGACAAGGGGTCGGTCGTGTTCTCCGGCTCGACGGACGACTTCTTTGGCAACCCCTCATTGGTCTCGGATGCTGGTCTTGACCTTCCGGAGAGCTATCGACTTGCTGGAGCGCTTGCTGGTTGTGGCTCACTGCTTCACGTTGAACGAGGTTCCTCGAGCGCTGTGCTGGAATCTCTCAGGAGAACAGTGTCGAAGTTGGGGTCGCCGTAGTGTCATTCTCGCAGGGATTCGTTCTGGGGCAGCACTATCCAGGCAGTTCGCCCGTACATCGCTCGTCTGCTCTTGTCAAGCTCATCGCTACCATAATTGTCATGGTGACGATATTCGTTGCGGTGAACACATCCGAGTATCTGCCGGTCGCGCTGTTTCTGCTTTCCGGCATTATGGTGTCTCGCATCCCTGCGCGTTTCTTTCTCCGGGGGATCAAACCGATCCTGTTCCTGATCGTTCTTACGGTAGCCGTCCAGATACTGTTCACGCCAGGGGATAGCATCTGGAGATTCGGCGTCGTGCGTGTAACGAGCCAGGGGCTGGTTCTTGCGGCATTTATCACATGCAGACTAGTGTTACTGACGCTTGCGAGTGTCCTGCTCACGGCGAGCACATCGCCCATCGAGTTGACGGATGCGATCTCGGATCTGTTGAAGCCATTTCGCTACATCGGGTTGCCGTCTGCAGAGATTGCGCTGGTCATGAGCATTGCGATGCGATTCGTTCCCACGATTCTTGAGGAGACCGAACGCATCATCAGAGCGCAAGTCTCACGGGGAGCCCGTATCGGCGAGGGTGGGCTCGTTGCCCGCATGCGGAGCTTCATTCCGATCCTTGTCCCTCTCTTCGTTTCGTCATTTCGGAGGGCCGATGACCTGGCCATTGCTATGGAAGCACGTGGGTTCCGGGTGAACCAACCGCGGACGAGATATCACCTCCGTGGCTTCCACGCTGTCGATCTAGTCATTCTCGTGTTCTCGTTGGTGACTCTCGGTGCAGCCGTCCTTCTACGAGTATGGCGTTGATGATTCGCATGGACATAGCCTACGACGGGTCGTTCTCGTACGGTTTCCAGAAGCAGGGTGCGCTGATGACGGTCCAGGGAACGCTCGAACAAGCACTGAAAGCGGTCACCGGCGTATTCGTTCCCGTAGTCGGATCCTCCCGGACCGACCGGGGAGTTCACGCCCTTCACAATGTCGTGAGTTTCGTCGTGCGAGATCCAGCTACTCGCGATCGCATTGCCAGGCGACTGCCGGTGATGCTGCCCGAATGGCTCACCGTTCGTTCCGTACAGGAGGTCGGCCCGACGTTCAACGCTCGATTCTCGACAGTCTCCAAAGCGTACGCATATCTGTTCATGAAACAGGGTTCCTGGTCACCGTTCTTGGCGCGTTATGGCTATCGCCTTGACTACCAGGTTGACGTCGGACGAATGCGAGACGCTGCGCGCTCTCTTGTCGGCACGCACGACTTTGCCCTATTCGGCAATGTTGACCCGGGCAGACCGCATCGCGGCACGACGTGCACGCTCTATGACTGCGACATTGTGGAATCGGAGAAGAGCATCCTGTTCACAGTTGTCGGCGACCACTTCCTCTATCATATGGTGCGTCGCATGGCGTACTTTGTGCTGAAGGCGGGACAACACCGAATTGAAACGGCCCAGTTGTTCACCGTCTTCTCCAGCGGGAGCACACCGTTCACCCGTCAGGTCATCGCTGCCGGCGGTCTCTACCTGGTACGCGTAGAGTTCCCGTCATAAGACTCGTGCAGTACACGTTTGCTCGCTGTCCGACTCTCGTCAGACGACGTACGACATGTCCTTGAAAGACCGCTCAGTGCTTGACTTGTAGCCCATTCGTGATATTCTTTCTAAGAATTCTTCAGGAGGATATGAATGAAGACAACCTTTTTCAGACCAGATACGGTGGCGCGTCGGTGGGTGCTCATTGATGCGACAGGACAAAGTGTAGGACGCCTCGCTGTGGTCATTGCCAACATCCTGCGCGGTAAGGACAAACCTGAGTTCACGCCGAATGCCATGGTTGGTGACAACGTTGTTGTCGTCAACTCCTCAAAGATGATCATTGACCCCAAGAAGGGGGCCAAGACCGTGTACTATCATCACTCGTTCTACCCCGGCGGTTTGAAGGAAACCAACTGGAACCGCATGCTTGAAACCAGGTCAGATTTCCTGTTGAAGCACGTCGTTCATGGAATGGTCCCCAAGAATACGCTCGGTAAAGAGATTATGAGCAATCTACGCGTGTATCAGGGACCGGAGCATCCACACCAGGCGCAGAAGCCTGTCGAAGTCAAGGTCGGGTAGGGGGAACACTGTGGCTACGAGTCAGATATGGGGTACTGGCAAGAGGAAGACTGCAATTGCCCGGGTACATCTCGTTCCGGGAACAGGCAGGATCCTTGTGAACGGTAAAGCTGTCGAGCAGTACTTTCCGATACAGACGGTCTCGATGAAGACTGCTATCCCTTTCGCCGTCATGGGGGGAACAGTGTCCTTCGACGCCATCGTCAGCGTACGAGGCGGAGGCTTCAATAGCCAGGCAGAGGCCGTCAGGCATGGCATAGCTCGCGCCCTTGTCGAGCAAGATCCCGAGAACAAGCCCGCCTTGAAGAAGGCCAAGCTGCTCACGCGGGACGCTCGTATCAAGGAACGCAAGAAGTATGGTCTGTTGCGGGCTCGTAAGGCTACCCAGTACAGAAAGCGCTAGTTGCGAGAACGTTCATAGCAGTGGGGCAGCAGGGCGTTGCGCCTGCTGCCCTTTTTGCTACCTTGTAGATAATACTTGAGGCAATGGAGAGATCTATGCGAATACACGACACGCTGTCTCGAAAGACGGTGGAACTTGAACCCAGAGAACGCGGCAGAGTCTCCCTCTACGTCTGTGGTGTCACTCCATATGCGCCGGCACATGTGGGACATGCCAGGACTGCCGTGGTGTACGATGTCCTCAAGCGGCACCTTGTACATGCCGGATACGAGGTACGCCATGTAAGCAATTACACGGACATCGATGACAAGATCATCCGTCGGGCACGCGAGAACAACGAACCGCCTCTTGAGCTGTCGGCACGGTTCATCAGGGAGTACCAGGAAGACATGATCCGGCTCAACATCGTGCCACCCGATGTCGAACCTCGAGTTTCGGAGAGCATTGGGGATATCATCGATCTCATCTCGCTCATTGTGGCAAACGGGTACGCCTATGTCACAGGCGACGGCGTCTATTTTGCGGTCCGCAAGTTCGAGCACTATGGACGGCTTTCTGGCCGGTCCGTTGATGAAATGCGAAGCGGAGCACGGGTCGAGGTCAATGAGTCAAAAGACGATCCGCTGGATTTCGCTCTCTGGAAGTTCGCGAGGCCGGGTGAAATCTCCTGGGTGAGCCCATGGGGGGAAGGCAGGCCCGGATGGCATATCGAGTGTTCTGCGATGAGTCTTCGATACCTTGGCGCCGGGTTCGACATCCACGGTGGCGGAGAGGATCTAATCTTCCCACATCATGAGAACGAAATCGCTCAGAGTGAAGCGGCGCTCGGACCGGGACACTTCGCCAAGTACTGGCTGCACTCGGGTCTCGTGACGATGAGTGGAGAGAAGATGTCCAAGTCGCTGGGCAACATCACAGGTGTCAGGGAACTCCTGGCGATGTATCCGGGTCAGGTTCTTCGCTTGTTCCTGCTCCAGACGTCTTACGAGAAGCCGCTGAAGTTCTCGCTGGCGGGAGTCGAGCAGGCCTTTGGCAGCTACGAGCGCATCGTCGAGTTTGCCGAGTTTCTGCGGTCCAGCTTGCCGAATTCGGCAGGAGAGAGCAAGGCGGAGGTACGAGATCTGGCTGCCAAACTGCAGAGCGAGTTTGATGCATCTCTTGATGACAATCTGAACACGTCTCGGGCCTTTGCCTCTCTGTTCGAGTTCATGACAGGTGTTCGCAAAGCTGCCACGGAAGGCGTACTGTGCAGGTCCGACCTGGAAGAGCTTGAACGTTCGCTTGCCGGAGTGTTGAACGTTCTCGGGCTCGATCAGACTGCCGAATACGCGGAGCACAAGCGAATGGGTCTAGCCAGGAAAGCAGGGGCACTTCTTGAACTGAGCGATTATCTGGGTATCGCTCCTGACGCGGGTGTCAACGTGGCCAGCGTGCTCCAGGGAATCATAGACCGACGACAACTGGCCCGAACAGCCGGAGACTATGCTTTGGCTGATCAAATCCGAGAACGCCTGAGGGCTGTCGACATTGCCCTGGAAGATGGGGCAGACAAAGTGAGGTATCGCATCAATGGGTAGACGCGTGGATGACCGCAGGGGAATGCAGATGATGTTTGGCAAGAACTCGATACATGGAGCTCTTGCATCTGGACATGGCGTGGAGAGGGTCATATTCGAGGCGGGACCCGAGAAGGATGATCGCATACGTGCTATCAAGGACCTCGCCTCCAAGCGACAGATTCCCATGGAGTATCACAATGGAGCCTGGTTCGCGAAGAACGCAGCTGGCCTGCTCCACCAAGGAGTTGTAGCGATGTGTGATCCTATCCACACGCTGGGACTCGATGACCTGCTCGTCGTGCAGGCGAAGACAGAAGTTGGCCGCTCTCTTGTACTGATTGACGAAGTAACCGATCCTCACAACCTCGGAGCCATCATGCGAGTCGCAGCAGCGTCTGGCGTCGGGGGTGTTGTCATGATGAAGGACAGAACGAGCCCACTGACGCCTGTCGTTGCGTCCGCATCGGCGGGCACCGTGTTCACCGTTCCCATCGCGGTCGTTGCGAACCTCTCCTATGCAATGACACGATTGAAGAAAGAAGGGTATTGGCTGTACGGTCTCGATGCGTCTGCCGGTCGAGACTACCGCAAGGAGCAGTATTCCTTTCCTGCGGGATTCGTCGTGGGAAGCGAGGGTACGGGCATGCGCGAGTTGACTCGCAAGAACATCGACTTTCTCATCAACATTCCCATGAAGGCCGGGGTTGAGTCACTCAACGTGTCAACAGCGCTGGCAGTCATCTTGTTCAATGCCCTCAGAGTCTAAGGCCACACGGAATCCCGCGCATATTGAGGAACTTTGCAGACAGTTCCTGGAGGGAAGTGGGGCGGCTTTCGAGGAGCTTCTCCAAGCGTATATGCCTCTGCTCAAGCATCTCTCACGGAAGTACGCCCAGGCAGGCAACGAATTTGAGGATTGTCTCGCTGAGGTGTTCATAGGGATGCTGCATGCGGTCAGGACGTACAATCCACAGAGGGGAGGGCTTGACAGCTACATAGCAACCGTCGCTTCGCATCGGCTTGTCGACCTTGCTCGACGGACCCGCGGGCGACATGTCGAATCGCTGGATAATCTGGATCAACGGACCAGCTCCAAGTACGATCCCGCGGCGACCGCCCCTTCCGAGGTACCCAGCGTGGACTCAGCAACACTGAGTCCACTGGAACGTACGTGTCTGGAGCGCTACATACACAGGGAGTCGGTGACTGTGATTGCTGCAGCTCTCGGCTGCTCCGCGTCTTCTGTCTCGAATGCTCTTGCAAGGGCGAAGCGCAAGATAGCAGTACCCAATCCTGAGTCGCCATCGCATGATGGTTTGACAAGGACGGCCAAACGCCTATAATAGCAGGGATGCGAGCGCCGACGTAGCTCAGCTGGTAGAGCGGTTGATTTGTAATCAACTGGTCACCCGTTCAATTCGGGTCGTCGGCTCCAGCGTGGGTAGGTGGCCGAGCGGTTAATGGCGGCAGACTGTAAATCTGTTGGCGATGCCTACGGGGGTTCGAATCCCTCCCTGCCCACCATTGACTCGGCGGGAATAGCTCAGCGGTAGAGCCCCTGCCTTCCAAGCAGGTTGTCGCGGGTTCGAATCCCGTTTCCCGCTCCACTTTTTTGGTTGAGCAGCAGGAGCCGTTGCTGATGCTCCTCTCGATGTACTGATTTGTTCCAGCCTCTTCACTTGATTGATGAGACGCTTTCGCTGTAATTGACTTCCTGGGCTTTCCGAGTAAGATACGAACTGTTGTAGGCATGTCACCGAGATGCAACAGTGCAGAGTGCGGGGTGGAGCAGCCTGGTAGCTCGTTGGGCTCATAACCCAAAGGTCGACCGTTCAAATCGGTCCCCCGCGACCAAGCCCATGTAGCTCAGTTGGTAGAGCGTATCCTTGGTAAGGATAAGGTCACCAGTTCAATTCTGGTCGTGGGCTCCATCTATTCCATATGCCAGAGTTATTCATGGGAGGTTATAATGGCGAAAGAGAAGTTCGAGCGTACCAAGCCTCATGTCAACGTCGGCACCATTGGTCACATTGATCATGGCAAGACGACATTGACGGCAGCCATCACGAAGTGCCTCGCGACCTTGGGCCACACGGCCGTCAAGCGGTACGACGAGATCGACAACGCTCCGGAAGAGAAGGCCCGTGGCGTGACGATCAATGCCCATCATGCCGAATATGAGACCGAGAAGCGTCACTATGCGCACATCGA
>JAUSAI010000230.1 GCA_030652945.1 Caldisericota bacterium | reverse complement strand
CTTGGAGGGAGCGGTGAATGTGACCGAGTTCTTGCCCGCCTTGAGCGGCAGGGAGATGCTGAGGCTGGGTACGATGATGCGGTTGGTGCAACTGGTGACTTCATCGCCCCAGATGATCCAGGTTACTTGCGCGCCGGCTTTGATGTGGAGGGCAGCAGGATCCCAGCCCGCGTACTTGACGCGCATCTCCACGGTCTGGGCCGACGGCTGTGGACTCAGCACAGTGAAGGCGAACGCCGCGGCTTGAGGCGCACTCGTGCCACCGGGTCCTGTCGCAGTGACCGTCCACGAGTAGCTGGCGGGGGTCAGGGTCCCCGGCGCAACCGAGAGGGATGTCGCCGTCAGGCCTCCTGTGTCGAGAACCTTCGTCGTGCTGCGCATGATGATCAAGTGATAGGATGTTGCGCCCGGCACAGGTTCCCATGTCAGCGTCGGTGTCGTCGATTCGAAGGATGAACCGCTGGCCGGGGCAAGCAGGGTTGGAGCCCGCGGCGGTTCGGGTGGTGCGGTCACGGTAAAGACGAATGGAGTGGCCTGCGCGGGTCCCGTTCCACCGTCGCCCGTGGCTCTCACCGTCCATCGGTACGTCCCGGGTGTGAGAGTCCCTGGAGGAACAGCGTACGAGGCCGCTGAGATGCCGGACTTGTCAACGATGGCAACTGCATCGCGCTGGATCACGACGTGGTATGATCGAGCACCTTCGGAAGGAGTCCATGTCAGCGTCGGTGTCGTCGACTGGAACGACGAACTGGTGGCGGGCGTGAGGAGGACGGGTGCCGCAGGCGGTGTTGCAGCAGCGTTGAATGACAGTGTCACGGTCCGGGTCGAGGCCGTCCACTCAACGCTTCCCCCAAGCTGTTCAGCGACAAACCGTACCGGCAGCATGGTGCGTCCGCCGAGGATTATGGGAACAACGGACGGATTCGTCGGGTCGATGCGGATGGAGGTGCCATCGACGACGGCGATTGCCTTGCCGATAGTAAGTTCGAGCTGGTGGTCTTCGAATGCAATGCCGACCGTGCGCGGGACTGCGTTCCAGGTTACCGAGCCGTTCAGCGCCTCGACGATGCTCCGGATTGGCAACATGGTCCGGCCGCCGACGATGACGGGCGTCGTGCCATTGACATCAATGGGAGAACGGGTGCCATTGACCGTCATGGTCGGATCGCCGACGCGGAGAACGATGACGGTGGACGAGACAGCGACCGCGGTCACTGCGGGCGACATGAGCAGAGCGGCACAGATCAGCACTGCAATGAGTCTTTTCATGGTTGGCACACCTCACTCGTCGACGACGATGGTTCCGGTCACCATCCCCATCCAGCAGGAATATGGGATGCGCCCCGTCTTGGCGGGAGTGAAGGTCACGATGTTCTCGCCTGGTCCAATGTCCTTGGAGATGTTGAGACTCGGGATGATGATGCGATTGGTGCAGCCCGTCACTTCGTCTCCATAGATGACGAATGACACGGGGAGCCCCTTCTTGACGTGGACGACTGACGGCTCAAAGCCGGAATAGCGCACGTGCATCTCGACGCGCTGTGTCTCACCCGGCGTTGTCGCATCCGGTGTGGTGACGGTGGGCGTCGAGCCGGACGGGGTCACCTGGCCGGTGAAGCCGAACAGACGTGCTCCAGAGCTCAACGTATAGATGGCAAAAACCAGAACGAGGATGCCCGCAGCTTTCTGGAACACGGCCATCCTCCGATGTCTGGTCCATGACGCTGTCACGCCCGCCACAAACAGGACGGGGAGGGTGCCGAGGGCAAACAGACCCATGATGAGCGCACCTCGTACAACACTGCCCGAACCGAGTGCCATGATCTGCATGCTCTGGGTGAATCCACAGGGCAGAAAGAAGGTGAGGCCGCCGAGTGCAAGCGGCATGACAGGACTCCTGGACTTCTTCATGCGGTCGAGTCCACAGGTGAGCCGCGCTGGCATCCTGATGCCCAAGCGCGTCAGTGATGGCGCAAGACCCAGGATATTGAGGCCGAGGAGAATCATGACGACGGCAACGACCATGGTGAGGATCGAGAGGGAACGTCCGCTGATGGAGAGTTCACCGCCAACCAGGCCGAGCACGCCTCCGAGAATGGCGAACGTCGCTATGCGGCCAGCCACTTCTGGAGGGACATGGGCGGCTCGGCTACCACCGGCTTTGACGTG
>JAUSAI010000077.1 GCA_030652945.1 Caldisericota bacterium | reverse complement strand
AAGGGATTCAAACGGTCCTACGGATTCAACCGCGACCCGCTCACCCTGCAACAGGCGAGGGACCTGCTCGTGTCCATCGATACGAAGGACAGCATCGGCATGCGGGACTTCGCTATGGTCAACCTCATGCTTCGCACTGGTCTGCGGACGATGGAGGTAGTAGGGTCGGACGTCGGAGACATCCGTCAAACATCGAATGCCACTCTCCTGTATGTCCGAAGCAAGGGGAAGGATGCGAAAGACGAGTTCGTGGTGCTGACACGAGAGGCGTATGAACCGATCGCTCGGTACCTTGCTGCCCGGCGCTGTGTCGACCCGCGCGCCCCGCTCTTTGTGTCACACAGCAGTTCGAACGCAGGCAGCCGCCTGACCACGCAGTTCTTGCGCCTGACCGTAAAACGTCGGCTCCTAGGTATCGGAGTGTTCAGCTCGAGAATATCGGCACACTCTCTGCGTCACACATTTGCGACGTTGGCCTTGGCCAATGGTGCAACGATGGAACAGGTCCGCGATACGCTGCGACACGCCAACATAACAACCACCCAGATCTACGTTCATACTTCAGACAGGATCGAGCACTCTGCCGAAGACATCCTACAGCTCTAGGGCGGTCAGCGACCCCCCCCTCTGACAGTGAGGAATTCGGCCCCTAGGAGAAGATTTCGCCGCTGTGAGCAGTATCAGTGGATCCAAATCACGGCAGATCGGGAGAAACGGCCGTCACGGTCAATCACCACATCAGATGTGGACTGGCGAAGCTCGCTACCCGGACTTCCCTCGAGCGTGTTGTCCATACATCATGGCATGCATACGCTCAGCCTCCCGTTCTGCATCCTCCCTCGTATCACAAACTCGTACAACGGTAGCCAGCCACTTCCTGGAACTTGCATTGAAGGTAACCCCCATGATCTGGCTTGACTTGCCCCATCCACGCCGGTTCTGCATGTTCTGGGTATGAGTTACCCAGCGCAGATTGGATCTGCGGTTGTCAAGTCCATCCCCGTTTATGTGATCGGCCATCATCCCGGGTTCCGGGCGGCTGCCTAGCACGAGCCAGGGGAGTGCGTACGTCTCTTGCCGCTGAAGGACTCCATCCATTCGGTATAGCCTCGCCCTTGCCAGCAATCTCTGCTGTGCCGTCCGTCCCCCAGCATAGCTGACACCAAGCCGAGCATTTCCCGCCTTGAGCCTCTCATAGATGTCTACGTCGACATGTACTTCAAGGGTATAGAGCACTCGTGCGGCCAACGTATCAGGCCTTCGGGGTCCGTTGTCATTTGCCGCGTGATGCGGAACAGCAATCCACACCGTGTCGCCGTCAAGTCGTACCTCGTAGTCAAACTTGACATTCTGCATCGTACCCCCTGTTTTGCCTTGGATATGAGGTTGTCCAGAGTTTGGCGATAGGTTAGCACAAATCTATCTTTATGCTACCGCTGGCAAACTGTTAGTAAGTTTCGCGGTCAAGAGTCTCCCGTACCGGGTTCCGCTGGAGGGTGGTACCGGGGATCAGGCGACGTCCGTTCAAAAGGGCGGCCGTCGGCAGAGGAGTCTTCCCCGGGAACTGTACCTGCAGAAGTTCAAGCCAGCCATCCCCACATCGTACGGCGACCCGATTGCGGTTGAACAAGGCAAGCACCCCTGACTCAACCGAAGATGGAAGCTCGGGTTCTTGCAGAATTGGAATTGCTCTGAGTATCTTGATGCGCTCGGGGCCGTGGTGCGTGCACGCACCTGGAATGGGCGCAAGTGCTCGAACCAGGTTGTAGACACGGGCCACCGACTGCGACCAGTCGATGAGTTCATCCTCCGCCGCGACCTTGCGGGCATACGATCCATCACCGACCTGCGGTAGGGACGTGACTGTGCCATCGGACAGTTGGTCGATGACACGCAAAGCGAGCGATGCGCCAACCCGAACGACGGATGCCTCGACGTCCACTCGGTAGTCCGTGTCGGCAATGACGAACGGTACCTGAGCGAGGAGATCTCCTCGATCCAGGTGGCTGCTCATTCGGATGATGCTGACAGCCGAGTCCCGGCAACCGTCCATGATCTGGCGCTCAATGGGAGCAGCCCCCCGATACAGCGGCAGTGCGGAGGGGTGCAGGTTGATGGCTCCGAGGCCGGGCACGTCGAGGAGGGCCTGGGGCAAGATTCGCCCGTACGAGAGCAGGAACAGCAGGTCGGTTCGTTCTTTGGCGAGCTGCTGCCCGAGTTCCTCCGCGTTTACGCAAACGCCGTTCAACGTACGGATTCCATGGGAGACTGCCCATTCCTGCACCGGGTTCGGCATGACCCTGCCGTGTCTGACCTTTGGCTCCTCCGAGACGACTGCGAGGACGACCTTGTGCCTAGTGCGAATGGATTCGAAGACCGGTACCGAAATGGCCGACGAGCCGAACAGCGCGACGCGCAGTTCCACGGCAGGAATGATCCTATAGGCCCCTGAACTCGAGGGCGTGGACGAGTTCGACAGCAACGGGACTGTCGTCCTGCACGCGTATCGTCGAAGGATCCTCGACATAGTCGACGAACAGGCGGCCTTCAAGATGGTCGTACTCGTGCTGGATGACGCGAGCTTCGAGGTCTTCAAAGGACTTGATGTGGCGCTTGCCATCATGGTCAAGAAACGACACCGTTATTCCTGCCGCTCTCTGGACGGGAGCCCAGATTCCCGGGATGCTGAGGCAGCCTTCTTCATCGACAGCTTCGCCCCTGCGCTCGAGAATCTGCGGGTTGACCACCAAATGGACACCTTCACCGACATCGTAGACGAAGAAACGGTCGGAGATACCGATCTGGGGAGCCGCCAGTCCGACCCCGTTTGGCTGCATGAAGTCCTCCATGAGTGAGGCGACGCGCACCAGTTCGGCGGTGACTCTCCGAACGGGTTTCGCCTTTCGTCTCAGCACAGGGTTTCCCATCAGCACAATCTTCATCGTTTCAGTATAGCCGGATGTCTCCCCTCCGGAAGACGGGCATTGTAGAGAGAACCCTGCAGACTCGCGGCACTCCGTCGGGTACGCTCACGGGGACTCGGAATTCCACGGACAATGAAACAGGGTGGGCTGATGGATGGGACGTCTCTACTCGCAAGCCCAAGGGGAGTACACCTTCCTTCTGGAGTCTGTCTCTCAGGTCCTTGAGTACGTTCTCCGGTTTGGGTGTTGATGCGTTGCAGGGAACCCGCACGAGAAACTGGAACGCAAACGGTGGCATGTCCAGAGACTGCCGATCCACTGCCTCGTCTTTCAGGGCATCGACAGACCCTGCGCGGAGCAGTGCGTCTTTCAGCCCCAGAGTGCGCCGGTCGAGCTGGACAAGAACGGACCCGGGATCTGTTTCGACCACACAGCCCAGCACGACGGCACCTAGTTGCTCGATGTTGTCAAACACCGGGTGCCGGAGACCAACACTGACATCCGGGAATGCGATACAGGAGGGTTTCAGGACAGGCACGAGCTGGGCGTCTGCATAGGTGCCCAGCCAGATGACGGGGCCGGACCCCAGGTCGGCGTTCGGCAAGGCATCCGTTGACCCAACCGGTCGCACCGAGGTTGCGGGGAATGTTCTGCAGAGTTCCTTCTGGAGGCGGTCCAGGCCATATCCGCGCGCCCTGAGCTGGGTCCCTCTGCAGTTCGGACACTCATCGGTGCTCGGCTCGGCATGTCCACATTGTTTGCAGTAGAGGGTATCCCGTGAAGGAGTCAGAGAAAGCATTGCGCCGCAAGTCGGGCATGCCATCGCATAGCCGCACTCTGCACACTCCACAAGCGTTGCGTAGCCGGTAACGTTGAGCAGGACCAGCGCGATTCCCCGGCGATCGAAGACAGCTCGAAGCCGCTGAAGAACCGAGGGCAGGAGGATCCCACGCGGGGAGGAATCGGGACGAGACAATCTGACGAGAAACGTCGGGCTCTCTGTGATCCTGCCTGTCGATGCCTTGGCTTGCGCCCACGTGTCCGGGCTGGCGCGACAGCTGTTCAATACGCTCAGGGTAGGCGAACTCATTCCCACGCGGAGTGGAACTGCTTGCTCTGCCGACCAATCTGCCATGGCCGCCAGGAAGCTCCGCTGAGAGAATCCCTGCCAGAAATACGGCAATTCACTCGGAATGCCAATGTCAACGAGGATGAGTCCAACATCAGGAAGGAACGCGGACGAGAATTGCCGTGTGCTGACGTAGATGGTTCCTCCCGGCGTACGGATGCTGGATGCTCGTGCCGTTCCTGGCCACAGAGTGACGCGTCCTCGTGCCACTTGTTCGAACCTCGATCTGTAGTAGGCGGAGATTGGCTCAGCGCCAGCTACGAATGCCACGCTCCTGCCTGCTGCAAGAATCGGCAGAGCGTGCCGTACGGCCTCGTCGGCTCTCGTCGCCAGAGAGCCAGCCAAAAACATGATTCCACTGCTCCTGTCGGGTGGCTCTTCCCCTGTCGGTGCCTTGGCATGTGAAGACAGCCGGCCATCCGTGACCAGTCCGCTCGCGAGGAAGGCGCGTCGTGCAGGGGCACCTGCGTTCCAGAGCGCTCTTGGAAGGTCTGTGACGCATAGGGGATCAGCGAGCAGTGATCGTGCAGATTTCGTGTGCCTGGCGAAGAGCGCATCCCTGCCGGCAACATACTCGAGGTTGCTCAGCGCAACGGAAGGATTGACTGTCAGACGGGCGGCAACGCGGTTGAGTTGTTGCGCAGTTCGCAGAAAGCGAACGATCCCGAAGGCATCATCCCAGGAGAGGCACCATTTCCCGAGGATCCGACGTAGACAATCCGTGGCGATCCCAAGGTCGGGATAGACACCTGGAGCAGCGCATCTGTCAATGACGGACAGAAGCGTGGCACCCGGTTCAGGTGCATTCGTGTCGACGAGAAGGGCGGGGGACAAACGGTGCTGATACGGGACGACATACCACGACCCCGGAAGATGGTCACCCTCCACCCGAGTCAGGTCATACGTGAGGAGATTCCTGGAGAAAGCTCCCCGTTGTTCCAGTACTGCGAAGTTGCCGAACACGCCTACAGATTCAGCCAGTTCCTGAGTTCGGATGTGAGATTCACTTGTTCCCAGCTGAAGTCGGCCAGGCCAAAGTGACCGTGCATCGACGTTGCGCGATAGATTGGCTTGCGCAGTCCAAGAGTTCTGATGATGTCTGCGGGGGTCATGCCGATGTGCGTTGCGATAGCGTCGCGCACCCGTTTCTCGGGAAGGCTCCCGGTGCCCTCGAAGGAAACCTCGAACGACACGGGGTCCTTCTGGCCGATGACGTATGCCACCTGCGTAAGACAGCGATGTGCAAACCCAGCAGCGACAATGTTTTTGGCAAGGTATCGCATGAGGTACGTGGCGGACCTGTCAACCTTGGTCGGGTCCTTCCCGGAGAAGGCTCCGCCACCGTGTGGCACGCGCCCCCCATAGGTATCGACGCCCAACTTCCTCCCTGTCATTCCCGTGTCAGATTGCGGTCCTCCTACGACGAACTTGCCGGTGGGGTTGACGGATATCTCCGTAGCGCCATCCATGAGTTCGGGTGGAATGGCTGGGACAACGATTGCCTGAATGATCTCGGAACGTGCCCGGTCGGACATCCGAGACGAGTCGTTAGGGTCGAGGACTGATTCCAGATGCTGCGATGACAACACAACAGAGCGAAGGTGCAC
>JAUSAI010000216.1 GCA_030652945.1 Caldisericota bacterium | reverse complement strand
ATGCTTCTCGATGTGGCATTTGACCTCAAGAAGCAGAAAGCGCTTGGCATCCCGCATCGCCTCCTGCAGGACAAGACTCTGTTCATGCTGTTCCGGGACAAGTCGACGCGCACGCGCAACTCCACCGAAGCCGCTATGACCCAGCTCGGCGGGCATGCCCATTACCTGACCGAGGATGCAGTACAGATTGCCCACGGCGACACCGAGAAGGAGATGGGCATCATCCTGTCGCGCTACGGGCACGGGATCGCCATTCGGGATGACATCTATCTTGGCGTCGGCCATGCCTACATGACGAACGTCGCAAAGTGGGCGGACATTCCCGTCATCTCGCTGGAGTCCGACTTCGACCACCCCTGCCAGATGATGGCCGACATCATGACCATCCAGGAGAAGTTCCACCATGAAGTCCGTGGACGGAAGTTCGTGATGTCGTGGGCCTATGCGCCCAGCTATGCCAAGCCGCTTGCGTGCGCACAGGGGTCCATCATGATGATGCCGCGATTCGGCATGGACGTGACCCTCGCCATGCCGCCGGAGTTTGCCCTTCAGCCCGAGGCCCTGGGCATTGCACGCCAGCATGCGGCAGACGCGGGCGTCAAGTTCGAGGTCACGAACGACATGGATGCTGCCATCGAAGGCGCCGACATCGTCGAGGCAAAGTCCTGGGGATGTTTCATGACGACCCGCGACCTCAAGGAATCACAGGAAATCGCCAAGAAATATGCCAGCTGGATCATGGACCAGCGTCGCATGGACCTGGCAAACGACGACGCCATCTACATGCATCCGCTTCCGGCGGACCGCGACTATGAAGTCACCGACGCAGTTATCGACGGCTGCCACTCTGTCGTCTACGATGAGGCGGAAAACAGGCTACACACTGTCAAAGCGCTGCTCGCGCTGACGATGTGAGTCTCACCTGCTACAGGAGGAATGCATCATGCCCAACATCGCCGTCATCGCCATCGGGGGGAACTCGCTCATCAAGGACGAGGCGCACAGAAGCGTCGCCGACCAGTATGAGGCCGTTGTCGAAACATCGCACCACATCGCAGGTATGGTTGAACAGGGGTACGACGTGGTCATTACCCATGGCAACGGCCCGCAGGTGGGCTTCATCCTGTTGAGGTCGGAAATAGCCGAGAAGACGGCGGGGCTGCACCCCGTACCTCTCGATTCATGCGGCGCAGATACGCAGGGCGCCATCGGATACCAGATACAGCAGGCCCTGCACAACGAATTCCGGGACCGCGGCATCGAGAAGAGGGCCGTGACAGTCGTCACACAGGTCCTGGTGGATCGCAGTGATCCCGCTTTCAAGAATCCCTCCAAACCTGTCGGCTCGTTCTACTCGCGAAAAGAGATCGACGAAAAGGTCGCCAGCGAGGGTTGGGACGTCGTCGAGGACGCGGGCCGAGGGTGGCGGCGCGTTGTCGCATCTCCTCTTCCTGTGCGTGTCATCGAACTGGACGCCATCAGCAATCTTGTGGCGGCCGGCTTCGTGGTCATTGCCGCCGGTGGAGGCGGCATCCCGGTCGTCGCAGACGAATCGGGCAACCTGCACGGCACTGCTGCGGTCATCGACAAGGACTACGCCTCCAGCCTTCTTGCCACCAACCTGAACGCCAACCTCTTTGTCATCAGTACTGCCGTGGAGAAGGTGTACATCAACTTCAACAAGCCCGATCAGAAGGGTATCGACCGCATGACGGCAGACGAGGCAAGAGGCTTCATCGAACAGGGCCATTTTGCGAAGGGCTCGATGCTGCCGAAGATCAAAGCAGCGGTAGGTTTCATAGACCAGGGCGGAAAGGAAGCTCTCATTACGAGTCCCGAGTCTCTCGAACGTGCTCTTGCGGGCCAGACCGGCACGAGGATCGTCCACGGCTAGAACGCCATGCCACGCGCGACTCCGTCGGCGCTGTGGCGCCGGCCGTCGTCCATGGCTTCTTCGCACCGCCTTGAGGGGTGACCGATGTCTGACGTGAGTCTGCTGAAGTGCATGCAATGCGGTCGTGAATACGCGCCCTCCGACGCGCTGTACGTGTGCCCCGCCTGTGGAAACGAAGGCGTGCTGGAGGTCCTCTACGACTATGACCGCATTCGAAGCGGGTTGACCCGCGAA
>JAUSAI010000210.1 GCA_030652945.1 Caldisericota bacterium | reverse complement strand
CACTATCGCAGCAATCCTTGGGGGCCCTGGGCTTCCGATTCTGGCAGTGCTCGTCTTGGTTCCCTCGTGGCTTGCTCTTTCCACTTTCTGGCTGTGGGTGGTCCTGAGCGTGTTGTACGTCCTGCTGCCACCGAGGGCATGGGGATGGATGAAGATTGCATTAGTCCAAGGATGGAAGAAGATGGCGAAACACCGCCAATAACCCGTGCGTTGCCCGTCTTCTGATTTCCCGAAGGCTTGCTAGTAGTTGAAGAAGCTGTTGCCGATGAACTCGCGGATGATGGAGGTGCTGGGGATGACATCGACGTCCATCACGGGCAGGAAGTAGTCGAGGAAGCGGACCAGCCGACGTGCCTCGGAGTATTCGGGGACCGTGTTGTCGATCTGCAGCAACAGCTGTTCTGCGTAGTTCTTGAGGAAGGCCAGCTCGTAGACGAGGGACGAGTTGAACATGGCATCGGCGCGTTCCTGGAAGGGGAAGATGTGCTCCTCCTCTCCCATTCGGACGGAGTGCCAGATCCGCAGTGTCTGCAGTGCCGAGTATCCCCTGAAGTTATGGTCGCGCACCATGCGACGCAGGATGCGCACGTCGGTCGTCGGGATACGGTTGTCGGCATCCAGGTTGAGCGACGTGAGTGCCGACACGTAGATGCGGAACTTGGCGCTGTCTGGGATCTGTGACGTGAGCTCGGGGTTCAAGCCGTGGATCCCCTCCACGATGACGACCGTACGGTCGTTGGGTGCGATGATGTCGGTCCCGATGAAGGACTTGCCCGTCTTGAAGTCGAACTTGCGCAGCTGCACGGTCTCCCCCGCCAGGATGCGATTGAGGTCCGTGTTGAACAAAGCAACTTCCAGTGCCTCTAGTGCCTCGAAGTCTGGTTTGCCGTCGGTGTTCAAAGGAGTCTTGTCCCGGTCCACGAAGTAGTTGTCCAGTGCTACCGGGTGCGGGTCGAACCCGTTGACCCTGAGTTGCAGGGCAAGTCGCTTACTGAAGGTGGTCTTACCCGACGAGGATGGACCGGCGACCAGCACGAGCCGTGCCCCCGACGCAGTGACACGGTCGGCGAGCAGAGCAATCTTCTTCTCGTGCAGCATCTCGCTGACCATGATGAGTTCGCGTGAGCGGCCGCGGGCGACGACGTCATTGAGGTCGCCGGCGGTCTCGACACCGATGATGCGGCCCCACTGTTCCGCTTCGTCAAAGATGTCGGCCAGCTTGGTCTGCGGGACATACTCGGGCAGGGCGTTCGGGCAGGTGATGCTGGGGAAGGTGAGGACCATGCCACTGCGGTAGGGGATGAGATCAAACGCCGGCGTGTCACCCGTGCTGTGAGGCATGAAGCCGTAGAAGTAGTTGGCATGTTTGTCCAGATAGTAGATGTTGACGGTGGACTTCTTGCGGTAGCGCAGCAGCTCGGCTTTGTCGTGCATGCCCAGCGTCTCCAGCAGGCCGATGGCGTCCCACTTGTACAGCTCCTGCTTGCGGTACTCGATGTCCTGGGCGATGAGCTCGTTCATCCGCTGCTTGAGGAGGTCTGCATCGCTGTCGGCCACGCGCGCCTGATGGAAGTCGCAGTACAGGCCACGACCCAGTGAATGGAGCACGCGCAGGCGCCGGTCGGGGAAGCAGTCCCGTGCCGCGGCGTACAGCAGGAATGTCAGTCCCCGCTGGTAGATGCGGACACCATCCTCGGTGGTCAGGTCGACGAACTCGACAGTCGCGTCGAAGCTCAGCGTCTTGAACAGCTCCCGGATGTCGTTGTTGACACGCGCCGCCATGATGCGGGACTTGTGGAATCGGGCATAGTCCTTGGCCAGTGACTCCAGCCGTACGCCGCGAGGATAGAGAACGTCCTCGCCCGTCTCGCAGATGTGCAGTCGAATCATCTCAGTCGCCATGGTGGTGCCTCCTGACTTCTCAGTCTACGCGCCAGAGAGGTCTGAGCAAGAGTGACGCCCCAGGTAAACCAGCTATACTATCGATCGTGGCGGGGGTGAGCGTGGCGGAGGGCAAGTCCGATCAGGATCTCCTGAAGGAGGCACTGAGCGACACGGGAGCGGTAGCTGTGCTGTATGAACGATACCGTGACCGCATTTTCGCCTGTCTCATCCGCACTGTGATGGACCGAGACCTCGCCGAGGAACTGACCGAAGCAGTGTTCGTCAAGATGATCGACAACTTGCCGAAGCTTGCGCGCGGCAGAGCACCCCTTGTGCAGTGGCTCTTCCGTGTGGCTCACAACGAGGCTATATCGTGGTTCCGCCATCGTCACAGTGCAGACACATATCTTGCGACTGCTCGCGTTGGTGATGATGACGCCGACCCCGACTACGATGCCATGGTCGCGGACGCGCAGGATCATGAGGGCGAATTGCGTTCCGCTGCCGAGAACCTGGCGCCCTTCGATCGAGAGTGCGTCACGTTGCGCTACGGTAAGGGACTGACGCCGCGGGAAATTGCAGCGATGCTCGGTTGCAGTGCAAAGAAGGTCAGCAATGCTCTTCAGCATGCCTTTCGTGTGTTGCGCGCCGGCATTTCAGCAAATCCGGGCGGGTCGCGTTGTCCTGATGAAGAGGAGGTGAGACAATGACCCAGAAAGAGCTGGACCATCTGCTCGAGAATGTGGATTGGGAGCCGAAGGTCGACCCGTTGTGGGCTGAAGCCAGCGCACGGCGTCTCGTCGCGTATGCCGACCGCGTGGCAACCCATCGCCGCCACGCGCGGCAGTGGCGACTGACGTTGGGGTCCGCTCTCGCCGTCTCCTTGGTCATACTCTGGTGGACACAGACGGCACCCCTGCGGACAGCTATTCGGGCTACCGCCGACGTCTCGCCCAGCATCCGCCTGCTGCAGGAGACGCAAGAAGAGACTTCCAACTCTGACCGGGCTGAGTCATCGTTACGCCAGGCGTGGAACAACCTGATTGCGCTGGTCACTCCCGGGGCACGTGGAGCGGTGGTGACCGATGCACGGCGGGATTCTGCAACAGGCCTGGTCCGCGCGACCGTGCGAGGTACGGATGGGTACATTCTTGTTGACCCTCATTTGACGTCGCTGGTAGGAGTCGTTGGGATGAAGGTCCCGAGCGACACACATACACAGGCACCATCCATCCCTCTCTTTGTCCGGCTGGAGATGGCGCGGCAAATTGCCATGGCCGATCCTGTCGTGCAAGAGAGCGGCCGTCAGGCCGTAGCGGTCTGTTCCCTTACGGTGTATCGTCTCCAGTCCACAAATGGTACGTCGCCTTCCTCACATCAGTCTGCTGCCTCAGGAACGCTTGTCGCCGTACGCTTGCAGCAAGCTAGAGAAACCGATCCTGACCTGACAGCCATCGTGAATACCGTCGAAGGACGCGTTGTCCAAGTCGTCGACACAACCCGGCTAAAAGGACTTGTGATCAGTGACCTTGCCGGAGCGTATGCTGTCGTGGATAAGCAGGGCAGCTAGCCTGGCTGAAGTCATTGGCCGCTGATCAGTGGACCGTCGGACTCCTGCCATGTCGTGCTATAAGAGGCAGGTGAAGAGGAACTTGGAGTGATCAGATAGCCGATAACGGACCAGATCTTGGTCTGCTCTGTGCCAAGGAGTTGCCGCAGTCGAAAGACAACGACATCCTTCTGCTGCGAAAATGTGACCAGAAACAAACGATCTCCATTCTTCGGGTCCTTCCCCTCGTCTTGGATAGACTGAACCTGCGTGATGTTCAAGTCTTGAGTCTGTAGATCAAGAGAACCCTCTCCCGAAGCATCCGTTGCAACAAAAGAGGTCAGGGTCTTCCGTGGATCCAGAAGGTCAGAACGTTTGCCACCATCTGCCAGTTTCTGGGCTTGTTGCAGTTCCTCGTAGGAATAGGTAATGTGTACCCAGGGGTCAAGCACAGGAAGGGGCTTTGGCGTGTACCATGGCCGCCAGACAAGAAGCGCAACGCAGAGTACGGCAGTCACTGGAATAGCTATAGACAAGAGCTTCTTCGCCTTTCTGTCTATGTATGTGTGTCTCTGTACTGGTTCCATAGCGCTCCTCCGCTAGTGTAGCATTGAACTGATGATCTCACAGGTAAACTGGGTGCCAGCAGGGAAAGGGGATTGACCGGCGTGCCGTCTCTGCGTACTTCAAAGTGCAGGTGAGGCCCAGTGCTGAAGCCCGTGGAACCTGACAGCCCGATGGCTTCTCCTTTACTGACGGATTGTCCGGTGTGCACGCCAATGTGACTCAGATGGCCATAGATGGTGGACAGGTGCGTTCCATGACGCACGACGACGCAGTTGCCGTACCCCAGTTTGTTACCACGCCAGACGACAACACCACGGGCGGCTGCCATGACAGGCGTTCCGGCAGCTGCAACCAGGTCGACGCCGTGATGCTCAAGCTCCTGGCCAATAGTGGGATGTTCGCGCAGACCAAATGGCGATGTAACGACAAGGGTATCGCTCAGCGGCGACGCAAGTTGCTGTGGCGTTGGCAGCAACAGGACCTGCCACTCCCGCGCCTGTGTCGTAGCCCGACGGAAGAAGGCATCCTCCAGAGTCAGTTCGTGCTCCATGGCGGTCGGGTCCTGAGCCGATATCGCACTCCACGTTGCCTGTTCGGCGTCCCGTGCCCGGAGAGAAGCTATGGGATGTACCATGCTGAACGGCGTGTTGAGCGTCGGAGGCGTGACGTCTCCGCGCGAGGCCGCCTGCGACCGGTACCACATCAGCGATCCGATTGCAAGAACCAGGATAAGGAAGACCGTCAGGCATCCCTTTCTGCGTCGGCGCGTCCGCGCTGGAGACCTGTGCTGTGACTGGTGAGGATCTGGAACATAGAACCCAGATGAACCGTGGTATGTATCTGTTTTTCCCGAATGTGTCCGATTCAAATTCACTTTCACTCCCACTCCCCTACTTCTCTTCTTGTATTGCTTGCAGGAAGGTTGTCTCCAGGGTGTCCCGGTCCGGCGTGATGGATTCAATGCTGGCTCCTGCCTGTACTAGATCACGAAGGGCGGCAGGAACAGGAACAGCGGTACCAACCATTCCTCCTTGCACCCCGTCTTTCTGCACAAGGGTTGCCTGATGCTGAGCAGCCCACTGCTGGACCAGTGACCAGTCCTTGGTAGCGCTGACTTGCAGGCTAAACCCACGGTAGGGAACGGGATCGTTCTTGCTCATCTGGCGCAGGACATGGCCTTGCTTGACAATGGCCACGCGGTCACAGACCTGTTCTACCTCATTGAGGAGATGACTTGCCAGGAAGATGGCAACCCCTTCATCCGCCAGGCGCCGGATATGAGTGCGCAGTTCTGCGACACCCTGAGGGTCCAGTCCATTGGTAGGCTCGTCCAGCAGGAGGAGCCGTGGTTTCTCCATGATGGCCTGGGCAAGTCCCAGGCGTTGGCGCATCCCCAGGGAGTACCTTCCTGCCGGGGTCTTGTTCCCAGGGTCCAGCCCCATGAGTTCCATGGTGGCATCAACCTCCGGAAGGCCGATGACCCCACGGATCGAGGCAAGCAGTTGCAGGTTGCGTCTGCCGGTGAGCTCGGGGATGAAGGAGGGATACTCCACGAGGACCCCGATCCCTGTCGGCAGCTGGGCACTCCTGACCGTCAGGTCTGTCCCCAGGATCGTGACCCTTCCTTTCGTGGGATGTGCCAAACCGCACATAATGC
>JAUSAI010000075.1 GCA_030652945.1 Caldisericota bacterium | reverse complement strand
CCACTCCTGCTCAGAACCCAGGATTGACGGCGGTGACTCACACTGTAGATAAACAGCGCTATGCTATAGATTGTGCAGTGTACGAAAAAAGTAAAGCATACCGGCCGGATCCACCGTGCTACCGTGGCGGGCATCGCCGTCTTGATCATCGGGCTGTTGTTCTTTTCGGCGGCGCTGTTCCTGAAGCTGAGGGGCGCTCCCGATGGGTGGCCGGTCGTGGCCCTGGTTGCTGGCGCAGGCTCAATCGGCCTTGCGGGTCTCAGCCTCATCGTGGGTTTGCTGGTGGAGCGCCAGCTTCCCGAGAACGGGAGCCCGGACGAAGGGCCGACCGGTCACCGGTAGTTCGTCGAGGAATCCCAGTTTCCTCATTGTTTTCACATTCGAATGTCATTGCCGCTTGCGTTTTCTGACCCCACCCTATACTTCACGCAACCAATCCCACCGACCATCCGGCCGATGGCCCCGTTGGTGGCGCTACGGCAAACGCCGTGGTGCGTCTTCATATTCTAGCAATAGGAGAGCCAGACATGCACGCAATGCGTACGTCCAGGTGGGGTGCAGTATTCAGTATGCTGCTCGTTCTATGTTTTCTGCTCGTGGCTTCCGGATGCCGCCCGGAGGTCGTCGCTACTGACCTCGAGCGCGTCAAACAGGATGGTGTTCTGACAGTGGGCAACGATACGACCTATGCTCCCTTTGAGTTCATGGACGCTGCAAACAAGCCGACCGGCTTTGACGTTGACCTGATTGCAGCCGTCGCAGAGAAGCTGGGTCTCAAGAGTTCCATCGTAACGACCGCGTGGGATGGTATCATCCCGGCACTTCAGACACGCAAGTTCGAAGTCCTGATCTCGTCGATGACCATAACCTCCGACCGCGAGAAGGAAGTAGCGTTCTCCATTCCCTACTATCGTGCCGACATGGGCATCGTGTTCGACAAGGCTCTCCAATCCATAACACAACCGTCTGACCTGGCAGGCCTGCGAGTTGGCGCGCAGGTAGGGACTACCGGCGAAGAGAGTGCACGACTGATCGAAGGAGTAACCGACGTGCGTTCGTACCCAGACATCCAGCTTGCGATGGCGGACCTGAAGCTAGGACGCATCGATGCCGTCGTCAATGACTTCCCCGTATGCGCCTACTACGTCAAGGATAGTCCGGCGCTTGCCGTCATCAGCACCGTGAAGATCGGGGACCTCGACCTCACTCAGTACTACGGTATCGCTATCCACAAAGACGATACGGGAGTGAAGTCGGCCATCGATAACGCGTTGAGACAGCTGGTTTCGGATGGGACGTACGACACCATCTACACCAAGTGGTTCGGCGCTACTCCCGAGTTCCGACCTGGCGACAGCCGACCGTAGCAGATCCGTTCGCATATCTGATATGACTTGCAGCCGCACTGCTCAGCGAGCAGTGCGGCTGCAACCATAGTCGATTCCATCTAGTACGCTGTCGTAATGTCGATATAGCCTTTGCGCTGTGCCTGACGGCTTCCCCATGCCACCAGCAACGAGCCCGCTATGAACACAGCAACAGCCCCCAGGGCAGCGCGCCCAAACAGCTGAGAAACGTTCAGATTGCTCAAGTACTCGGAGAGAATGCGGCCGGATATGGCCCTTCGCATGTACTCGATCCAGCCACTGATCGGGATGAATTCAGCGATCACCGCAACGACGCGCGGAAATGCCGTCGGCGGAAACAGTGCACCACTCAGAACGAACATCCCACCAAACAGTGCATCGACGACGTCCACGTCGAGCTTGATCGCCACGAGGAACAGTGACGCCATGCACATGCCAAGACCGGCGGCCAGCGTGTATCCAAAGACGATACCGGCGAGCAGGAGGCCCCAGTGCGGATGCAGCGGCAGTTTGAAAACCGGGAGTATCCAGCAGAGATTGACTGATACCGCCGCCAATGCCATGAGATACCGGGTCGCCGCACGGCCACAGAGATACACACGATACGAGGTTTGGGACAGAAACACGTATTTCAGCGTCTGGTAGTGCTCGCGGTCATCGTGGACGCTGAAGGCCATATCAAAGAAGACCATCGTCAGGATCCAGTAGAAGATGTTGCCATAGAAGGCAAACGGCAGCAACTCGCTCGTCTTCCCGAAAACGCCGTACAGGATCATGATCGTCAGGAAGGAGCCGAGAGGATAGGCGAGAAGATACAGCGCCCATCTCAACTTGTTCGTCCAATTGCTTTCTATCTGGAAGCCCACGTACATCGCAGCAAGAAACCCTCTCACTACTGCCACCTCAGGGTCAGGCGTGCGTCGCGCCTGGCCTTGTATTCGAGACTGCGCAATGCCCACTGTGCCACGAAGGCAAGAAGCGCACCAAGGCCGACGAGGATGAGCAGTTCCCATCGCCAGTCCAGGATACCGTCCACGAATGTTGGAATCAGCAGCTGGCGAAGAGCATCAAGGCCGAGCGTCGCAGGAATGAGCGCCGCGACGGCCAGAAGCCCGACCCCCAGGAACCGTGCAGGAAAATATGTACCCGCAAATACGTTGATAGGCTCCATGACAAGGTCCGCCGTGCGCCAGGCATCACGTCCGTGATACAGGAACAGGGACGAAAAGACGATGCCGAGGCCATACATGGCGACGAGCGTAACGATGAACACCAGGAAGGCCTGGGGTATGTGTGCCACGACAAAGTGGACACGGAAGACGACAAGCCCGAAGAACAGCACCGCAGTCGACCGCAGGAGCGTATGGATAGCTCCCCCGATGGAGAGCCCTACCAGAAAAGCCGATAGGGACGCCGGGCTGACGAGCATGATCTCCAGATTGCCCATCTCCTTCTCCCAGTAGAGCTGTGTTGCTACCCCCCATAGAACGTTGAGAAAGAAGGGGAGCATGAGGCCGCCCAGGACGATGATCCCCCCAAACTCAGCCCCGGCGTTCAGCGTCCGATAGAGATACACGTAGGTCATCATCGTAAAGAAGCCGCCCACGATACTCGCCACGACCCACGTCGCTTCGCGCATCTGTCCGAAGATGCGCACATAGGCGCGAGCCCAAAGCGTCTTAAGATACAGCCGGAGAAGTCTCTTCATCTTCGAACCTCCTCCCTACGATCTTGAGGAACACGTCCTCCAGGGTAGGCTCGAGCTTCCTCATATACTCGAGAACCACGCCCTGACTGGTCAGTTCAGCGATGAGCCGTGCAATGTCACTCTCATGCATCAGATGGGCAACCAGCGCCGGCTTGTTCGTGACTCTGTCGGTGCCGAGGGTCAGATCGCTCTCCACTCCCATTGCCGCCGTCAGGTGATCAAGCGTCTCCGGGTTCAAACGGTCCACGGTAATCTCGTAGTGCGCACGGTTGTCCAGGTCCTGCTTGAGCTGGGTGGGCGGTGCATTCGCAAGAATGAGTCCACGGTTGATGATCGCCACTCGCGAACAGAGCTCATCCGCCTCCGCCATGTAGTGTGTCGTCAGAATGACGGTCCGCTCAGGCTTCTCCTTGACCCAGTCACGAACGATGTTTCGTATGACAACGCTGGCCTCGACGTCGACGCCAACCGTTG
>JAUSAI010000205.1 GCA_030652945.1 Caldisericota bacterium | reverse complement strand
GAAGGGGGTCGCAAGCAGGTACGCAGAACTGACCTGACTCTCAGAGATGCCGTAGCGCTTGAGTTCCGAGTTTATCGCCTCACGGGCTGCGGCCGTGTTTTCTTCGAGGACGCCGCGCGACATGACCGCCGTAAGCGCTTCGCGTGCTGCCGTCTTGAGAGACTGGAGCTCTGACTCGGAACACGTCACCAGGTATCTCACTGACGCCGAAGGAGTCGTATCGAGAAGCTGTGCCACGGCCCGCGAGGCTTCGTCCACAAGAAGGTCCTGACTCCGCAGGGACATGATCCCCGTCGACGCTTCGTCAAAGGCGGAGATAGCTGTCGAGAGCACGGCGCTGTCGAATTTGTAGATGGGTGCCACTTCGGCCATGGCGCGTTTCCGTAGTTCTTCGGTGCGGGCGCTGTCGACGTAGACGATGGCGTGGCGCGCAACGATGTTGCTGAACGCTGTTCCATCTTGCTGGAGCGGGAGCCGCGTGGCCACAAACGGCGCCACACAAAGCAACGCCACAAGGATCGCTGCCACGCCCATGGCCCAGAATCCGTACGTCCGTGACCGCCCGACGCGCACTGCGGCCGACTGCAACAGGGTCCGCACACTGCGAACGGACCGGCTATTCTTCTTCCTGATCACACGTTTCCCTTTCCGGAGCTGAAAGCCCGACGACTGCCCTGAACAACGTCATCGTGATATCGCCATACCGTTTCTCTTTGTAGGCGACCAGGTGAACCAGTCGTCCTGCGTATTGCGTCATCAGGTTCTCGCGAGTGGCATGCTCCATGACGATGATACACCCGTCCGCCTCTTCGCGCAACTGTGCCGCCAGGGTCTCGAGAATCCGTTCATGCAGTCCCGACTCGAACGGCGGGTCCGCAACCACGATATCCACTTCGTCTCCTCGTACCCGAGCGGCGGCAGCCACCGCGTCTTCTTTCAGGATCGTGGTGGTCCCGTCCTCGAGAGCGAGGAGCCGCAGGTTTTCCCGGATAAGTCGTACGGACTTCGCATCGCTGTCCACGAACGTTACATGTGCTGCGCCGTTGCTGAGCATCTCGATGCCGACGGCGCCCGTCCCGGCGCAGAGCTCCAGGACTCTAGCTCCGCCCAGTACCGGGCGCAGGATGTCCATCAGGGCTTCACGTGCCTTGTCTGATGTCGGCCGCAGCCATGGCTGCTTCCCGAGAGGACTCAATGACTTCCCCTTCAGGCGGCCGGATCCGATGATCACGTCAACTCCCTTCGACGCGTTGTACCCCCTGCCGTGGGAACCGCAGGGAGAGCATGCGAGCCAGTGTTCCATGCTCCGCCGAAGCAAGGCCGGGATCATCTGCCAGCACCCCCTCCGCTGCCGCCCGAATGCGGGGAAGGAGCTCAAGGTCGTGGTAGGTCAGCATGCCGGTGGACCCGAAGACCGGTACATCGAACCCGTGCTGAACCGTTCCCAGAATGTCTCCCGGTCCCCGCAGGCGCAAATCCTGTTCAGCGATGTCGAAGCCGTCCTG
>JAUSAI010000074.1 GCA_030652945.1 Caldisericota bacterium | reverse complement strand
AGCAAGGCTGAGATCGCCGACTACTTCCCGATGATGTGGCAGTCCACCAAGCTTGCGGACGGCAAACAGTACATGATGCCGTTCAACAAGTCCAACGTCGTCCTGTACTACAACAAGGACATGTTCAAGGCTGCAGGGTATGATCATGCCCCACGGACGTGGGCCGAGTTTGCCGAGATCTGCGAAGCATTGAACAAGGTGAACGACAAGGGCGAGCAGATCCAGTGGGGCGCCTCCCACACGCCATCGGTCGACGTCTGGTACTCCGTCGTCCATGCGTTTGGCGGCCGCGTGCTGACTGACACGTACGACAATACGCTGTTCGGCCAGAATCCGGGCGCGAAGGCAGCGACGCAGCTGTTTGCGGACCTGTATGCCAAGAAGTACATGCACTATACGACAGCGTACGGCGATCAGTCAGACTTGGGCAATGGCAAGGCGGGCATGTACATGGGCTCCGTTGTCGGCCGCAGCTACGTCGAAGCAGCCATCGGCGGCAAGTTCGAGCTCGGTGAGGCTCCCCTGCCAGCAGGTCCTGCCGGTGGTGCTGTGAGCATGTATGGAACGAACATCGTCATGTTCGGCAACCACAAGAAGTTCGATACACGTCAGAAGGAAGCGGCCTGGGCATTCATCAAGTGGTTCACGACGCCGCACATTCAGGCAGTGTGGGCTGCTCAGACGGGGTATCTTCCCTGCCGCAGGACATCACTGCTTGACCCAGTCCTCATCGACGCGTACAAAGCCAACCCTGAAACAAAGGCGGGGCTTGACCAGCTTGAGTCGTGTGTCCTTCAGCCCCCAACACGCGGATGGAGCGCTGCGCGCGACAAGATATCCTCCAACCTGCAAGCCATCTACCTGGGGAAGATCACCGTAGCAGAAGGTCTCCTCAAGATGGCGAGAGAAGTGCAGGCCGGCCTCAAGTAAGAGAATCAGCAGAAGCGCGACATTGACACCAATGGGGTGCAGGAGAACCTGCACCCCATTTCCAGTGAAAGGAGACGATGTGCGTCAGCGAAGCCGAATGGTCACGTGTGTCGTGCTGGTCCTGCTTCTACTCGGTCTTACCGCTCCTCGTGGTTCGTGGCGGATGGCGGCACGGGCTGCCTCCTACCCGTTTGCGCCCATCAACGGTCCCTATGGAGGCTGTATCAGCTCCGTTGCCATATCGCCCTCGTATGCAAACGACGGCACGGTCGTTGTGGGCACGAGCAACGGCCTGTTTCTCTCGAGCGATCGCGCTGCGACGTTCACCGTCGTGCGGAACGGTTTGGAGAACTACAGCCAGAGCATCACAGGCATCGCGCTGGCGCCGGATTACGCACGAAGCAGACTCATGCTCGTGAGTACCGAGGATGGGCTCTATCGCTCCATGGACGGAGGCGGCAAGTTCTCGTACTCCAACCGGAGTCTCGGCGGCGACAGCTACGTCAATGCAGTCGGCGTGTCGCCTGTGATGAAGGATGATGGCATCGCATTTGCTGCACCGGGCCTGGGAGGCTTGTGGCGAAGCAGTGATACGGGACGCAGCTGGGTCCCCGGTGCTGCCGGACTCACTAGCCAGAATGTCGTTGCTATAGCTGCCTCGCCCTCGTTCAGCGCCGACCACACTATGCTCGTGGGCATCGAAAGCAGCTCTGAGGCTGCAAGCGCCTGGCTGTCGCTGGACGCCGGTGTCACAGCCGCGCCACTACCCCTGCCAACCGAGATGTCGGTATCGGCGGTGGGATTCTCGCCGGCATTCGGTTCCGATCGCACGTTCGCTGTGGGTGCCGGTGTTGATGGCGTCTTCGTGACGAATGATGGCGGCAGGACCTTCCGCAGTGTCTATGCGGGCACAGTCACAGCGATTCTCTTCTCGCCGTCATTTCCGACGACCCACGAGTTGTTCATCGGGACGGCGGGACAGGGGATCGTTGTGCTTGACACGCTGGCCGGAACGTCTCGGGCGGCACTGCTGCCGGGAGAGGTGAAGAGATGCACGATCACGTCCCTGGCGGCGAGTCCTGCATTCGGTGCAGACGGAACACTGTTCGCCGGCACCGGTCGCCAAGGGCTTCTCGTATCGCGGGACGGCGGAAAGGCCTTCGCCGACAGCAGTGTCGGCATCCTGGGCGCCCGTGTCAATTCGGTTGCCGTTTCCCCCACCTTCGCGACGGATCGGACAGTCTTCTTTGGCACGGCGTATCAGGGCGTAGCACGCACGTCGGACGGCGGCAGAACAGTGGCGTACTGCAATAGCGGCCTGGGCAGTCTGAACGTCCTTCAGACAGTGGTTGCTCCTTCCTACGGCGCTGACGGAACCGTTTTCGCCGGTACCGACGGAGGAGGCCTGTACGTTTCCAGGAACAGGGGTGATTCGTGGCAGGTGGTCAATGGAACGGGCGGTTCGACGGTCCCATGGATTGCTGTCGCACCGGACTACGCGACATCGGCAACCGGCTTCGTTTCTATCGAAGGGCAAGGGCTGTGGAAGACCACCGATGGCTTTGCGACAATGAAGCGCTGTCCAGATCTTGTTGCAGCACCCGACCTCGGCGACTCCATCATAGATTGTATTGCCGTGTCACCGACGTATTCTACGGACCGGACGGTGTACGCAGACACCCATTCGGGCCGACTGTATGTGAGTTCGGATGGCGGGGCAACATTCTCCTACCTTGCACGGACAGGACTTCCCATGTATGCAGTCAAAGACCTGCGCATTTCGCCGGCGTTTGCTGTGGACCGGACACTGTACATGTGCACGGACTACCGCGGCAAGATGGGCGGCATCTGGAAGTCGGTCGACCGTGGCGTGACATGGCAGCTTCAGCAGGGTGACTCCTACCTCGATGCCATCCGTATTTCCGATGCATACGCGACGGACGGCACCGTCCTCATCGTGTCGTGGGATGCAGGGCTGGCCGTCAGCACGAACAGGGGATTCGTGTTTGCCAGCGCGGGGTCGGGTATCCCGCTGGTCAGCTTCAAGTACTGGGCAAATGCACTGGACATCTCGCCCTCGTTCAGCACGGACAAGGTGGTCTACGTTGGGCTGACGAACGGCGGCGTCTACACGACGTATCGTTTCGACGAGGCGCCAATTGGGCCTCGCGCGCCCGTGCTGCAGGCTCCTTCAGACGGCAGTACGACCGGCACCCTATCCCCCGCACTGTCCTGGTCTGCTGTTTCGGATGCGACAGGATACAGCATCACGGTTGC
This sequence comes from Caldisericota bacterium, assembly GCA_030652945.1. Lineage (GTDB taxonomy): Bacteria > Caldisericota > Caldisericia > Cryosericales > Cryosericaceae > Cryosericum. The sequence continues at coordinate 5,559 of JAUSAI010000074.1, read as the reverse complement.
TTCCAATGCAAGCTTCACAGCGATCGACCTGAGCATTGATGCAGGAGCTCGTACGAGCTTCATCCCCGGAGAGGGGGTGCTGGAGAAAGGGAAGACCTACTTCTGGCGTGCCAATGCACGGAGTGCGCAGGGGGTTGGTGCGTGGTCACAGACCTTCTCGTTCAGAACTGCCGGGGGACAGCCATCACAGACCGTGATAACGATGGTCATTGGTTCCACAGTCCTGACGGTCAACGGCTCGCCGCGGAATCTCGACGCTGCCCCCATGATCAAGGAGGGGCGTACGCTGGTGCCCATACGTGCCATCGTCGAGGCGGTCGGGGGGACCATTGCCTACGATGGCAAGGATGGCAAGGGCAGAGTCGACATCAGGCTTGGTGGAGCGCAACTGTCCTTGTGGATCGGGAGGTCGACTGCCACGTTGAATGGGTCGTCACGTCCCATTGATCCGGCCAACGGCAAGGTCGTCCCGATCATTCAAGGGGGGCGGACCTACCTGCCGGTGCGGTTCGTCGGCGAGAGCCTCGGGTTCATCGTCGGATGGGACGCGACAACACGGACTGTCACGCTGACCCTTGGGTCCTAGGAGGTTGAGATGATACGACGCTACCGATTACGCTCATTGCTCCTTCTTGTGCTGACCCTCGTGCTGATAGTGACGTCAGTGACCGTGCCGGTCTTGACTGGCCGCACGGACGTTTATGCAGGTACGGACATGCTGAGCACCTTTCCTGACGATGCCCATATTGAAGCCTGCCGGCTCATCGCGGGGGCAGGAACATCTGTCCTATTTACTATCTACGACTTGACGGATCCACGTATTTGCGACGTCCTGGTTTCGGCAGCCGCGCGTGACGTGGACGTGCGGGTCCTGGTAGACCCGCAAGAACGCGTGAAGCTGGCCGACATGAAGAGCATCATCGCCGACCTCACACGATCGGGTGTCGCGGTGCGCAATGCCAACACAGCCTATCGTATCACCCACGCGAAGTACATGGTCATCGATGGAAGCACCGCGTACATATCGGGCAACAACTTCACCTACGCCGACAGCAAGAAGAACCGGGCATTTGCGGTGACGACGACCGACGCGAAGGTCGTCGCTGACTTGACAGCAGTGTTCTGGGCCGATTGGAAACGGCAGCCCCTGTCAGCAGACAAGTTGACCAGCGACAGGGTCCTCCTCTCACCGGTCAATGCAGGTGCGAAGATGATGGGACTCATCCAGGATGCAACGACAAGCATCGTGGTTGCGGTACAGTACCTGCAGAACGATGCCGTGAACCAGGCACTGGCCGACGCAGTCCTGCGTGGTGTCCATGTCCGCTGTATCACCGACGGCACGTATGTGGACTCGCGGAGTTCCGCCTTCGCGGCCAACCTTCTGATCGGCGGCGACAGGGTAAGAGTCGCCATGGATCCGTACTACCACGTCAAGATGATGCTGGTCGACGATACGCGGATGTTCGTCGGTTCCCAGAACTTCTCTGCTCCTCCACTGACGGACAACAACCCACTTCAGCAGCAGCGTGAAGTGGGGCTTATCGTCACAGACCCAACGCTGATCGCCAGGGCCAGGGCAGTCTTCGAGTTCGACTGGGCACGGGCTGTAGCACCGTAGGTACAGAAGCTCTAGAGTGATCTGTAACGACGGCCCCTTGGAACCCAAGGGGCCGTTTGCTGCTACTTTCCTATACAGAAGGTGCTGAAGACCGTCTCGAGAAGTTCATCAATGCTCCCGGATCTGCCAAGCAGGCGAGTCAGGTTGTCGCGCGCCTCGCCTATGGCACATGCCGCCACGTCTATCGGCATGTCCGCGGATGCGAGGACCGACACGATGTGCTGGTCTGCCTCAGCTAGTTCAGCCGCCTGGCGGTCCGTCACGAAGCGACGGGGTGTCTGCCCGGAGCCGACCTGTGCGACGAGATCGGCGAGCTTCGCTGTCAGTTCGGCAATGGCGGTCCCCTCGGTGGCGGAAATGGCGGTGGCATCCTTGCCAGCAAGGGCGGCGATGTCGGGAGGGGTGGGACCCAGGTCCGCCTTGTTGACGGCAATGAGGTGGGGAAGTGTTCGGATCTGCCGGACCAGGGTGCGTTCGTAGTCGGTGGGGGTTGTGGCGGCGTCGAGCACGAGCAGGATGATGTCGGCGCGCTCCAGTTCCCGGAGAGCTCGGTCTCCGGCCAGACGGTCGAGGCCGTCGACCGGTGTCTCCGCAAGTCCAGCGGTATCGACGAGGGTAACGCGCCGCCCATTCATCGTGACAGTCTCTGCTACCGTATCGCGCGTCGTGCCCGGCGTATCCGCAACGAGGACCCGGGGATACTTCAACAGCGCATTCATCAGCGACGACTTGCCGACGTTGGGCGGGCCCGCGATGACAACCCTGATGCCGTGACGCATGCGTTCCAGGGCAGTCGCCTCGGCCAGGAGAGCCACAATCTGTACGTGTGCCTCTGCGATGCTGCGCCGGGCATCTGCATATGCTATGTTCTCGTCTTCTGCCGCAAACTGTTCCGGAAAGTCGATGGGCCCCTCCAGACAGGCGAGCGCGCGCGTCACCAGCGTCAGGACGCTGTCGAACGGAGCACGGGCATCTGCATACAGCGCATCACGTGCCAAGGACAACTCGGGGACACTACTCGCCTCGACAAGGGTGCGTACTGCTTCGGCCTGCAAGAGACTGAGTTTCCCCGCGCGCAGAGCCCTGAACGTAAACTCGCCCGGCCGCGCGGGAATCGCCCCCAGCGAACAGCACGCAGCGACCAGCTGGTCCAGAAGGAGAGGGCTGCCGTGGACCTGCAGTTCGACGACGTCTTCACCCGTATAGGAGTCGGGAGCGCGCATGACCAGGACGATTCCTTCGTCCATGAGGTTGCCGGTTGAGGGATCAGTGATGCGGCGCAGGTTGGCGCGCCTTGGTGTCAGGTCAGCCTGGCCCCTCGCAAGCTGGTCTGCGATGTTCACTGCGGCAGGGCCGCTGATACGGACGATGCCGATGCCGCCGGAGCCACGGGCGGTGGCTACGGCGGCAATGGTCGAACCCTCTGGCGGAACTGCGCCGCCGTTGCTACTTCTTGAGATCGACGATGACTCTGCGCTGGGGTTCACATCCCTCGCTGTACGTCGTTATAGCAGGATAGTCCTTCAGCGTCATGTGGATGATGCGCCGCGCCTTGGCACTCATCGGCTGCAGCATGATTGCCTGCTTCTCACGCTTGACGCGCAAGGCGGCGTCGATAGCGATGCGTTTCAGCATCTCACGCTGCCGCATGACGTACCCGTCGACGTCGACGGTGATGATGGCGGGAATACCCTCGTGGTCCTTGTGGGCGATGACATTGATGATGTGCTGGAGTGCCGACAGACAGGTCTGGTCCCTGGTCAGGAAGGTGCCGTCGCCGGTAAGACCGGTGATGTTGATATAGGGGTCTCCGTCGGTATAGGCAATCTGGATTTCAGGGCTCTCGCCCAGCGCCTTGAAGAACTGAACCAGGAAGCCGGTGACGTTCTGTTCTGTCTGCCGTGAGATTCTCATCGAGATGCTCTCCTACTTCTTCTTCGACTTCGCAGCGGGGGCGGGCACAGGCATCCCTTTGGTCAGACGCTTGATGACCAGGTATTGCTGGCCTGCCGAGAACAGCGAAAACATGGTCCAGTAGATGGAGAGTGCAGCGCTGAACCCGTACGCCCAGTACCCCAGCAGCAGCGGCATGAAGTACGTCAGGAAGGCCATCTGCTTGTGGTCCTGGCCGGGAATGAACGAGGTGATGGACTGCAGATATGTCGAAGCACCTACAAGGACGGGCATGATGAACCGCGTCGCAAGTGGCAGGCTCTTGGAGGCAAGCGACAATGCCGGGAACCACAGGAAGCTGGCGTCATTGAATGGCGAGTAGTTGTTGATGGCCGTAAACAGCGCCAGGAACACTGGCCACTGGATAAGCATCGGAAGACATCCGCTCCAGAGGCTGACGTGGTTGTCCTTGTACAGCTTCATGGTCGCCTCGTTCAAGGTCTTCTGATCGTCCTTCGACGGGTAGCGTGCCTTGAGCTTGGCGATTTCTGGCTGCAGACGCTGCATGTCGACCGTCGATTTGAACTGCATGCGGGTGAACGGTTCCGTAATGAGCTTGAGCAGGAGCGTCAGCAGGATGATGGCGATGCCATAGTTGGGGATGAGCTTGTACAACAGCTCGATAATGGTCCGGATTCCCTTGGAGAGGAAGTTGATGTTGCCAACCGTGATGACGCCTGCACCGGTGATATCCTCTGAAACAGCGTTGCCGTCAGCGTCCTTGTAGGAGACGCGGACCGTCACCGGATAGGCCTTGATGGCGGCAGGAGTCTTCTGTTGCAGGACGAGCGTAAGTGACTGGCTCTTGCCAGGCATCAGCGGCGCCACGATGCTGGCAACAGGAGCAGACTCGAGCCAGAGGTCAAAGGGGGCGATACCGGGTTTGCCGTCTATCGCGACAATCTCGACCTTCACGTCACTCACGAACTTGGACATGTTGTTCTTCACCGTCATCATGAGCGAGACGTTCTCGAGTGGTCTGGCAACGGCGTTGATCGTAATGCCGACGGGGTCATCGGTCGTCTGTGGTCCCACGCCGACACAGCCGGTCATCGTCAGCGTTCCGACAAGCATGACTGTGGCTATCAGCAGGCGCAGGGTGCTCTTACGTGAGCTTCTTGGTGTCAACGGAAACCTCCATGGGGTGGGATACATGTAGTCGTCCACGATGCAGGTCGGGTACAGGGTCGTACCCGCTCTGGTGAAACGGATGACATCGCAGCACGCGTCTAAGCCCGAGCCACAGGCCGGTCAGGACGCCGTAGCGTTCGACCGCCTCGAGCGTATACTCCGAGCAGGTCGGATAGTAGATGCACGTCGGCCCCTTGAGTGGAGACAGGAAGCGGCGGTAGAAACGAATGAGGACGACGACGACTCTTCTCATAAACGATACTGCGCGGTCAGGCGAAGCAGTTCGTCGACGACACGTGCGAGAGTCGCAGTGACAGCAGGTTTGCGGGCAACGAGAACATAGGCGACATCAGGAGTCAGCGAAGGCGACACCGAACGAAACGCTTCCTTCATGAGGCGCCGGGCGTGATTGCGTTCAACCGACCCACCGACCTTCCGTGAAGCAGTGAATCCCACCTCGCCGCACAGAGCTGGAGAGACAAACAGCACCATAAGGGTACCATGATAAGCCTTCGAGTTGTCGAAGGCCTTTCGATAGCTGTTGCCGGGGATTCGTTTCCACAATCTCGCCAAATGCTATGGCACCGACGCGACGAGCGTCAAGGATGGCAATACTCAGGCGACGATGAGTTTCTTTCGGCCCTTGAGTCTCCTGCGGGCGAGGACGTTGCGGCCACCGTGGCTCCTCATACGGGCAAGGAACCCGAGCGTCCGATTGCGCTTGCGGTTCTTGGGCGAATATGTCGTTCTCATTGTGGACTACCTCCAAAGGTCGAACTCTTGTATATCATACGGGAAAGGACCCGCATGTCAAAGCTTGGGCGAAATGTTGTTGACAACCTTGCTCAGTGCTC
>JAUSAI010000198.1 GCA_030652945.1 Caldisericota bacterium | reverse complement strand
AACATCCAAACCAGTTGGCTGATGCGCTGGGCGTCGCCGTCGACGCCGACATCCTTGCGCATGATGTCCTGTATGGACTTGATGACGCCGGAAACATTACTCATGCAGATTCTTCCCTCTTATACAGCTCTTGTTCCAGTTCCTGGATGGCGGTGTCGAACTTTTCCTTGCCGCCAAAGATAGTGTTGATGATTTCCACGGGCGTGCCCATGGTCTTGAACGGATCGAGGCGCAGGACTTTGGGACTTTCCAGTGTGGCGATGCCTTCGTCGGCATATTTGTCGAGCAGCGCCGTGAGCACGGCGCGGGCCTGCTCGCCGTATTTGATGAAGTAGTTGCGCTTCTTGACCTTGTTGGCGCGCTCCTTGCGGGTGAGCGGAGGCTGGCCCCAGGCTATGTGGCAGATCAGGTCAAAATCGCCGTAGTCCTTGCCGATTTCCGTGGCGAGGTTTTCCAGCACAATGCCGTGTTCTTCCAACTCGTCGATGATGGCTTGTTTCTTTGCGGCGCTGTTCCAGCGGTTGAGGAAGTCATCCAGCGAGGCGAATTCGGATTGAATCTGTTTGCGGCTGAAATCCTTGTATGACTCGGTAATCAGGTTGCCGTCCGGGCCGATGTATTCGACACGTTCGGAGATGATTTTTACGGGAACGCCGCTGACGTGGACTTTGTAAACGCCAGGCGGCTCTTCGACGCCACCGGGTTCATCGTTATCTTCGTCCGGGTATTCGGGATCGGGCGGAACGGGATCGTCGTCGTTATCCGGCTCATAAATCACCACCGCCTCACCGTCGAAGTCTGGATCGCGGAATAGCTTGGTGGCCTTCTTGAAGTCCATGATGGTGAAGAACCACTTGTTGTTTTCCTCGTCGATGCGCGTGCCTCGCCCGATGATCTGCTTGAAGCTCGTCATCGAGGTGATGGTCTTGTCCAGCACGATGAGCTTGCAGGTCTTGGCATCGACGCCCGTTGTCAGTAATTCCGACGTGGTCGCGATGACCGGGAACTTGCTCTCCGGATCGATGAAGTTGTCCAGCTCTGCCTTGCCCTCGACGCTGTCGCCGGTGATGCGCATGACATATTTCGGATTGTCCAGCGCGAGCTGGCCTGCCGCATTCACCAGTGCCACACGCATGCGTTCGGCGTGGTCGATGTCTTCGCAGAAAACGATGGTCTTGG
>JAUSAI010000189.1 GCA_030652945.1 Caldisericota bacterium | reverse complement strand
CCATGCCACTTCTCGGGCAGGGTGCGGATGGCCTTGGACAGGACCCACAGCCTCGCCACACTGATGGTCTTTTCGCCGGTGTGCGTGACAAACAGCGTACCCTCGACGCCGATGATGTCGCCGGTGTCAATGTACTTGCGGAAGAACTCGTACGTCGGCTCCTGCAGAACGTCCGCCCGCACATACAACTGGATGTGACCACCCATGTCGGCGAGCACCATGAAGGTCGCCTTGCCATGTCCGCGCACTGCCATGACTCGCCCGCGTGCGCGCACGACGGACGTACCCAGCTCTTCGAAGTGACCGTTGATGTACTCGGCGGACAGCGCATCGCTGAAGCTCTGGCCGAAGGGGTCGACCCCCTGCGCCCGCAGTTCAGCTATCTTGTCCTTGCGGCTCTGCTCGACTTCGTTGAGCTCAAGCATGTCTACTCCTTGGCTATCGACAGCACGCGATACGCAACACGCCCCTTGGGAATCCGTACCTGGACCGTTTCGTTCTTCCTCTTGCCGAGCAGTGCCTTGCCGACTGGACTGTCGATAGAAATGCGGCCATCAAAGGGTTCAGCCTCAAGGTTGCCCACGATGGTGAACCAGCGTGTCTTCGTGGTTTCAAGATCCACGACGTGTACTCGGCACCCCATATGGACTTCGTCGATACTGGCATCGGTCTCTTCGATGACGACCGCATGTTCGAGCTGCCTCTCCAGGTCCATGATGGTGCCTTCGATGAACGCCTGCTCCTTCTTGGCTTCCTCATACTCGGCATTCTCCGACAGATCGCCAAAGCTCTTCGCTTCCTTGATGCGCTCCGCAATGCGCGGGCGTTCCTTCGTCTTCAGGCGGTCCACCTCTTCGAGCATCTTCTTGTGCTGAGATGGGCTGATATACAGCTTCTCCTCTACATCCTCGCGCGCATTGGTGATCTCGATATCGTCGCTGAACCGCTCTTCTTCATCGTGTACCATTGTCAGCCTCCTGTTCATGACTTCTGCATACCGCAAGATAGTCTTCCAGCATCGCTTCCAGATCCTCGAACGTCTTGATCTGATTGACCCGCCCGCGGTATCTCGTCGCCTCGGGCAGACCATGAAAGTAGAACGCAAGATGCTTGCGCATCTCCTTGATCCCGGTCACGGGGCCCTTCAGAAGGACCTCGCGCTCAACATGCTCCCGCATGATGCGAAACCGCTCTTCCGTGTCTGGCTGGCGTATCGGTCGGTCAGCCAGCACGTCGTTCACCTGCTCGAATATCCACGGGTTCCCAAGCGCGGCCCGCCCTATCATCACAAGATCCGCTCCGGTATGCGCCAGGAAGTGGCGTGCATCCTCCGCGTTCTTGACACCGCCGTTCGCAATGATCGGTATGTGTGCCCGCTCCTTTGCCCGCGCGATGACGTCCCAGTCCTTCGCTCCCGAGCGACCCTGGACCGCCGTACTGCCGTGGATGGCGAGCGCTGCTATCCCGTTCTTCTCGCAGACCGCCAGGATCTCCTGGGTCACGTCGTCTTCCATGACGTACCCTTTGCGTATCTTGACCGTCACGGGAAGCTTGGTCGCCCGTACGACGGCAGTGGTGATGCTGTCGATGAGCGGCACATCCCGCAGGAGAGCCGAGCCGGACCCGGATTTGACGATCTTTGGCTCCGGGCACCCCATGTTGATGTCGATTGCATCTGCTCCCGCCTGTTCGAGCACTTCAGCGGCAAGAGCCATGGCGTCAGGACGCGCTCCGAACATCTGGAAGCTGACGGGGTGCTCATCGGGGTCGATGGCGAGCATGGCGAGAGTCTTCGCATTGCGAAACTTGATGCCCAGGGACGACACCATCTCCGAGTACACCAGTGCGGCACCATAGCGTTTGCACAGAAGTCGAAAGGGAGCATCTCCATATCCGGCAAGCGGCGCCAGCACTGCGCGCCCCTCGACCTGCAACGACCCGATGTTCACGCAACCACGTCCCTGTTCTGTTCGAAGAGGAAGCGCAAACCCTCGAGGGTGAGACTCTGGTCCAGGATGTGCTCCGTTGCGATACCCGGGGCGATGACCCCTGCCAGTCCGCCGGTGAGAATGACCTTCGCCTCAGGCACATGGGCTTCATCGCGCATGCGGCGGATCATGCCGTCGACCATGAACGCCTCACCCCAGACGACACCGATCTGCATCTGCGTCACCGTGTCGACACCAAGAGTCGTCGCGGGCCGCTCAAGCTCTATCCGGGGCAGCTTCGCAGTTCTGGTGAACAACGATTCGCTGGCATTGAGCAGGCCGGGTGCAATGGAGCCTCCCAGATACTTGCCATCGCGCGAAACGTAGTTGAACGTCGTTGCCGTGCCGAGGTCCACGATGATACAGGGACCCCCGTACTTGACGAAACCGCCCACGCAGTCCGCGATACGGTCTGCCCCCATGTCCGAAGGCGTGTCGACCATCCACTCGATGCCGGTACGCAAAGCGGTCGAGACCAGCAGCGGCCGCACGTGGAACATGCGGTCGACGAGGCGCCGGATGATGGGTGTAAGGGGTGGAACGACGGATCCGATGACGACCGCATCGATGTCCGAGGGACGAACGTGCGACGAGTCGAACAGACTGCGCACAAAGACGCCATACTCGTCGGCAGTCTTGCCACGGTCTGTCGTCAGGCGCCAGCTGTCACGCAGGGACGCCCCATCGTACAGACCCCAGACTATGTTGGTGTTTCCAGCGTCAATGGCCAGCAGCATGTGGGTTTGTCCTCAGGTGAACGATGGCGGAGAGACCGGGATTCGGACCCGGGAGGCGGTATTAACCACCCACTCGCTTAGCAGGCGAGTGCCTTCAGCCACTCGGCCATCTCTCCGTACACAGGAATCAAAAAAACCTGCGCGTAAACGCGAGGTTCTGACATATTGTACTGCGCTTGACGCGCCAATCAAGTAGTGGCAGTTCATGGCTGGAACAGGACTCCGTCGACATCCTGATAGCCGCCGTCACGTCTCTTCAGGTAGCGGCGGCCCGTTTCCGTGATGACACGCCCCTGTGCCGTTCTGGCGATGAAGTTCAGCTGAACCAGGTACGGTTCGATGACGACGGCGACGGTATCCGGGTCTTCGCTGATGGCAGACGCAAGGCTGTCCAGCCCGACGGGGCCTCCCCGGAACTTCTCGTCGATCGCTACGAGCAGGCGGCGGTCGATGTCCAGCAGGCCGTACTGGTCGATGTTGAGCCGCGAGAAGGCCTCGTCCACGAGATGCACGTTGACCGCCGGCATCCCGGCAAATGCCATGTAGTCCCGAATGCGCTTGAGATTGCGCAGGGCGATGCGCGGAATGCCGCGGGACCTGCCGGCGATCCGCTGGGCAGCTGCCACTTCTATGCCCGTACTCAACCGGACCGCAGCTGTCTGGATAATCGTCGCGAGCTCCTGCTCGCTGTACGGGTCCATGCGCATCACGATGCCAAAGCGGTCCCTCAGCGGCGCCGACAGCATCCCGAACCGCGTCGTCGCTCCAATGAGCGTGAACGGCTTCAGCTTGATGGCGATGGTCTTGGCACTCGGTCCCTTGCCCAGAACGATGGGGAGGATGAAGTCCTCCATCGCCGAGTAGAGACTCTCCTCCACCGCGGGCGGCAGGCGGTGGATCTCGTCGATGAACAAGATGTCGCGCTCCTTGAGAGACGCCAGTATGCTTGCCAGGTCACCTGCCCTCGTGAGTGCAGGCCCGCTGGTGAACTTGTAGCGAACGCCCAGCTCGTTCGCGATGATCTGTGACAGCGTCGTCTTGCCGAGCCCCGGCGGTCCGTAGAAGAGACAGTGGTCCAGCGGCTCCTTTCGTGCGAGAGCCGCCCCGATGAAGATGCTGAGGTTACGGCGCAGCTGCTCCTGCCCCACGAAGGCGTCCAGCGTTCGCGGACGGACGCTCGATGGTTCGGAAACCGGTTCGGCCGGCGGCGGTACGACGGGCTTCACTGCCATGCGCTTGCTGTAGGATCGCTCGGCTGACATGGCCTATTTCCTCGACAGGCGCTGGAGCGCGTCGCTGACCAGTTCCTCGACCGCCTGGTCCTTGACGGAGCCAAT
>JAUSAI010000180.1 GCA_030652945.1 Caldisericota bacterium | reverse complement strand
AGACTGCAGCTCCTCAACTGCTGACCGGCCTCAGTTTCGTGGGACTGATTGCATCCCTCCTGCGAGTCGTGGGTCTCGCGGCATCACGAGGGGGCACGTTTGCAGTTCTGGACGTCGCCGGCTATGCGTCCCTGCTCTACGCGGCCATCGTTGGGACCATTGCGGTGCGCCTCTTGTATGACAAGCATCCACTCAAGGCATTGCTGATCTACCTGTTGCCGCTCCTTCTCGGACTGATCGTTCTGGTGCTTCTTTCCGTGAGCCTCGGAAGTGCTGCCTGATGGTGCTGGATCTCGAGAAGGAGCTGAACCCCCAGCAGCTCAAGGCCGTAACGACCGTTGCGGGACCGTGTCTGGTCCTTGCGGGCGCGGGGTCCGGAAAGACCCGGGTCATTACGTACAAAGTCGCGTACCTTGTTTCTGAGCGCGGGATCGCCCCATCGCACATCATGGCGGTGACGTTCACGAACAAGGCGGCAGGAGAGATGAGGTCGCGGCTGGACACGGTTCTCGGCGTTAATCTGAGCAAGATGGGCCTGTGGATTGGCACTTTTCACTCGCTCTGCGGACGCATACTCCGTGAGCAGGTCCAGAAGCTGAATGCAGGGTACACCAGCAAGTTCGTCATCATCGATGAAGACGACCGCACACGACTTGTGCGTCAGTGTCTCAAAGACCTGGACTTGGACCCGAAGACCTTTGACCCGAAGAAGATCGTGTATCGCATCTCCGACGCCAAGTCCAATCTCATTGGACCAGACGAATTCGCCGACTTTGGCTACAGTCATCTCGAGAAGGCGGCAGCTTCGGTATACAGGCTGTACCAGAAGCGGTTGGAGCAGGGGAACCTGCTTGATTTTGACGATCTCATCGCCCTCGTCATACGGGTTTTTAACGAACACCCTGAGATCGAGGAGTACTACAGCGACAAGTTTGCACACGTGCTCGTAGACGAGTATCAAGATGTCAACAAAATGCAGTATGAGCTCGTCAAGCGGTTGACGAGAGTTCACGGCAACGTCACCGTGGTAGGCGACGACGACCAGAGCATCTACGCCTTTCGCGGGGCAAACAGCAAACTCATCCTTGGGTTCGAGAAGGACTATCGCGGTGCCACGGTCATCAAGCTGGAGCAGAACTACCGCTCGACGCAGACCATCCTGGACGCGGCGAATGCACTGGTCTCCCGCAATGAGGCTCGTTATGCAAAGAGACTATGGACGGACAACAGCACTGGTGAACCCGTGATGCTGTTTGAGGCAGTCACACCCGACGAAGAGGCGAACTTCGTTGCCGAGCGTATCCGGACGATTGTACAGAGCGGGGCGGCGTATCGCGACTTCGTGGTCGTCTATCGCATGAACAGCCAGTCTCGCATCATCGAAGAGGCCCTCCTTGCGTCTGGCATTCCGCACATCATTGTCGGCGGGCTTCGCTTCTACGAACGACAGGAAGTGCGAGACGCTCTGGCGTACCTTCGACTGGGGTTCAATCCTTCAGACGACCTTGCCTTCGAGAGAGCGGTCGCTCGGCCGTCCCGCGGCCTCGGCGAAAAGAGCCTTGCCGACGTACGGGGCATTGCTGTTGAGCGGGGGGTGTCCTTGTTTGCGGCTCTGTCGGTGTGGCTTGAGGGTACCAAGGCATCGCGGACCAAAGAAAGGCTGACGGCGTTTGTCGCTGTCATTGGACACGTCGGCAGTACAAGCGATTCGGCTGTCGCCTCAGCGAACGCATTCTTCTCCCTGTCGGGCCTGGTGGAATCCTACAAAGAGCAGGAGGGCATCCAGGATTTCGACCTGCAATCCAAACAGGAGAATTTGGCCGAACTCATGAGGACCATTGACGAATTCGACCGCATGAGTGAGGATCGTTCGCTTGGGGCGTATCTGTCACAGGTGGCGCTCATTCAGGATCAGGACAGCATGGCAGCAGGAGGCAGGAACGGCGTCATCCTGACGACAGCCCATGCCGTCAAGGGACTGGAATTTGACAACGTCTTCATCGTCGGGGCCGAAGAGGGCATCTTCCCTCATCGCCGGTCTTTGGACAATCGGGCTGACATCGAGGAGGAGCGCCGGCTGTTCTACGTTGCGTGTACAAGAGCCCGGACAGCCCTCTTCATTTCCTATTGCGTCCGGCGCACCAGCTACTACGGAGCTGACTTCCAGGCGCCATCGCGGTTCATCCGCGAAATGGATCTTGTCACGAAGGCTGTTCCGGCCGGTGTGCCCGGAAAGCGGCTCGAACTCATCGACGGCGACAACGTTCTGCACCATGTTTTCGGAGCCGGCAGAGTCCTGGAAGTGTACTATGACGGGGATGACCAGTTCGTCGTCGTCGACTTCAAGAAAGCCGGCGTCAAGAAGCTTGCCGTTGCCTATGCACAGCTCAGGAAGGCTGATTCATAGGGGCATCGCAGGATTGCCGTGCGCCCCGACCTCTCAGTGCTTCGCGAAGTCACGGTCGCAGACTGAGTGCTTGGTAGAGCAAGGACCTCGGAACGGCGATTCCGACGCTTCACTCCCGCGCGAGCGGAAGACAGTGTGCTGTCACAACTTCCTGACTCAGCGGCTCTCCAGGTACCTTGAATGGCGGCAGGACGCCATCAGCCCTTCGATTCGTGCGCGGACGTGGAGAGGCAATTCGAGGTCGAGCTCCCGGTCAAGGAGCTCCAGGTCGAGGCACCTGCTATCCAGGATGTGATCCTCGATGAGCTTCACCTTGGGCTCCCTGCCCGGTATCAGCTGGTAGACCACATACCAGTCTTCGAGGGACATCAATGGCACGGTCACGCCATCCTCAGTCCTTTTCGCAGTGATTGACCTTCTGTCGAACGGAAGCACGTACGTACCGTCTGCGTGCTTGATGGCAAGCCCAGCCATGACATCGACGTCTGTTCCGTTGACCACATACTCCAGGAACCGGCTTGTCGAGTAGAGTTCTCCGGGCTCACTCAGCTTCTCGATACCGAGCCCGCGGAGGGTCGCGGCGACCACCTCGATGTCTGTTTCGCTTGTCACAATGTCGATATCGTGTGGTTCACTCACGAGGCCGTGGTAGTACAGGAGGGTGGACGCACCCACGCCCCAAAGAGCCTCAGCATGGTTGAGTGTGCGTGCAACGAGTACCAGCGTGTCGAGGAGCATCCGGCCTCCTGTTCCATTGCGTCCCTTTCCGTTGATCAGAGTACAGTCCATTGTAGCAGGTTCACGCAGTCGCCTGCACTGAGGGGTTTTCACATACATAGGAGTGACAGCGCTGCGGTTGAACGGAACGGGCATTGCTGTACACTCTTAGTTGTACGTGAGGTGCAGGATTGTCTGCACCGTCGTGGAGGCCTTCATGCAGGGATTCTGGATAACGATGGCGGTCGTATGCGCAGTGGTAGACGTCTTTCTCCCCTACTACCTCGTCATCTGGTTCTCGGGAGGCGCGCTTGCCGCACTCTTGTTCCTATGGGCAGGGTTCAACACACCGATTCAATTTGCCGTCTTCTTCCTGGTGTCGTTTGCACTCATGGGAGTCGTCGGACGATACATTAACAGCCGTCTTCTGCGAGGTGGTTCGAAGATGAGAACCAATATCGACGAAATGATGGGAAAGACCGCCGTGGTCGTCATGGCTATCGCGGCTGGCGAAGCTGGCCGTGTGGCGTTGAAGGGTACGACGTGGAGAACAGTTCTTGATGATGAGGCCGCAACGGCGGCTGTGGGAGAGAAGGTCATAGTCTTGTCCATCGAAGGCGTGACGTTGACCGTGAGAAAGCAGGAGGAGGTGCAGCATGCCATCTAACTGGAATTTTGTCTGGTGGATTGTCGGCGTCGCGTTTGTCATTCTTGTCGCCATACGCTATATCATCATCGTCCGGCAGAGCACGGCCGTCATCGTTGAGCGGCTGGGCAAGTTCAACCGCGAGTTGAGACCGGGACTGCACTTTCTCATCCCGATTCTCGACAGCGTTCGTGCCGTTGTCGACCTGCGTGAGCAGGCCTGGGACTATCCGCCTCAGCCGGTCATTACCAAGGACAACGTCCCGACCGGCATCGATATCGTGCTGTACTACTACATTTCGGACCCGGTGAAGTCGGTCTACGAGGTGCGCAGTCTCAACGAGGCTATCCTGAAACTGACCATGACCTCGATCCGCAATATCTCCGGCAGTCTGAACCTCGATGAACTACTGGTGTCGCGCGAGAACGTCAACAACGAGCTGACGCAGATTGTCGACGTTGCCACCGACCCGTGGGGTGTCAAGGTCACTCGCGCCGAGATCAAGGCAGTGAATCCGCCGGCTGAGATCCTCGAAGCGATGACGCGGCAGATGAAGGCTGAACGCAGCAAGCGCGCGGCTATCCTGGAAGCGGAGGGTTTCAAGGAAGCTGAGATCAACAAGGCAGAGGGCGAGAAGCAGGGAGCGATTCTGCGAGCAGAAGCCGACCGCCAGCAGAGGATCCTGACAGCGGAAGGCGAGGCGCAGGCCCTCATTACCGTGGCCAATGCACGCAAAGAAGCCGTCATTGCCTATTTCCAGGGCATCCACGAGGGTGGCGCCACCAACGACGTCCTGGCTCTCAAGTACATGGAAACCTTGGAGGCGATCAGCAAGAACCCTGCCAACAAGGTGTTCCTGCCATTCGAGAGCAGTGCTCTGCTGGGTAGTCTTGGCACTATCAAGGAGCTTTTTGCTGCGGCTGTGCCTGAAACGCCGGTACCGGCCAAGGGGAAGTAGCACCGGAACTTCACGATACTGCAATTGCACGGGTGAAACAGGAGCTGAAGGGCCGGCAGTCGTCGGCCCTTCAGCATGGCAGGGCCGGTCCTCTTCGCGATGCTTGGATAAACGCTTGTTCGGATGTATAACACTTCAGCGTCGAGGAGCCCTGTCACGAGCGCCGACATCCACACCCTAGGGTATCGGCTGTCGCGGACGGGGGCTCGAAAGATGATAGACGATCGGGAGGCATCATGGACGAACTGGAAAAGACTCTGGATCCTCAGCAGGCGGCCATCGAGGCCGAGCGGTGTCTGTACTGCTTTGACGCACCGTGTCAGGAGGCATGTCCCGCACGTGTTCCCGTTCCCGAGTTCATCCTGTCCATCCGGAGTGGCAATCTGCACGGAGCAAGAGTGCTGCTGCAGGAGTCAAACCCGTTCATCGAGACGTGTGGCAGGATCTGTCCCGAGGAGTCATTCTGCCAGTCGGTCTGCACCCGCGCACACATCGACACTCCTCTGCGCATCCGCGAATTGCACCGTTCGGTCACCGATCGGACGGACCCTGCCGACCGCATGGAATTGCCGACCGGCATTCGTGGCAAGGTCGCCGTCGTTGGGGCAGGCCCTGCAGGTCTTTCGTGCGCACGCGAATTGGCGCTGAATGGCTTCCGGGTCCACGTCTTCGAACAACTGCGCCCAGGAGGCGTGCCCACGCAGGAGGTCTCGAGGCGCCGCTATCCCGCTGAGGTCGATGAACGCGAAACAGGATTCCTCGTGTCTCGCTTTGTCGCGCACGTCTGGTCTCACCGCGTTTCCGACATCTCTCTGTTGCTGGGTGACTACGCTGCGGTATTCGTCGCAACCGGCTTGCCGGGTGAGATGATGCTTCCCGTGGAGGGAATGGCTCTTGAAGGTGTGTTCCATGCCAGGGCTCTGCTTCGCGCAGTCAAGTCTGGGGAAACCAGCGGCGTAGGACGCCGGGTCGGGGTGGTCGGCGGCGGCAATGTCGCGGTAGAAGTCGCGACTGCTCTTCGGGACGAGGATCCGACCCGGGACGTCACGGTGATCTATCGCCGCGGCATCAAGGAGCTCAAAGCATTCAAGAGGGAAGTCGACGCAGCGATCGCTGCAGGCGTGACATTTCAGTTCCTGGCGGCACCGGACCGGGTCATCGGCCAGCACCACGTCGAAGGGCTTCAGGTCGTACAGACGCACCTTTGCGAGGAAGACGAGACTGGCAGATGCAAGTTCGAGCCGTTGCCGGGCTCGATGTACGTCATCCCGCTGGACACGGTGGTCGCAGCGATCGGACAGCGGCCGGATGCGGAGGCCTTCTCCCAGCTTGCACGGAACGATGCGGGGCTTATCAGCGTAAACGAGGAGATGCAGACCAGTATGCCGGGTGTCTTTGCCGGCGGCGACGCTGTCCACGGAGCGCAAACCGTTGTCGAAGCAGTCCGCGACGGAAAGAGGGCTGCAGTCAGCATTGTGACGTACCTCGCCGGAGGCAAGTGATGTATCGGGAACGTGATCTCTCGTACGACTTTCTGGGCATCCACCTCGACAGTCCGTTCATCCTGTCCGCTGCACCTCCCACTGATGAGCTGGACATGGCGATGGATGGCCTGGCGGCCGGATGGGCGGGCGTCATCCTCAAGACGACATCCGTAGAAGCGAATGCGGTCGGGCTCAAGTACCCCATGATGTCGTCGTTTGGCACTGCGGGACACAAGCTGTGGGGGCTTGGCAACATCGATCTCATCTCGCAGTATCACATCGATGAAGTCTGTCAGCGTGTGAAGGTGCTCAAGCAGGCTTTCCCGTCCAAGATGATCGCCGCGTCTATCATGGGTTCACAGAAAGAGGATTGGCAGGCCTTGGTCAGCCAGCTCAAGAAGGCTGGAGTCGACCTCATCGAGTGCAGTTTCAGCTGTCCACAGGGAAGTATGGGCGAGGCACCGGGGCGCATGCTCGCGCAGAGCGTGGAGGCGACCGAGAAGGTTGCCCGGTGGGTCAAGGAGGCGGCGGAGACGACGCCGGTTCTCATCAAGATAACGCCGCAGGTCACTGACATCGTGGAAGTGGCACGCGCACTGAAGCGGGCGGGTGTTGATGGTGTCACGGCCAGCAATTCGGTTCCGGCACTGATGGGTGTCGATATCGAGACGTTTGAACCTCGTCCGTCGGTATTTGGTGACGGCGCATACTCCGGGATGACCGGCATGGCCATCAAGCCGCTGACGCTCCGCACTATCGCCGAGATTGCCCGCACTGTCGACATCACGATAAGTGGCAACGGGGGAGCCTATTCGTGGGGCGACGCGGTCGAGTTCATGGCCGTCGGGGCGAGCAATGTCCAGTTCTGCACACTCCCCATGCATGCCGGTTTCATGACCATCCGTGATCTCAGGAGCGGCTTGGCCGACTATCTGGATCGCAAGGGATTCTCCTCTCCGCTCGATATCGTCGGCAAAGCACTCTGCCATATCAAGGGACAGGAGGAATTGCCTGCGCCGCGTACGCGCTCCAGCATCGATCCGGACAGATGCATCGGCTGTGGCAGCTGCTACCGCGCGTGCAGGGATGGCGGCCACCGCGCAATCGAATGGAACGCGGTCGACAGGAAGCCTCGGGTTGATGAGGAGAAGTGTCCCGGATGCGCACAGTGCATGCAGGTATGTCCGGTCAACGCAATCCGCATGAAGCAGGAGCTGGGCACGGACACCCATTACTTTGAGTTCAAGGGGGCCAGATAGGCGTTCCCTCAGCTGGTCTGAGACCGTCTCGGTTGAGTGCGGTGGCGAACCAACTATACTGAACAAGAGCCTGTCACCTTTTCTACAGGTTGAAATCGTGAGGAGGAACAATGACCAATGGTGAGCGGTACTCGACATTGAGGTCGAAAAGAGCTCAGGTCATCGCCGGCGGTGGACCCGACCGCGTCAGCAGACAGCACGCCGCAGGAAAGCTGACAGCGCGTGAGCGGATTGACCTGTTGCTGGACAATGGCTCTTTTCAGGAAGAGAACGTCTTCGTGAGCCACCGCAACACCGGTTTCGGTCTTGACACGCAGGAACTGCCGGGAGACGGAGTCGTCACAGGGCACGGTCTCGTCAATGGGCGCCTTGTCTTCATCTACTCACAGGACTTCACGATCGCCGGCGGCTCTCTCGGCGAAATGCACGCGGCCAAGATTGCGCGCGTGCAGGACCTCGCACTCAAGTTTGGCGCGCCGATTGTCAGCATCAGCGATTCCGGCGGCGCCCGCATCCAGGAAGGTATCGACTCGCTCAAGGGCTATGCCGGCATCTTCTATCGCAATACCATCAGCTCAGGTGTCGTGCCACAGATCTCGATGATTGCAGGTCCGTGTGCCGGAGGTGCCGTCTACTCGCCAGGGATCATGGACTTCGTCGTTATGACCGAGCAGGCACGCATGTTCATCACGGGCCCCAAAGTCATCCAGAGTGTTACCGGCGAGGAAGTCACCGATGAGGAACTGGGCGGTCTGGCAGTCCACGCTGAGAAGAGCGGCAACGTGCACCTTGCCGCAGAATCGGATCAGGAGGCCATAGCCCTCATTCGTCAGCTTCTGTCGTACCTGCCCAGCAATAATGCCGAAGACGCTCCCTTCGTAGAGACGAAGGATCCGGTGGACCGGGCGACGCCCGAGATTGGAACCATCATTCCGGACGAAGCGAACAAGCCCTACGATGTCCGCAAGGTCATCATGAGTATCTCGGATGGTGGAGCATTCTTCGAAATCGGGGAGCGGTTCGCCCAGTCCATATGCATAGGTTTCACCCGCGTAGGAGGACAGGTGGTCGGTGTCGTCGCCAACCAGTCGATGCACCTCGCAGGAGTACTGGATATCGACAGCTCCGACAAGGCTGCACGATTCGTGCGGTTTTGCGACGCGTTCAACATTCCGCTGTTGACGCTCGTCGACGTTGGCGGCTACTTGCCGGGCGTCGATCAGGAGTATGGAGGCATCATCCGGCACGGTGCCAAGCTTCTCTATGCGTTCTCGGAATGCACGGTTCCCAAAGTCACGGTGATACTTCGCAAGGCATATGGCGGCGCGTACATCGCCATGTCGTGCCGCGATCTTGGGGCAGATTTCGTCTATGCCCTTCCTTCAGCCGAAATTGCCGTGATGGGAGCTGACGGTGCCGCCACGATCATCTTCGCCAAGGAGATCCGGGAGGCCGCCGATCCCGAGGCAACACGACAGCGGCTCGTCGCCGAGTACAAGGACAAGCTGTACAACCCGTACGTAGCAGGTGAGCGGGGACTGGTCGACGACATCCTGGAACCAGCGGAATTGCGCAAACGCATTGTCTGGTCGTTCCGGGCTGCAGCGAACAAGCGGGAGGATCGTCCCGCGCGCAAGCACGGCAATATCCCCTTGTAGGAAGAATAGCGGACGCGATGGTTTCCAACGCGACAATAACAGACGAGGAACTGGCGGCAGTCTCAGCCGCGGCCCTGGCGGCAGCAGACGACAGCCGCCAGACGCTTCATGCAGAGGATCTGGCGTGTCTCGACGACGCTGCTGCAGCAGCAATAGTAGCGGCTCTTGCCGCCTCCGGACTATCGATGGCAAGGAGCGAACCACCTGTGCCGGCTCCCAACATGGCATGGAGACGTATGAACCGCGAAAGCCCAACTCGGCCGCAATGGCGTTGACAGGAGGATGAACAATGAAGAAGTACCGCATTACGGTAAATGGCAAGACGTTTGACGTTGACGTAGAAGAAGTCGGCGGTGCCATGTGCACCAAGGTAGCAGCTGACCCAGCTCCCCAGCCGGCTCGCGTCACACCTCCGCCGCCTGTCACTCCTGCTACGGAAGCACCCAGGCAATCAGCACCACCCGCGTCGAAACCGGCTGTTGCGGCTGCAGGGGCGAATGTCATGAAATCTCCCCTGCCGGGCAAGATTCTGAAGGTCCATGCGACCCCCGGGAGTTCCTGGAAGAAGGGGGACACCCTGCTCGTCATCGAAGCCATGAAGATGGAGAACGAGATTCTCGCACCACGCGACTGTGTTGTAGAAGAGGTGGCCGTGGAATCCAACCAGAGTGTCAAGACTGGTGATCTTCTTCTGAAATTGCGATAGCCGGAGCATGGCGATGTACTACAGGACCCCCGGTTCTCCGACCGGGGGTCCTGTCTGTCCTTTCAGGTTTGGAGAACCGGACCAGATTTGTACAATAGCAGGTGACACACGAATCCCTGGAAAAGTGGAGAGGACGAATGAGTGAGCTTTTGAGTGGCGTTAAGGGAATGGCGGACTGGCGCGTGTGGGTCATGCTCGGTGTGGGGTTGACCTTGGTCTGGCTTGCGGTCAAGAAGGAGTATGAGCCCAACCTGCTGCTGCCGATGGGCTTTGGCTGTCTGCTTGCCAATATTCCGCTGTCCTCGGCGGTCCATGGCGGTTTTCTCGACGTTCTCACACGGGCCGGCATCAGCAACGAGCTCTTTCCCATCCTGATCTTCATCGGCGTCGGTGCAATGATCGACTTCGGGCCCCTGCTGCAGGACCCGGAGATGCTCTTTTTTGGAGCTGCAGCCCAATTCGGCATCTTCTTTACCATGATGCTCGCGCTTCTGGTGGGCAGGATCCCTGGTGTGGTCGGCATACCGGGATTGAGGGAGGCCGCAGCCATTGGCATCATCGGCGCTGCCGACGGGCCGACATCCATCTACGTCGCTACCCGGTTTGCACCGCAGCTTCTTGCACCGATTACCGTGGCGGCCTACTCGTACATGTCGCTCGTACCCATCATCCAGCCTCCCGTCATTCGCGCTTTGACGACACGTGAGGAGCGGATGATCCGCATGGAGAATCCTGAGCGCGAAGTCTCGCGGGCGGTCAAGATCATATTTCCTATTGCGGTAACGCTGATAGCCGGCATCGTATCGCCAATGTCCGTTGCGCTCATTGGCAGTCTTATGTTTGGGAATCTCCTGCGCGAGTCCGGCGTTACTGAGCGTCTGTCCAAGACCGCACAAAACGAATTGTCGAGTCTGGTGACCATCCTGCTGGGCATTACGATCGGGTCGACAATGAGTGGCGAGCAGTTTCTCACACCTACAACACTGCTGATCATCGGACTGGGGCTCATCGCATTCGTCTTTGACACGGCAGGTGGTGTCCTGTTCGCGAAGTTCATCAACCTGTTCCGGAAGAAGAAGATCAACCCGATGATCGGGGCGTGCGGCATCTCCGCGTTTCCGATGTCCGCCCGAGTCATCCAGAAGATGGCACAGCAAGAGGACGGAAGCAACTTCATCATCATGCACGCGGTAGGGGCAAACGTTGCCGGCCAGGTCGCCTCGATCATTGCAGGTGGACTCATTCTGGCGCTGGTGCGATAGGAGACAGCATGGATGCGGTCATCCGGCAGGGACTTGTCGTTAGTGTCGTCAGCTATCTGGCGATTTTCGTTGTGCTCGGCATCTTTTACGGTCTCATCAAGGTACTGCTCAAGGTGCTACCCGGCAAGGCAACGGACGAGTAGCACCGATTGAGTTGTCCGGCGCACGCCGGCAATGCAGGAGGCAGGAGTCATGCGCTATCGAACGGTCCTCGCCCTTGGTATCGCGCTCATGGTCGTGGCTAGCGGGTGTGCGCCACCCGTCGCTGCGTCGCGCACGCTCTGTGCGACGCTGAGGCCACTTGAGCTGCTGATACGTGCCATTGCAGGGCCGTCACTCGAAGTGCGCCTCATTGGACAGGTGACGGCGGCTGGCTCCTCCGAACCACGAAGCGATGCAGCGATGCTGTTGGAGGGGAGCGCCATGCTGTTCACCTCGGGAACCGCTATGGACTCCTGGGCTTCCGGTGCACTGACATCCGGCGTGCGAGCAACACAGCTGAGTACTGCCATCGAAGATCCCTCGGCGGAGGGTTCCTGGCTGTCGTTCCGCAACGCGGCCGATATGGCGGGGCTGGTCCGTGACACGCTCGGACAGCTATACCCGGCGGATAGGGATGACTTCAACGACAGGTATGCAGCGTTCGTTTCACAATGCAGCGGTATCGACGGAACGCTCAAGAGTTCGTTCTGGCGTGCCGATGCGCGTGCATTTCTTGCGGCTGACATGCTCTGGGGTGAGGCAGCGAAGGACTATGGGTTGCGTATCGCGGTGGAACCGTCCCTGGGCCAGAGGTTATTGAGTGTCCCGGAAGAAGCGGAGTACGTGCGTGCACGTGGCATACAGGAGGGAACCGCGACAGTTGTCCTGGCAGCGCAAGGCGGCAGTCTTCCTGGCATCCAGGAGCTGACGGTCGGACTGACCGTCTGCACCCTCGAACCGCTTGGATCTGCCGCGGACCGGGACTACGTCACATGGCTGGAGCGTCAGCTCACCCTGCTTCATCAATCCCTGGGCTCGTAACACCACTTAGAAAGGGCGACGGCGCCTTTGCTGGTGTGGCCGCCGATCAACAGCCCTTCGTGTTGCATTCACTGACTCGGAATCTATACTGTAAAGGCGCTCAAGGATCCAGGAGCGTCGCTTCTTGCAGCTGTCTGTGGATCCCCTAAGCGTCGAAGTTTTGCCTCACTCGTTGGCAGTCACGGCTCTCGGAACCGGGCGGTCTCGCTTCTGCGCGGCTGACGATTGCGTCACGGCGCGGTTGCTGGTTACAGTCGGAATCTCGAAACAGGAGGAAGCATGAACGACGTCTACGAAGTCCGGATGCACGGCAGAGCCGGACAGGGAGCAAAGTCCGGCGCCCAATTGCTGGCAGAGGCTGCCTTTTTGGAGGGGAAGTACATCCAATCCTTCCCCGAGTACGGTTCAGAGCGCCGGGGAGCGCCGACGGTCGCCTACACGAAGATTGCGGAGAGGGTCCTCCGAAGCCATGAGCCGGTACTGAACCCCGACGCTGTGCTGGTCCTCGATTTTGGCATCATGCGTTCCATCCCTGTCGCGGTTGGACTAGGACAGGACGGGATCCTGATTGTCAATACCAAGGTCTGCAGCAGCGAAATAAAGCAGCTGGCGGGTTTCGACGGTCCGACGTACGGCGTCGATGCGACTGGCATTTCGCTTGAACTGCTGGACATGGATACGCCGAATGTCCCCATGCTGGGGGCTCTCGTCAAATTGACCGGCGTCGTGAAGATGGAGTCACTCGAATCTGTACTTCGGGAGTACTTCCTGTCGAAAATCGGAGCTGAGAAGGTCCAGAAGAATGTCACGATGCTCCACAGGGGCTTCGACGAGGTGTCGGCGTGAGCGAGAAGAAGAGCTGGGAAGATCTTGAGTTGGCGATCGAACTACCTCCTGCTACATCGCTCGGCTACAAGACTGGTGGCTGGCGTATCGTGCGGCCCGTATGGAACGCTGCGGAGTGCATCCACTGCATGATCTGTGTGGCCTACTGTCCCGATATGGCCATCCCTGCCGAGAAGAGTGAAGAAGGAACAGTCGGCAAAGGTGGGCGGGTATTCAAGGGAGCCGTTCGGAGAGAAACGAATTTCGACTACTGCAAGGGCTGTGGCATCTGTGCTCACGAGTGTCCTACGAAGTGTCTCAGCATGATTCGCGAAGAAGAAGCTGAGCAGGCCGCCTGCAAAGTGCCCGGGGAGGTGTGACCATGGGAGTGAAGAAGGCAATAACTGGGGCTCAGGCCGCTGCGGAGGCGATGCGCCAGATCAATCCAGATGTCGTCGTCGCCTACCCCATCACGCCCCAGACGCCGATCGTAGAGCACTTCGCCACGTACGTTGCCAACGGCATTGTGGACACCGAGATGGTTCCCGTCGAATCGGAACACTCAGCCATGTCCGCCGCCGTAGGGGCTGAGGCGGCTGGTGCGCGAGCCATGTCCGCGACGTCGTCACAAGGGTTGGCCCTCATGTGGGAAATCGTAGCAGCAACGCCCGGACTGCGTCTCCCCATAGTCATGCCGCTCGTCAATCGAACGATTTCGGCGCCGCTCAACATTCACGGCGACCATTCAGATGTCATGGGTGTCACCACCCTGGGATGGATCCAGATCTTCAGTGAAAACGCCCAGGAAGTATACGAGAACCTGCTGTTGGCCATCCGTGTCGCCGAGGATGAACGCATCCAGCTGCCGGCAATGGTGAACCAGGACGGATTCATCACCAGCCATGCTATCGAGCCAGTCGAGATCTACGACGATGATAAGGTGCGAGCATTTGTCGGGACTCGCTCGATGGAGCGCGGCCTGCTCAATGTAGCGCACCCGAGGACTATCGGGGCGATGGCTCTTCCCGACTACCTGCTCGAGGTCAAGCGCGCTCAGGAAGAAGCAATGAGTCGTGTCTTCGAGGTCTACCACAGCGTCGCCAAGGAGTTGTCGGCCATCACAGGACACGAGCATCCGTTGTTCGAAGCGTATCGCCTGGATGACGCCGAAGCTGCTGTCGTTGTCTTGAACTCGGCTGCCGGGACTGCCAAGGTTGCCGTCGATGCAATGCGCGACCGTGGGATGCGCGTCGGGCTGTTGAAGCCCATTCTCTTCCGACCCTTCCCCTACGCGGAGATCCGCGACGCGCTCAAGAACGTTTCCGCGATTGGCGTTCTGGATCGTTCCATGGATTTCGGCGCCTATGCGCCAGTGTATTCGGAACTGCGCAACTCGTTGTTTGAACTGGATAAGAGGCCAAAGTTGCAGAGCTACGTTTTCGGCCTGGGCGGTCGCGACATTCTCCGGGGCGACATCGAGGTTGTCTTTGACGAACTGCTTTCGGGGAGCCTTGATCCTGAACGGCAGCGTTACATCGGACTCAGGGGGTGATCGACATGGCTACTCTACAGGAGATAGCACTCAAGACAGCAGGTGTCGAGGCCCGGATCGTATCTGGTCATCGAATGTGTGCCGGCTGTGGTATTGGCACGATCATCAAGACAGTCTTTGCCGCGTCCGACCGGCCGGTCATTGTCCTGAACGCGACAGGCTGTCTCGAAGTGACGACCGCCGTGTATCCCTACACCGCCTGGAATACGCCATGGATGCATCTGACGTTTGAGAATGCTGCAGCGGTAGCGGCAGGAGTGGAATCGGCATACAAAGCGCTCAAGCGTCGAGGAAGGATGAGCGAGGAAGTCAACATCCTGGCCGTCGGCGGAGATGGCGGTACCTACGACATCGGTTTTCAAGCACTCTCCGGGGCACTCGAGCGACGGCACAAGTTCATGTATCTCGTCTACGACAACGAAGGATACATGAACACGGGGAACCAGCGCAGTGGGGCAACGCCCTTTGGCGCCAGCACCACGACCGTTCCTGCGGGCACCGTCAGCATTGGAAAGCCCCAGTGGAGAAAGAACCTGGTCGAGATCGCCGCAGCGCATCGCATTCCGTACGTCGGTCAATCAGTGGCACACAATACGCTCGACATCTACAAGAAGGCTCAAAAAGGCTTCAACGCCGACGGGCCGGCAGTTCTCGCAGTTCTTCAGCCATGTACGACCAACTGGTCGTACGAGGCGGCACTGACGATGAAGTACTCGAGGCTTGCGGTCGAGACGAATTTCTGGCCGGTCTATGAAGTCGAGAACGGATTCGTGCACATCAACGTGAAACCAGCTGACCGCAAGCCGATCGAGGAGTTCCTCAAGGGACAGACGCGTTTCAAGCATCTGTTCCGGCCCGGCAATGAGCACGTCATCGTGGAGATGCAGAAGCTCATCGACGAGGAGTGGGCACGCCTGGTCAAGCTCGAGGAGAGCGGCGTCCAGCTCTAGGTGACAGGCTCTTTTCGTTGTAATCCCCGGCCCACTGCCTACAATTGCGGTGGGCCGACGTCGTTTTGGGGAGGGGCCGATGGCAACAACAGTCGTATTTTACTCAATTGCTGGGCAAGAGCGGGCATTCGCCGAAGGCGTTGCGGATGCCGTCGGTGCTCCGCTCGCCGAACTGACTGACTCCTTCTCGAGTCGGCCTGCCGGCTGGAAGAGGCGTGCAAGGCGCGCCGTGCGCCAGCGTGTCCCCGGCGTCTGCACGATGCAGGATGTCGTGGCGGGCCGGGGTGATGTCCTCATTCTCGTGTTTCCGTATTGGGGAGGGTCCATTCACCCTGCGATGACCGGCTTTGTTCGCGCCACGACGCTCTCCGGAGTATCCGTGCATCTGGTGGTTGTGCGCCGGCGAGGGGGTGGAGACGAGTTGCTGGAACAGATGGAAGACGATGTCATCCGGCAGGGAGGAGTCGTCGAGGGAGTCGGTGCCGTTCGAACGTGGCTGCGCAGTACACAGCAGTTGAGGGCTCTTGGCAGCAGGCTGGGCGAAGCTGTGCGCCAGATCCCGCGGAGAGTGGGAATGAGCCTGCAGGAGTGGCTCCGTCAGGCGATCAATGACGAGCGATCGGTACGAGCACGATATGAGCATCTTGCCGCATTCCCGGGGAGCCGGACCGTACTTCGCACACTTGCGACTGCCGAGACGAAGCATCTTCAGCTACTCCAGGAAGTCCATCATACCTACACAGGCACGGTCTATGAGCCTAAGCACGGTGAGCCGCCGGCCGGCGTTGTGCCCGAATCTCCCTCGCTGAGCCGCGAGGAGTATCTGCAGGGCCTGAAGGACGTGGTTGAGCTGGAAACGAAGGGAGCGGTGACGTACGCCGAATTCGCACTCAGCTTTGCGACACAGCAGGACGTTGTTCGCCTTGCAGAGCGCATGACGGCCGTAAAGCAAAGGCAAGCTCGTCTAGTACGGCGCCTGCATAGATCGGAGAGCAGGAGCGTTCCGCATTCGGACTGA
>JAUSAI010000178.1 GCA_030652945.1 Caldisericota bacterium | reverse complement strand
CCTGGAGACGCCATCATCATGCCCGGCGGAGTTCCCCACGCAGTGGACGCCATCGAACCGTGTACGTGGCTGTTGACGATGATTCGGTCGTGAGACGATGACGCCGAAGCGAGGGTCTGCGGATCCGCTGCGACTGCGAATACGGCACGCACGCCCCCACGTACGGCCTGGGGCTCCTCCTGGCACGCTGACGCCTCCGAGTCCTGACGAGCCGGTCCAGCCGACGCAGATCCGTGTCATCTGGTACGATCAGGACCATGTCGAGGAGTGCCAGCTGACGGATGTTGCCGGGTGCTCAACGTTTGCGGGACGCTTAGGGACAACGTGGATCGATGTGACCGGAGTGGGCGACCCGACGGTACTGCGTGAGCTGGGCAAGATGTATGGACTGCACCCACTGGCCTTGGAGGACGTCCAGAACCTGCGGGAACGCCCCAAGATCGAGACATATGAAGGGCAGAAATTCGTCGTGTTCCGGCTGGCACGCCTGGACTCGACCGTCATGATGGAACAGATTTCGGCGTTTCTGGTCGGGCAGACATTGATCACTTTCCAGGAGGACCCGGTCGACCCATGGGAACCGGTGCGCTCATCGATACGTTCCGGCATCGGACGCGTGCGGTCCGCCGGCGCCGACTACCTGCTGTACTCACTCATCGACCTTGCGCTCGACGAGGTGTTCCCTCTGCTGGAACAACTAGGCGACCGTGTTGACGACCTGGAACAGGCGGTCGTCGACAAACCCGGGCCGGAGACCCTGAACGGCATCTTTGCGCTGAAGAGGGAACTGCTGATCT
Source organism: Caldisericota bacterium (assembly GCA_030652945.1). GTDB lineage: Bacteria > Caldisericota > Caldisericia > Cryosericales > Cryosericaceae > Cryosericum. Next base: position 469 of record JAUSAI010000178.1, on the reverse strand, counting down.
TGCGCAAGACTGTCTGGCCCGAGCGGGAGGTCATCCTGGGGCTTCAGCAGGACCAGAGCGGCCTCATCGCCCAGGATACGCGGCTATATCTGCGTGACGCGTATGATCACGCAGTTCAGCTCATGGACATGCTGGAGATGTATCGGGATCTGGCATCCAACCTGCTTGACGCATACCTGTCCTCCCTCAGCAACCGCTTGAACGACATCATGAAGACACTGACGATCATCTCCACCATCTTCGTGCCATTGACCTTTGTCGTCGGTCTGTATGGGATGAACTTCAAGTACTTCCCCGAAATCGGGTGGCGCTTCGGGTACCTATTTGTCTGGGTCATTATCGTGGCGATCGTCGCCGTCCTGCTGAGGTACTTCCGCACCAGACACTGGTTCTAGAGCCCCTCTCGGCGGGTCGCCGCACTCCCGGGCTGTGCGTCTTTTCACAAACTGTGTAGAATGTGTGATGATGA
>JAUSAI010000160.1 GCA_030652945.1 Caldisericota bacterium | reverse complement strand
CCAAGCCGTTGTCGCCCCCAAGGTAACGAAGCTGCGCAAGCGTTTTGCAGCACGGCTAAAGCCCGGCTGAGGACGCCATTTCTCGCTGTGTTTAGCGTATTGCCATGAGCATGGGCCGGCAGAATGTTCGCATCTAGCATTCTCGTCCGGGGTTTCATTGTCTTGACCAAGCCTGCGCACTACCTGAGAACCACCCTCCTGACCTGCCTGCTCATGGCCGGGCTGCCGCACGCCATCGCCCAAGAGCGAACGGCTACCGAGCCGACGCGGATTGAGGTCAGTCGCACAGCGCCCGTCGAATTGGATGACCCGTTGCGTGCATGGTTCAAGGAGCAGGACAGTGTGCTCGACGACATCCTGTTGCGTCTGTCGCGCATCGAGACGCTGGTCAGGGAAATCCACCAGTTGGTGCAACAGTTCCAGGCACCTTCGCCACCCGCCGCACCCACGGCACCCCTCGTGCAGACTACACCGACCGCTGGCGCGGTTCCCGCGGTCACCAGTCCCGAGATGACAACAGATGTGCTGGCTCTCCTGGAGAACCAGGAAGTTCAGTTGGCAGGTGCTGGACTACTGCTGCTGATTCTGCTGCTCTGGTCGCGCCGACGTAAAGCAGCCAAGCTTCGCAAGTTGCAGGCCGTGAATGCCAAACCCGATGCAGCATCAATGCCGCCCCCAACCCCACCCCTGCCGGTCGCGCCGCAGAACAACCCGGTACAGACTGCGGAACCCTTACCCGCCTCGCCCCTGCCGGAGCAAAGACGAGTAAAGCCACACGCCGAAACAGGCAGTGGCACCGAAACGGCACAATCAAATGACCAGGCACTTGAACTTGCCGAGATCATGCTTGCCATGGGTCTGGGACAAGGCGCAGCACAAACCCTGACCGAGCAGATCCAGAAAGAGCCCAAGCCGGCGCTGCGCAATTGGTTGAAGTTGCTGGAGATCTATCGGCAGAACGGACAACAGGATGAGTTCGAGCGCTCAGCCGAAGAGCTGCGCCAAGTCTTCAACGTGCTGCCCGAGGACTGGCAGGTTCAGCCCGAGATGCAGCGCAGCATCGAAGACTATCCGCACATCGCCGCGCGCTTGTCGGAGTTGTGGGGCAAACCCGCTT
>JAUSAI010000154.1 GCA_030652945.1 Caldisericota bacterium | reverse complement strand
AACTCGGCATCAGTGGATAGTTTCATGGTGTCCGCCAGCCTCCGTGATCACGGCAGGCGCGGCATGCACGCCAGGATAAGCTTCACGTACTTGGGCATGGTCTTCGTGTCACGCCATGAAATGGCCAGGTCGTTTCGTTATTGCCAAGGAAACGGCGTCATCACGGGCCGGTACAGCGGGATGCGCACCTCCCCGAAGGGATGCCAGCCTGCTCATGTAACTTTGTACTTCGTCGGGGGAGGGGGATGGAAATGTGCGAGTGGCTGAAATCGACCCAAAGCGAAAGTTGGCTGTCTCGAAAAGCAGACGTTCAACGTTGTAGCAGAGGGGACGAGCAACCGCGCAACGATTGTGCAGTCCACTCGTGCGACTGGTTAAGCCCCATCAAGCGACACGAACTCTAAGTTGAAGGATCTCGAGGCTAGTTGTGCTTGGTAGATGTTCATTGTCGGCAGGCGTGCGCGGGCCAGGCTAATCAGATGCTCCCGCTCCGCTGATGGCATGCGGCAACCAAGATACATCGCCTGGAAGATTTCTGGCGGCTCGGTATAGATGGACACGTTGGTCGATGGCCGTTCGTCAAGGAGCGGGATGTGAACGCGCCACTCTCGCTCATATGCCCAATCACGGTGCTTGGTGTATGCGATCTTCCAAACAAGCTGGGCGATGTCAATTGAAGACTCACCAGTCAAGTGCTTTGCATACTCTGCAGCCCCGGGAAAGGCGATGAACTCTTCCGTGTACTCTACTGGCTTTGCCGCTAGAAGTCGGTTATCTAGGTGGGGAAGACACCCCAACTGGAAGGCGACGCCCCGGTGTTGTTCAGCGTAGTGTGACCACATCACGACGTTGTCAACATCCTCTGTAACGCAGAGTACTCGCGAGTTGAGTAAGTGGACGCGGATGGCCTCGTTGAAGGACGCAATACTTTCAGTGATGTTGCGGGCAACCTGTAGCGACGAAGTCTGGAAATCAGCCTGGATCGCCTCCTTTGAGAAGTGTCCGCGCATGCCCCTCATGCATATGAGGAGCTCCGTGAACGAGGGTGACGCGCCCACGCCGACCGCGACGTCTGTAAAGATGATGCGCATCATGGACGCGGTCAGTAGATCAGCGAATGCGTTCTCGTCTATGTCTAGCCGAAACCCCGCTTGGTGATCGAAGGGGTCGTTGAACTCTACGGCGGAGCTCCATTTGAGACTCTGGCCGTCAATGATTCGAGCTGCCGCTTCGAGCCCTGCAAACTTGAAAAAGCACGGTCGTCCGTGACCTTCGTGGTTCATTGGGCCCAACAGTTATTCACCAGGCCCACCGGTCTGTACATTGAAATTCGCAGAATTCGCTGTATTGCAGTAACTGCTTGACTCATGGGGGGCGTCAGGTCTGTCCGTATATGCAATGATAAACTGGACTGAATGGCTGCTGTGGAGGAAATACTCAGATGACGGCTCCTGGCCGATTTCAGCCACACGCAAGCCGCTTCTCAGCTACTTCTTCTTAGCCGCGGTTATAGGCGCGGCATCC
>JAUSAI010000149.1 GCA_030652945.1 Caldisericota bacterium | reverse complement strand
GCTGGCACTATCGAGAAGATCGATACCGAGCAAGGACGGATCACCATCAAGCACGGCAAGATTCCAAACCTGGACATGGACGAAATGACCATGATCTTCAGGGCGCAGGATCCCGCCATGTTGAAGGCGGTAAAACCTGGTGACCGAATTCGGTTCTCTGCTGACCGCGTTAACGGCCAGATCACCGTCACCAAGATTGAAAAAGCCTGATAGGGCGACAGCGACGCGGGCGTGATGCGCCTGCGTCTAACTTTGCGGGAGATTAGCATGAATTCGCGATATCGTTTGTATTTGGCAGGGTCGTTGCTTCTTGGCGCGGCTCTCGTCCCGTTCCTACAGCCATCCTTCGCTCAACCCGCCAAGGGTGCAATGGCTGCGTTTGATCGTGTGAAAGAGGTGATGAGCAATCGCTTCAAGGACATTCAACTAAGTGGCGATCCGGATAAGGACTTTGCGCTGATGCTCGTCGCCCATCACGAAGACCTGATTTTCCTCGCGAAGACTCAGCTCGAGTTCGGTGGCGACCAAGACCTTCGTCAGCTCGCACAAAAAATACTGGTCGAGCAGGAGGCTCAGATCGAGCAAACCAAGAAATGGCAAGCCCGGCGGAAAGAGGCGGTGTACCGAGCACAACCGGATCAGCCGCCCCATGGCAGCGGTCCACTAGATAGGCGCGGGCCGGCAACGGAAGCGCCAAGGACCGCACAAGCCGCATCGCCCACACCGCCGCCCGCCCCGAAGTCCAGCGCTGCCGCCATTCTTCCATTGGTAAGCGGGACGATCGAAAAAATTGACACTGCGGAGGGACGCTTGACGATTGCGCATGGCCCCATCCCGAATTTGAACATGGACGAGATGACGATGGTCTTCCGGGTTCAGAACCCTGCGATGCTTAAGTCGCTAAAGCGGGGCGCCCGGGTTCGTTTTTCAGCAGACCGAGTTCAAGGTCGGATCACGATCACGCGTATCGAAACACGATAGACGCCATATTGATAAGTTGGGTGGCGCCGGATGGCCT
>JAUSAI010000144.1 GCA_030652945.1 Caldisericota bacterium | reverse complement strand
CCCCCCCCCCCCCCCCCCCCCCCCCCCCCCCCCCCCCCCCCCCCCCCCCCCCCCCCCCCCCCCCCCCCCCCCCCCCCCCCCCCCCCCCCCCCCCACCCACGACTTAACCCACAGCAACACATGGAAACGTACCAACGAGGCCAGTGATGCATCCGCTGTCAACAAAGTGCAGTATTTGCCGTGCGGTGCCGCCACTGGTGGCATTGGAGATAGCCCAGCAGGCCTCCTTGCGGATGTCGTGATGTCCCTCAATCAGGAGGTTAACTAGAGTGGGGACTACCTCCGCGTCAATGACAGCTTGCACTTGCTCCTTGTTGCCCGCCATGACGTTTGAGATGGCCCAGCAGGCTTCCTTCTTCAGTCCCTTCTTCCCCAACGCCAACACCTTGCCAAGTGCATACAAGGCACCCGCATTGATCATCACCTGCGTCTGCACCTCGTCGCCAGTCACAATGTTCCCCACGGTGCGCAGTGCGGGTGTCTGCACGCTGTTGTTGGCGTGTGTGAGGAGCTGCACGACGCGGGTTGCGATGCCAGCCTCGATGGCCTGTTGTAGCTGCACGGCGTCGTCACCGTCCGTGAGGTATGAGAGGGCCCACAAGCCGTCAGTCAACACATCCACATCTTCAGAGTAAATGAGGGTAGCGAGCATGGGAAGGCAGTCCTGAATCAACTCGTACTCGGGGGCGGGCTTGCCTCGAAGGAAGTTGCTGAGGGTCCACGTTGCATTCCTCACAAACGACAGTTTGGCGCCCGGTACCAGGTGTCGCAACACACCGGGCAATGCCCTCTCCTTCAATACAAAGTCTCGACAACGGGGTGAGTCACCCGCAATGTTGCCCAGAGCCCACACCGCTTGCTCCCTCACGTCTGCCTCACTGCTGTCCAACAGGTGCACAAAGTAGGGGACGGCGCCAGACTCGAGCACCGCCCGTGTGTTGGCTGGCGTGCCAGAGGCGATGTTAGTCAGGGCCCAAGCGGACTCGAACTGCAGTCGCGGTAGGTGGTCCATTGCTAGGAACCTGACAAAGATGGGGACGAGTCCGCTTGCGATGACGCTGTCGATGGGGGGGTTATCCTCCTTACTCAACATCTTGCGGAACTGGGAGACCGCTTCCAACTGAAGCGCCTCATCACCACCCGAAATGTAACGCATCAAGTTGGGAATGTCATCCACCTGCAACGGGGGGTCAAGAATGATATGTTGTGTGACAAGTGATACGAGGCGCCCACGCCACAAACACCCGCGGCACGGTCCTATGAGCGCAACGAGAAGAACAAGCAGGACATGCGTGCTGAAACGTGCAGGTGACGAGGCTGTGAGGTAATGAGAGATTGAAGAGATGGATCAGCGAGGTGAATGAACACATCGGATCAGCGACTCTGTTACTGTTTCTACTCTCGGTTCGACACGATGACGAGGGCGAAACGTACCGTAGGAATGCGAACGGGAACACGAGACGTAGATGTAGTCATAGACTCCGCAATTGCCTGCAAAACATGTGGATTGCTTGCGGTTGTGTGTGTGTGTGTGTGTTGCGGTTGCGTTGTAGGTTGGTTGAAGCACACACCCGCACTGCGCCGTTCGGGAGCCAAATGCAGTGTTGGTAGACCACACGAACCTGACGGCGTTTGCTTGCTTGCTCTTCCTTCTTAGTCTTGCCTATTTGAACCA
>JAUSAI010000137.1 GCA_030652945.1 Caldisericota bacterium | reverse complement strand
ACGTGTTCAAGCACCCGGGTTCATTTGTTGTTCCCTGGATATTCATAACTAGAAAGTTGGAGCCATATGAGATTCCCCATTTCCCGAGCCTTGCCGATTGCGCTCGCAGCGCTTGCCGCTGTGACTTCAGCAAACGCGGCTCCCAGTTCCATCCTCTTCGTCGGCAACAGCTATACCTTTGGCCGAACCGATGGTTCCTTGAATCCTGATGGCACCTTGAACTTGACGAATCAGGTGCTGACTTACAACGCTGCAAATGTGCGCGACCTTTCCGCGCCCCGGGGCCCTGATCTGGTCGTTGGAGGTACGAACGCCAGCACCCCCAAGTTCACCGATTTGACGGGTACAAACTCTTATCCAATTGGCGTCAACAATCCGTCGGGCGTCCAGGGCAATTCGTACTCACCGCACACCCAGGCCAACACCTGGGGCGGCACTGCAGGCATCTTCAAACAATTCACAGTCCAGGCAGGCCTTGATTACGACGTGGCCCTGTCCACCCGCAATGCGGCCTCGTTGCGAGGCCATTTGCTCAACACGGCCAACAGCAACTGGGACCTGCGCAGCAACATCGGCAGCCAGCAATGGGGCAACATCGTGTTGCAGGACCAAAGCGACGAGGCCTTGGCTTCGAAGACCGTCACCACAGACGCTGCAGGCAGACCCTTGAACACTGGGACCACTGGCGTTCTGGGGTCCAATTTCCCATCGGTCAGGGCCTATGTCGACCTGATCGAAGACTGGGTCCATACCGGAAAGGTCCCCATTGCTCAGGGCCTGGCCGCAGTCACGAGCTACATCGAACGTGACATGTTCCGCGCGCAGTACCGTCCTCCTGGTGGCACCAATGCCCAGGCAGATGCCGCCTGTGCCGCTGCTGGCGGAGGCACCTTCTGCACCAACGGCCTCACCCGCGATCTGGGGGTGAACGTGAACGCCAGCCTTGATACCAAGATCTACTTGCAAGAGACATGGGCGCGCCCTGATCTGATCAATTCACCAGGCGCAAAGACCATCAACCCCGTCACCGCCATCGCCACCTACGATACCAACACACCGGCACCCAGCTACTTCGGGTCGCTGGAGGAGATGACGGAACAAATGAGGTTGGCGATGTTGAGCATCCGTGATTACGCGGACGATGATGGCTCCTCTGGAATCAAGGGAATCATCCCGACGGGCCAAGCCTTCTTGCGTGCTGTGCAAGACGGTGTGGCCACCCGCAACATGTACGCCAACGACGCGGGTACCGACGGCCTGATGGACCTTTGGTTCAACGACGGCACACATCCCAGCAAGTGGGGCTCCTATTTGAGCGCCCTGACTGTCTTTGGCACGGTCACCGGGCTGGACCCGCAATCGCTGGGCTATCACGAATGGGCCGCTAGAGATCTCGGCATTTCCGGTGAAGACGCCTATGCCTTGCAGCAAATTGCAGCGGCAAGCCTTGGGTTTCAAAAGGTGCCAGAACCCGGAAGCTTGGCGCTTGTTTTGGCAGGCGTCGGCATGTTGGGAGTTGTGGCCCGTCGCCGCAAGTTGAGGGCACCCAACCGGTTGAACTGAGCTGGTCTCGGCGCTCCATTGACGACCGATCCCGGCTCATACCTGGCGGGGGTCGGTCCTTGGCATTCACGCTGCGGTGAAATGCCCCAAGGTGGTGGATTGTCAGGTGTGATGTTTGGTGTGGGAACCAGCTGAACCT
>JAUSAI010000122.1 GCA_030652945.1 Caldisericota bacterium | reverse complement strand
GATCGACAACCGTTTGCTTCCGCCGGGCCGCGCGGCGTCGTTGAGCGGGCCTATCGGGAATTAGTGGTCTCCTTGCCCGCCTCCCAGCCTTCGGCGCAGCTCTGCTTGGTCTCCGGGGCATCGATCCCCCACAGTCGGTATGTCTGATCATTATGTTTGATGGTGTCGCCGTCAGTGACGGTCTGGACAAGGCTGGGCGGGGCCATCACCAGAAGCGCCAGCGCGAAGCAACGACCCAATGCCGGAAAGTGCCTGGAATTGTCTATCTGAAGCAGCATCGAGCTCACAATGACAATCAGTCTCCCACATCTGCTCCACGACAAGGACCAGCACGGCAGTCCCCGTGTCTACTTCCCGATGCTCAGGAGGCGTTCTCGGCAACCCGTTCAGGTGGCCGGATAGCCAGATGTGAATGCCGCAGACGAGGCACGATCGGGGCGGCCTGGAGCGACTACCTCACTGACCAGATGCCGATGCGTCTACCAGCTGGTTCGCTTGTCGGGGCCCCTATCCCGACCGTCTTTCGCGCCCTTATGACCTACGGACCGGGTCAATTCCCACCACGCTCCTAAGCGCTTCAGCACGGGCTCGGAGTAAGCCCGCCGGCTGGGGACCGGGTCGTCCTGACGATCTGAATTGCTGTCCATAATCTCTACCCGCGGATGGCGGAACAGTCACAGGCCTGCTTGAACGCCAATTGAGGCAAACCGTGGGCGCCCGCCGCAGCCTCAAGCCGCCTGCAATACACGCCGGCCGGCGTCGGTGAGGCAGGCGCTGTGCCCGCTCTCGACCAGCAGCAACCCCTCGGTCACGACACGCTGCACGCCGATGCTGTTCTCGGAAAGACACGGCCCGTCCAGCGCACGCCAGGCCTGCGGACGTCCGTCGGTTGCACGCCAGACGGCTTGAAGGACGCGCCGCACCTCGGGCGCCGTTTTTTGGACGGCGGCCGACAACGCTCGTCATTTCCCGTCGGCCAGCTCGTCGATCTCGGGCTTCGTCCCGATCATCCTTCATGAACTGGCAAATCAAGGCCGCACGATCATCGAGAAAATCGAAGCGCATGGTGCCGTCGGCTTCGCCGTGGTGCTTCTGACGTGGGATCTTCATTGCGAAACTAGGACGAAACCGCGTCTGTGTACTCAAGCGGGGCGAGCTTGAGGTGCCGTCCGACTATGCGGGCGTCGTGTCCGAACCGTACGACGACGGCGGTGCCTGGAAGCAGGAGCTCGCGCGCGAACTGGAGGCGGCCGGCTACGAGATCGATTGGAGCAAGGCGATGAGACGCCGATTCCGGTGTCTATCTCGTGGCTACCGGGTGGCTTCCGCCAGCGAAATCAGACCGTGCGCTGCGACAGTGCGGCAGACACGAAGCCTTCGCTACAAGCGCCGATAATCAGCGAAATTCGGGGGGCTTCTTTGCTTTCCGGGAATGGTGGGCGCACCAGGGCTCGAACCTGGGACAAGCTGATTAAGAGTCAGCTGCTCTACCAACTGAGCTATGCGCCCCCCTTTTCAGGGGTCACTGCCCGGAAGGCGGCGGCTATACCAAGGCAGGTTCGCCTTGT
>JAUSAI010000116.1 GCA_030652945.1 Caldisericota bacterium | reverse complement strand
GGGTTCGTCTTCCAGTTCTTCAACCTCATCCCCAACCTGACAGTCCAGGAGAACATCGAAACGACCAGCAGCATCGCCCTGCATCCTCTGCCCGTCGCAGAGGTCCTGGAGGCTGTCGGCCTGTCGTCCACGGCGGGACGTTTTCCCTACGAGCTTTCGGGTGGCGAGCAGCAGCGCGTCTCGCTGGCGAGAGCAGTCGTCAAGAACCCAGTCCTGCTGCTAGCAGATGAGCCGACGGGATCGCTGGACTTTGCGACCTCGCGCGATATCCTGCGCCTGCTCGTCCACGTCAACACTACCTATCACACGACGATCGTCCTCGTCACCCACAACGCTGCCATCGCAGACATGACCGACCGCGTCATCCGTCTGCGCAGTGGCGAGATCGAGGAGGACCGCATCGTCGGCAGGCGCATCACGCCGGACGAGGTCACGTGGTAAACCCTCTGCTGAAACGGGTTCCGCGCAGTATCCGTGCCAATCGTTGGTTGGTCTATGGCAGTATCACGCTAGTCCTGCTTGCCAGTATGCTGTATGCCACACTCAACGCACTTGTTGTCGACATTGACGCCAGCATGGCACGATTCGAGAACGAGTCTCAGATCGAGTCAGCCACGTTCCTCCCGCAGAAGCCCTTCGTAGACCTGTCCGCCTTCGAGAGCGAGCACCAGGTCGTCATCGAAAGCCGCCGGGAGGTTGACGTCGCAGTTGCCGGAGGCCTCACCTTGCGGGTATTCGAGCGGACGACGCGCCTGAATATCCCCGTCGTCACTGCAGGCCGCGACGTACGGGCGGACGACGAGATGCTTGTCGGTCAGACGGTTGGCACTGCTCTCAACGTCCCTCTTGGGACGACGATGAGCCTGATGGGACACTCCTTCACCGTCGTGGGATTCGCGGCCGTTCCCGACTACATGTACCCTATCAGGACGACCGACGACGCAGGCATCATGCTTGATCCCAAGGCTTTCGGCATTGCCATCGTCACGCCTGCTGCACTGGACGACCTTGCGCCCGAGGCTCTCACCACTTGGCATGTCAGGGTTGCCGGCGGTGTGACTGCCACGGCCCGAAAGGTACTTGCCGAGACCGTCGGCCTGGCGTATTGGCAGGATATTGCCGCCAACCCTCGGTTCACCATGGCGACTGCCAAGATCGACGGGGCAACGTCAGTGTCCACGAGCATGCCGCTCGTCATCCTCCTGCTGACGTCGCTCCTGCTGGCGGCAGCACAGGGCCGCATGGTCCGCGTGCAGCGGGCTCAACTCGGCACGCTCAAGGCACTGGGCTACTCGACATGGGGTCTTGTCCTGCACGAACTGGCTCTTCCTGCACTGATTGCCGTATCCGGGTCGACGCTGGGTGTCCTGACAGCGATTCTCTCTATGCGTCCCATGCTGGCATACATGGCCAGCTACTTCAGCGTCCCGTCATACGTGACGACCGTCCCATGGAACGCGGCTCTCGTGGGCATAGCAGCTCCGGTGCTTCTCGTCGTTCCGGCCGTCGCTCTGGTGGCAGTACGACTGCTGGCTCAGACACCTGTGAAGTTGATGCAGACAACTGTCATCAGCAGCCGTCCGGGTCTTCTGGAGCGCCTCTTCCACCTCAGGCGAGGATCGTTCCGGAACCGGTTCGTGGTCAGGGCGGCTGTCCGCGGCTTGTCACGGCTGGCACTACTGACGCTCGGTGCCATGGTTGCCGGCTACCTTCTCCTGTTTGGCGGCGCGATGCGCGACTCGATGGATACGCTGATACGGGGCGCGTTCCAGGACTTTCGGTACAACTACACCTACGTGCTGACGGCACCACAGGTCGACAATCCATGGGGCGGAGAACCACTGACCATCGTACCAGTCACGACGATGGACGATCAGCTGACTTTCCAGGCCATGGGGCTGCCCGCTGCGTCGACGCTCTTCGTCCCTCGCGACAGCACAGGTCAGACCATCCCGATCGACCGCGTCATCATCACGCGTGCGCTCGCGCACAAGCTCGACCTGCAGCTCGGTGACACGTGGACGATGCGGCAGACGGCTACTGGAAAGGAAGTCACGCTGACGGTAGGTGCCATCGCGGAACTCTACACGACTGCGGCCGTCATCATGCCACAGCAGCAGCTCAACGGCATTGTTCAGGCACCACCCGGGAGTTTCAACGCCCTGTTGAGCACAACGAGCCTGCAGATACCAGCCCCGAAGGTGCTGATGACGCTGTCCATGGCGCAGAGTCGTGCCGCCTTCGACTCCGTCATCGAGCCTCTCTGGATCGGTCTCGGGTTCATAGCGATTGCAGCAGTACTCATCGCGCTTGTGGCCCTGTCTGTGGTTACCACTCTGACCGTCGACGAGGAACGCGTAACGATCTCGCTGTTCAAAGTCCTCGGGTACCGTGGCGAAGAGCTGAGCGGAATGGTCCTTGGATCAGGAGTCGTGGCGGTAGGGATTGGCTTCCTCCTCAGCATTCCTCTCCTGATGATATCTCTTGCCAGACTGCTCGAGACAACAACCAGCGGCATCAGCTTCAGTCTGCCGATACGGCTATCGCCGCTGTCGATTGCGGTCTGCGCGGCCATCATCGTCGCGACGTACTTCGTTTCCCTCAGGGCAGCTCGCCGCAAAGTCCTGGGTGTGCAGATGGCGGTCAGCCTCAAGACCGCGCGCGAATGACGCTTGTGGATGCACCGACGGTCTGCACTGACACCGATGTCGCTGCTGGCGTCAGAACCGCGAACTTACCATTTGCGGCGCTCTTTACCAGCTGACCCCAAAGACAGACATCCCTCGACGACCGCACGGTCAGCATCTGACATCGCGATCGTCCACTTCTGAGGGTTGACCAAAAGGAGACTTGATGCCATACTCTACGCTGCCCATCTTATCCGGCAGGAGTGCCACATTCTCTCTACACCATTGTACTCATTTGATGGAAGCAGTAGTTCGTGATCGCTGAAGCTGGCGATTCGTCGAATCGTCGTCTGCATAGCGCACCGACCCAGCGCATCGTTCTGAGCTTCGTCGCCATCATCGTTCTTGGCGCCCTGGTGCTGATGCTGCCGGTGTGCCGGACCGGTCAGCAGATACCCTTTGTCGGCGCCTTGTTCACCGCCACCAGCGCAACCTGCGTGACCGGGCTGGTCGTCGTGGATACCGGTACGTTCTGGACGCCATTTGGCCAGCTGGTCATCCTGTTGCTCATTCAGATGGGCGGCCTGGGCTACATGGTCATCGGCACGATGTTGTATGCGGCGCGGGGTAGTGCTTTGCCGATCCAGCGTGGCGGAGACTTCCGCGAGAGCCTGCCGACCCCGGAGCGGGCGAACGTCCGGCAGTTTGCCCTGCACATCGGCGGAACGGTCCTCATTACCGAGGGTATCGGCGCACTCCTGCTCTCCCTGCGCTTCGCCAAAGATACATCGCTCGGCCTTGCCATTTGGCGGGGCGTTTTTCACGCAGTGAGTGCATTCAACAACGCCGGCTTCGATATCCTGGGCGGCATGCGCAGTCTGGAGCCATATGTCGGCGATCTGACCGTCAACCTCGTCATCACGGCGCTCATCATCATCGGCGGCATCGGCTTCATTACGCTATGGGAGCTGACGAGGCGCAACAAGGAGCAGCGCCACCTGACGACGCATACGCGGGTCGTTCTGCAGACGACGGGCATTCTCCTGGTTGGTGGCATGCTTGCACTCCTTGCACTGGAGCACGGGGGCATGTTTGCCAAGTTTTCTCTAAGAACGGAGCTGCTGGCCGCGTGGTTCCAATCAGTCACCGCACGCACGGCAGGGTACGCGACGGTCCCCATCGGAGGCCTCAGCGCTGCCTCACTGATCGTCATCATCATGCTGATGTTCATCGGTGCATCTCCCGGCGGAACAGGAGGCGGCGTGAAGACGACAACGATCGCCGTCATCATGGCGTACCTGCGCGCCGTTCTCAACCAGGAAGACCAGACCCGTCTCAGCCACCGCGCTCTGCATCGGCGGACGGTGCGCAAGGCGGTCGGCGTGTTCGTCCTCAGCATCGGTATCGTCATTGCCGCAACCCTCGTCCTCGTCATCGCTGAGCCGTCGCGCATGTCCGCCCTGGCCTTGCTGTTCGAGGTCGTGTCGGCGTTCGGCACGGTCGGTCTTACCACTGGCATCACCCCGCAGTTGTCGAGTGTCTCGCTCGTTACTCTCATCCTCACCATGCTGGCCGGACGCATCGGCGTCATGGCCGCCGCCTACGTGATCTTGCAGGCTCGCGGCGAACACCGCATCTGCATCCGCTTGCCAGAAGACGATTTGCCCATCGGATAAGGAGGTCTCCACATGAAACGTCAGGTTGCCGTCATAGGGTTGGGCCGCTTTGGTGCATCAGCGGCACAACAGCTCGAACGCCTCGGCTTCTCAGTCCTCGCCATCGACGAGTCTCGCGATGCCGTCGAAGCCATCAAAGAGAAGGTCACGGTCGCCGTTATCGCCGACGGGACCAACCCCGCCGAGCTGGAAGCCGCTGGCATCAAGAGCTGCGAAATCGTCGTCCTTGCCATCGGCTCGGAGATCGAACACAGCATCCTTGCCGCCATGGTGCTGAAGGAGCTCGGCATCAAGCGCCTCGTTGCCAAGGCTTCGACCGAATTCCACGGACGCCTGCTGAAGCGCGTCGGTGTCGACGAGGTCGTCTTCCCCGAACACGATATGGCTATACGTCTTGCAAACCGTCTCGGGGTTCACAGCCTGCGCGATTTCCTCGAGGAGGCGCCCGACTACGAAATCGTGGAATCGGCGGTCCCGGTCGACGCCATCGGCAGTACACTCAAGACGCTGGACTACCGCCACCGCTATGGCGTGAACGTCGTGGGCATTCGGCGCGGTCCCCAGGTCCGCATCGACATGACGTCCGACGAACCCTTTCAGGCCGGCGACCTCCTGCTCATTCTCGGCACCGTGCAGGCGCTCCGGCGGTTCACTGAGGAACAGAACGTCCACCAGCCTGTTGGGAAGGCTTCCTCGGGAGGTGCCTGAGTTCAGACTGCGGTCCGACGCCACTGACCCCGTCGCCCACTGTAATGAGCCGGAACTTGCACACTGTGGCCTTGACGCACGTCTGCGTCGGCCTTAGTATGGTGTCGTTCCTGACAGGTCGCCTGCCAGTCACTGCGCGTGTGCAGCTGGACGTAGGGCTTGCCAGAGTCAATCCTTGTCAAGGTCGGGAACCCACCACACACTCTTGGAGGTTTCTGTCGTGAAAAGTAGTATTGACACTGCACCATCACAAGGTCTCACCAGCGAAGAGGCTGCACTGCGCCTGAAGCAAGATGGCCCCAACGAACTGCCCAGCTCGGGAAAGCGCGGCTGGATACGCGTTCTCCTCGAGATCCTGCGCGAGCCGATGCTCCTGCTGCTCCTCATCTGCGGTTCGCTGTATCTGATCCTTGGTGACAAGGAAGAAGCCTTGATGCTGTTGGGATTCGTGTTCGTCGTCATCGGCATCACGTACGTGCAGGAGAAGAAGACTGAGAACGCACTCGAAGCACTGCGCGACCTGTCGAGCCCCCGTGCGCTGGTCCGGCGCGACGGCGAATGGGTGCGCATTGCAGGCCGTGACGTTGTCCGCGGTGACATCATGATGCTTTCGGAGGGCGACCGCGTCCCGGCTGACGCTCTTCTTGTGAGCTGCACGAACCTCAACGTCGACGAATCGCTCCTGACCGGAGAGTCCGTCCCTGTCCGCAAGGAACCGTGGGACGGCGTCGCTGAACCCGGCCGCCCTGGCGGTGAAGGCCTGCCGACCGTCTATTCGGGAACGCTCGTTGTTGCCGGACAGGGAACCGCCAAGGTCCACGGCATCGGTGCCCAGACGGAAATCGGCAAGATCGGGAAGGCCCTGCAATCCCTCGATACCGAGAAGCCGCCACTCCAGCGCGAGATATCGCACCTGGTACGGGACATGGCAATGGTGGGTCTGGGACTCTGTATCGTCGTCACGGTCGTCTATGCTGTCACGCGCGGCAACAACCTCATCGCATGGCAGCGCGGGTTCCTGTCCGGCCTCGCGATGGCCATGGGTGTTCTGCCCGAGGAGTTCCCCGTCGTCCTGACCATCTTCATGGCGATGGGTGCCTGGCGCATGTCCCAGAACCAGGTCCTGACGCGCCACATGCCAGCCATCGAGACCCTGGGCTCGGCGACGGTGCTGTGCGTGGACAAGACGGGTACCCTTACTCTCAATCGTATGGCAGTTCGTCGACTGGCGGTGAACGGAGAGTACCTGCACATCCCCGCAGCAGGTACCGCAGGTCCTTTGCCGGACCCGTTCCACGAACTCGTGGAATACGCTGTCCTTGCGTGTGATGTGGATCCGTTCGATCCAATGGAACGCGCCATCCTGGACGTCGGCAAAGAAACACTCGCCGGAACCGAGCACCTGCACAACGACTGGTCGTTCCAGCGCGAGTATCCATTGTCACGGCAACTGCTGGCACTGACGCACGCATGGCAGGTGCACTCGGGCGACGACCGTGTCGCCGCCAAGGGTGCCCCGGAGGCCATCCTTGACCTGTGCCACCTCCTGCCGGAAGAGCAGGCAGTGATTATGAAGCAGGTCATGGACATGGCGAACGACGGCCTGCGCGTCCTGGGCGTCGCGCGCGCTACCTACGATGGACAGTCACTGCCCGACAGCCAGCACGACTTCGATTTCACGTTCATCGGTCTCGTCGCACTCGCCGATCCCATCCGGCCGACGGTGCGTGCAGCCATCGAGCAGTGTCACCATGCTGGCGTACGCGTGGTCATGATCACGGGCGACTACCCCGGGACTGCCCAGAGCATCGCTCGCGAGATCGGCCTGCAGAACCCCGACCGTGTCGTCACCGGCTCCGAGCTTGACGCGATGTCAGAAGACGAGATGAAGCAGCGAGTGGGTGACGTCTGCGTCTTTGCGCGCATGGTCCCCGAGCAGAAGCTGGGGCTTGTCCAGGCGCTCAAGGCAAAGGGCGAGATCGTCGCCATGACGGGTGACGGCGTCAACGACGCCCCTGCCCTCAAGAACGCCCATATCGGTATCGCCATGGGGGAGCGCGGCACCGACGTCGCCCGTGAGTCCGCCGCCCTGGTCCTCCTCAAGGACGACTTTGGCAGTATTGTCACAGCGGTCCGCATGGGCCGTCGCATCTTCGACAATATCCGCAAGGCCATGGGCTACATTCTCGCCGTCCACGTACCCATCGCGGGACTGTGCCTGGTGCCGGTCTTGCTGGGCTGGCCGCTCATCCTCATGCCCGTCCACATCGTATTCCTCGAGCTCATCATCGACCCGACCTGCTCAATCGTCTTCGAGAGTGAGGCCGAAGAGTCCAACATCATGGACCGCCCGCCGCGTGACCCCGCCAAGCCCACCTTCAGTGGCAAACTCGTCCTGACCAGCATCCTCCAGGGTGCCAGCATCCTCGTAGCAATTCTCGTGGTCTTCGGAGTCTCATATTTCCAGCATGGCGCGTCGCCGGAAGCCGAGATGAATGCCCGCGGACTGGCGTTTACGACGCTCATCTTCGCCAACATCGCGCTCATCCTGACCAATCGCTCGTGGACACGCAGTATGGTGAGCATGCTGCGACAGCCGAACCGTTCGGTGTGGTGGGTCATCCTCATTGCGATCGGCCTGCTGGCGCTCACGCTGTATACAACGTTTGGCGAGCGCCTCTTCCAAATGACCGCTCAGCATCCGCTCGACGTACTCATTGCAGCGGCAGTAGGCTTCGCGTGCGTTCTGTGGTTCGAAGTCTACAAGGCACTCAAGCCGAAAGCGCTCGCCTAGAAGCACTCTCACTGTAGTTCCAAAAGGCGGGGCCTCACGGCCCCGCCTTTTGGTCTATTGTGAACCGCTCCCTGTACGAAACGGCTTCTCCCACCGTAGTATCAGGTGAAACAGCCAGATATCCGTGACCACGGGAGCGTACGATGCAGCTGCGCCATGAAGTGAAGCACTACATCAACGTCGGCGACTTCGTTGCCATCCGCAGTCGGCTCTCCCACCTCCTGCGCCTCGACGAACATGCGCGGGCCGACGGGACGTATACCATCCGCAGTCTGTACTTCGACGACCCTGATGACAGGGTCTTACTGGAGAAGATCAATGGCCTGGACCACCGAACGAAGTTTCGGATCCGCTTCTACAATGGTGATGCCTCCTTCATCCGCCTCGAGAAGAAGACTCGTGATGGCACGCTTTGCACCAAGCAGAGTACTTCCATTGCCCGCGATCAATGCGAGCGGATCATGGGTGGTGACACCAGGTTCCTCGGTGCGTCGGAACAGCCCCTCTTCGCAGACCTGTACGCTCACATGGGCATCGCCCTGCTGCGCCCGCGCACGATCGTCGACTACGTGCGGGAGGCGTACGTCTTTGCGCCAGGCGATGTTCGTGTGACCTTTGACACCTCCGTGCGGACCGGGCTGTCGTCAACCGACCTGTTTGAGGGAACGGTGCCGACGGTGGAGACACTCGACCGGCGCTACGTCATCCTGGAAGTGAAGTACAAGGGGTTTCTGCCCGATATCGTCGGCGACATGATCCAGACCAACGAACGACGGGCCTCTGCGGTCTCGAAGTACGCCCTGTGCAGGATGTTCGGCCTGTAACTGTCCATATCTCATCGTAGGGAGAGCGACACTATGGCAACGACCACTATCACCTTCGCAGACATCTTCAAAACAGGATTCTTGGACAAGCTCACGTCGATATCGGTATTGGACATGGTCATCGCCATGGGCCTGGCGTTTGGGCTGGGGCTGTTCATCCTGCTCGTCTACCGCAAGACGTTCAAGGGGGTCATGTACTCTGAGAGCTTTGGCGTCGCCCTCATGGCGCTGACACTCATCACGACCCTCATTATCCTCGCCGTCACCTCCAACGTCATCCTCTCCCTTGGCATGGTCGGCGCCCTCTCCATCGTGCGGTTCCGTAGTGCCGTCAAGGAGCCCCTCGACATCGCCTTCCTCTTCTGGGCAATCAGTGCGGGTATCGTCACCGGCGCCGGCTTGCTCCCACTTGCTGTCGTCGGCTCGCTGTTCATCGGCATCATCATGGTTCTCTTTGCCAATCGGAAGACAGGTGACACGCCGTACATCGTCGTGCTGAACTGCGCCGACGAAACCAGCGAGCAGGCCGGGATCGACCTCATCAAACAGCATGTCAAGAAGTACGCCGTCAAGTCCAAGACCGTCTCGCCCACTGTCGGTATCGAGTTGACGGTCGAAGTCCGCCTCAAGGACTCGGCGACTTCGTTCGTCAACGGACTCTCGCAGGTTGCTGGCATCGGCAACGTCGCCCTGGTCAGCTACAACGGAGAGTACGTGGGGTGACCCCGTCCAATCCGGCGAGGAAGGCCAACATGCGGCACCGAGGGCACCTATCCTGGATCGTCGTCGCCATTGTGCTGATGGTGGCATTTGTGCTGCCACTGTCCACTGCCGACGCAGCGGTCGTACCGATCGTGCAGTCATCGTCGGCCGAGTATGTCACCAAGGTATTTGACAAGAGTGCCATCGCGTCGGTAGATCTCCACATCGAAGCGGGTGACTGGCAATGGCTCCTGGACAACGCAACCCTGGAGGAGTTCCGCAGCTGTGACATCACGATAGGCGGGACGACCTGGTACGACGTCGGCATCCGCCCCAAGGGCAATTCCAGCCTCGCCAGGGTGGCCAGCAGCACGTCCGACCGCTTCAGCTTCAAGATCAAATTCGACGAGTACGTCCCGGGACAGACCTGCTACGGCCTGCAGGCAATCGTGCTCAACAACATCATGGACGATGCCACCTACATGAAGGAGTACCTGTCGTACGAGCTGTTCGCCGCGATGGGCGTAGCGACACCTGCGTACTCGTATGCCGACATCGCGGTGAACGGGAAGGCGTGGGGCCTGTATCTCATGGTCGAGGTCATCGACAGCACCTTCGCCCAACGCACGTATGGGACGACGTCTGGCAACCTGTACAAACCCGAGAGCGTCGACGTTGGCGCGAGAGGGAAGTTCGTTCCTGGCCAGCAGGAAGTCCAAGGTGCAGCCCGTGCGCCGCAAGTTGGCGGCATGCCCGGAGGCGCAGGGACCAACCTGTCCTGGGTCAGCGACGATGCAGACGACTACAGTATCCTCCGTGACAGCGCAGTGCTCGCATCCACAGACGGTCAGGACTTCGCGAAGGTCATTGCCATGATGAAGGCCCTGCACGACGGCACCGGTATCGAGGAAACCGTCGACGTGGACCAGGTGGTACGGTATTTTGCCGTCAATACCTTCCTGGTGAACCTCGACAGCTATGCCAGCAGTCTCAAGCACAACTACTACTTGTACGAGCAGGACGGCGTGTTTCAGATCCTGCCGTGGGACCTGAACCTTTCGTTTGCCGGCTTCCAGTCCGGTAGTGCTACCAGTGCTGTCAACTTCCCCATCGATACCCCAGTTACGGACTCGATGGAGAACAGCCCGCTCATTGCCAGTCTGCTGGCCGTGGACGAATACGAGAACCTCTATCATACCTACCTGCAACACCTGGTGACACAGGAGATCACGAGCGGCGACTTCGCAGCCGAAGTGGCCAGGATCGACACTCTCATCGGGGATGCCGTCAAGGCCGACGCTACCGCCTTCGTCACGTACGAGCGGTACCAGGCCTCCCTGCCAGTGCTGGTGCAGTTCGCGACGGACCGGTCCGCCAGCATCACTGCCCAGCTCGCCGGTCAGCAGCCCAGCACCTCCACCGGAACTCTCGCAACGACCGTCGACCTTAGTGCCCTCGGCAGTGCAGCAGGCAGGACAGACGCGATCGCTCCTGGCCAGCCGGAGAACGTCGCGCCGGGTGACCAGTTGCCGGGTGGCGCCATGCCGGACCGAACGGTCATGCAGAAGGCGATGGTCATCATCCGGGGTGCAGTGGGCGGTGAGTTGAGCAACGAGCAGAAGGAACAGCTCATCGCACTCGGGCTGGACGAGGCCGCCATAGCACGGCTTCAGCAGATGCCGGCCATGGGTCAGCGACCTGGAGAACTGGCCGTCGACGGGGCAGCACAGCTGCCATTTGGACAACTCGGTGCGCCGTGGGATCCGACCGCGAGCACAGCGGCAGCAGGTACCTCATCGTCGCTTATCCTTGTCGCCGGCCTGTGTGTCGTGCTCCTGGGTGCCGGCATCGTGTACGTCAGCCGTTTCCGCACGCGTCGCTACAAGGTCCCAGGATTGTGAACATTGGTGACGTACTTCCGGCGGCATATCGTCGTATACACTGTGCAAGGCGATGGTCGCCGGTCATGCACCGGGTCGCCGAAAGGAGCAACACATGATGAGATTCGTTGGTCGCACCCCGTTTGGGGCCGACTGTGGCATCGGTTCAGTGTTCATGATTGTCGGTGGCATTCTGTGGGGGCTGTTTGTCCTCGCGCTTGTCATCCTGGTTGTTCGCATGCTCATCCGGGGCTCACGCTGTGGCTTCCACCAGCACGGCATGATGCAGCACCCGGAGCAATCGTCAGAAGACGAGGCGCTGCAGCTTCTCCGCCGCCGCTATGCGGCCGGTGAGATCAGCAAGGAAGAGTACGACGAACGCCGTACGACGCTGAGCATCAAGTAGCCTCCTTCCACCGTCCTCCTCCCCGGAGCAGGTGCAGCGAAAGGCGCCCGAGATGGGCGCCTTTCCTGTTTTGTGGTGCCACACGCGTTGCAATGTACGGCCGACGCGCAACAATGATGGGGTCAAGGCCGGGATCCAGCCGGCGTGGCAGATCGTGCACGTTCTCCCGGGATCCTCCGGGAGGGGGAGGCGCGTATGGCACCGAGTCTGTCAGCGCTTGCACGGCGCGTCCGCTATGACATCCTGCGCATGACGAGCGAAGCCGGTTCCGGTCATCCCACCACATCGTTGTCTGCAACCGACCTGATGACGGGCCTGATGTTCGGCGGCACCTTCCGATTCGATCTTCAGGATCCCGACAACCCGTGCAACGATCGCCTCATCTTCTCCAAGGGACACGCATCGCCGCTCTTCTACGCCCTGTATGCAGCAGCTGGCGTCCTCACCGAAGCCGACCTGCTGTCGTATCGGCACATGGGATCCCTGCTCGAGGGCCACCCGACGCCACGCTTTCCCTATACCGAGGCGGCGACGGGTTCACTGGGCCAGGGGCTCTCCATCGGGCTGGGTATGGCCCTTTGTGCCAAGCGGCTCGACCGCCTGCCCTGTGTGACATACGTCCTCATGGGTGACAGCGAGACAGCCGAAGGCTCTGTCTGGGAAGCTACCCAGCTGGCTGCGCACTATGAACTCGACAACCTGGTCGCCATCGTCGACGTCAACCGCCTGGGCCAGCGTGGCCCGACCATGCTTGGCTGGGACCTCGCAACCTATGAAGCCCGGCTCGCCGCATTCGGGTGGCACACGATCGTCCTGGACGACGGCCATGACCTTGATGCCATCCAGGCTGCCTATGGCGAAATCGACCATGCTTGCGGCAGACCGACCGTTCTCATCGCCCGCACCGTCAAGGGCAAGGGTGTCTCCTTCCTCGAAGATCAGGAGGGCTGGCACGGCAAGGCACTCAACCAGCAGGAGTTCGAGCTGGCCATCCGCGAACTGGGGGACGTCGACCTCGAGGCACACGGAAGGATCACGCCTCCGCCCTCCCTGAAGGCGGCCGTCTGGAGTCCTTCTCCTGTCGACCTCGGCCCGCTGACAGACCGCCCGTTGTCGACACGTGCAGCGTATGGACGGGCACTGGTCGAACTGGCTCCGTCCCATCCCGACATGGTGGTGCTGGATGCCGAGGTCAGCAACTCGACCTTCGCAGCGACCTATGCCACAGCCTACCCCGAGCGCTTCTTCGAGATGTACATCGCCGAACAGAACATGGTGTCGGCAGCCCTGGGTCTCAGTGCCCGCGGGAAGACGCCCTATGTCTCGACCTTTGCTGCGTTCTTCACACGCGCTTTCGACCAGCTGCGCATGGCGCAGTACTCGCGTGCACGTGCCAACATCAAGTGCACAGGCTCGCATGCCGGCGTCGCCATCGGGCCCGACGGCCCCTCACAAATGGGGCTCGAAGACATCGCGCTCTTCCGTTCCCTGCCGGACTGCGTCGTGCTGTACCCGTCGGATGACGTTGCCACGGGCGCGCTGGTGCACGTGATGGCAGATCACCATGGCATGACGTACCTGAGGACGACTAGGCAGGAACTGCCACGGCTGTATACAGAGGGAGAGCAGTTTCCTATCGGCGGCAGCAAGACTCTACGCAGGAGTGACGACGACCGCGTCACGGTCGTGGCGGCAGGCATCACACTCCACGAGGCGCTGAAAGCTGCTGACCTGCTGGCGCTCGAAGGGATACGCGTCCGCGTCATCGACCTCTACAGCATCCAGCCACTCGACGTCGCTGCCCTGCACGAAGCCGCTGCCGGGACGGCTGCCATCGTGACGGTCGAAGACCACTATCCCGCAGGAGGTATCGGCGAGGCCGTCGCTGCAGCACTCTCCGACGTCGCCACCCCGGTCGTCATGCTCGCGGTGCGCACAATACCCATGAGCGGAACGCCCGCAGAACTGCTGGCCCTCGAAGGAATCGACGCGGCAGCCATCGCCGCCCGCATACGCTCTGTAACAGGGGACACACTGTGATACACCATTGTCACGGCGACTCGCCCTGTCCCGCTGCTGTGGTACCCCGGACGGGGCACCCGCCTGCACCCTACTGAAGCTCTGCCCGCAGAAGATCCATGTACAGGATGTCGACGCGCTGACCGTCACGCGAACTTGCCTCGCGCAAGCGGCCGGCATCCCTGAAGCCCAGTCTGTGATATGAGGCAACTGCCCGCGGATTGCACGCCAGCACCGTCAAGAAGATGGTATGCAGTTCCAGCATCTCGAACCCGAAGGTACACAGCAGTCTCATGGCCTCGGTGCCACAACCGTGCCCGCGGTGCTTCTCGTCACCGATGAGAATACTGACCTCGCCGCGCCCGACGATGAGATTGAGGTTCTTGAGTGCACAGCGGCCGATGAGCTCCTGCGTCGACGCGAGGTGGATACCAAAACGCCGGGCTTCATCCGAGGCCGCCTGCCTGTCATACGTCGCCAGCATGGACTCCAGGCTCGGCACGCTCCCGTAGCCGCAGGTCAGACGCGAGACCTCACGGTCGTTTGCCCACTTCCAGTACAGTGGGACGTTTTCTCGGCACTCGGGCGCCAGGAATACCAGCTTCCCATCAATAGCGTGTGGCAGGATCTCCATCGTTCCTCCTTGGCGTGCGACCCAGCTGCCGCAACAGCATGCTGTGCAGGTCGAGATCACTCGGTGACGACGTCGTTGCCGCCCGAACTCTTGGCTCGGAGCAGCCGCTCGTCTGCCAGATGTACCAGGTCTGCCGTCCCCGTATCGGCCACAACGCTTGCGATGCCTGCCGAGAACAGGACTGGGCCCAGCGATGTACGGACCCGCTCGACAATCATCGTCCGTATGCGCTCCATCAGTATCTTCGCTTCCACAACTGTCGTCTCGGGAAGGAGCAGCAGGAACTCGTCGCCCCCGTAGCGTATGACGTGGTCACTCGGACGCAGGCTGGAACGCAGGCACAACACCAGTTCCCGCAGGACGCGGTCGCCCTCCTGGTGTCCCAGCGTGTCGTTGACGGCCTTAAGAGCATCGACGTCGAGCATCACGAAGGAGAGATCGCGTCCATGCCGTCCTGCCCGGTTCATCTCTGACCGGACCATCTCTTGCATGACGTGACGGTTGTACGCCCCCGTAAGATTGTCCAGCCGCGCCTGGAGCCGGAGCTGCGCGTTCATCTGCATGGTCTCCAGCGAAAGCGCGATGGAAGATGCCAATGGCGCCAGGTTGCGGACGTCCTCATGGGAGTATCTCCTCAACCGTCGGCTTTCGAGGCTGAGGACCCCGATGACACGGTCACCTGCCAGGAGCGGGACGGCAACATTCGACAGACCGCCTAGCAAGCCGCGATAGTAAAACCTCGACGTGCGGGCGTCCTTGACGACGACGGATTTGCGCTTCTGAAATGCGCGCACGACGACACTCACCCTCGAGTCGACCG
>JAUSAI010000067.1 GCA_030652945.1 Caldisericota bacterium | reverse complement strand
GCAAGCCTTCTGGATACACCGTAGTCTTCAATACGGGCGCGGGTGGACTGCTGTCGGCGGGATCGGGTCAGATCACGCTCATCTTCCCAGCCGGGACCGTTGTGCCGGGATCCATCTCGGGACAGAACGTTCGCGTGAATGGGAGCATCGTATCAGTTGTCTCCTCCAACAGCACGACCCGGCGCGTCGAGGTCAGGACACCTGTCGCAGTCCAGGCATCTACCCAGGTCACGGTCGTCATCGACATGGCGGCAGGTATCGTGAACCCCTCCAACGCAGGCACATCGTATGTACTAACTGCGTATACGACTGCAGAAACGACGCTGGTCAACAGTGCTGCGTATGCCATCGTCAACTTGCCGGTCAGCACTGCTGTGACGTATCCGGTGAACCCCGATGGCTTGAACGGCTACTACAGAACTCGTCCGTCCGTGACTATCACTGCCACTAGTCCGTCGGGGTATCCAGTTTCCATCTACTACCGCATCAACACGGGGTCAGACACGCTGTATGCAGGACCTGTGCAGATTCCCGACGGTAACGTAACACTCACCTACTACGCCCGAGATTCCCAGAGCAACCAGGAAGCTCCACGCCAGCTGACCTTCAAGGTCGACGCGACAGCACCCGTCGTGACGATCCTGACCCCGCAGGGGGGCAGCGTGACCGGAACGGCGATTGCCGCCATCACCGGACGTACTGAAGCCGGAGCAACAGTAACCATCAACGGCAGTGCCGTCGCGGTCCAGCCCAGCGGTGATTTTGGCGGCAGTGTCACGCTCACCGAAGGCGCAAACTCCATCCAGGTCGTTGCCACGGACCTTGCGGGGAATGTGGGCCAGACGACGGTTGCCGTGACTCTCGACACCAAACCGCCCGTGCTTACGGTTACCTCGCCCAAGATCTACGCCACCATCATGACACATCAAGTTACTGTCACTGGCAGGACCGAAGTCGGCGCAACACTGCACATCGCAGGTACCACGACAGAGGTCGCCGCTGACGGCACCTTCAGCTTCGTGTACATGTTCCCGAAGGACGGTCTGAACGTCATCGACATCACCGCCACCGACGCTTCCGGCAACACAGCCAGGGCATCTATCCCAGTGACGTACGTTGCCCGGACGCTCATCCGTCTGCAGGTCGGCAACAAGACTGCAATGATCAACGATGCCGTCAAGGCACTTCAGGCAGCTCCCGTCAACATCAAGGGAACGGTCATGGTCCCCATCCGTCTCATCTCCGAAGCCTTTGGTGCGACAGTCGAGTGGGAACCTGTTTTCAAGCTTGTCCGGCTCCAGCTCGGAGACAAGGTCATCTATCTCCAGATTGGGTCGAAGAGTGCGTCCGTCAACGGCAAGAGCAACACGCTCCTCGCCGCACCCATCATTGTCAGCGGAACGACGATGGTCCCGATCCGGTTCATCTCAGAGGCCTTCGATGCGTTGGTCGTCTGGATCGAAGCTACCAAGGGTATTGAGATCACGTATCCCAAGCCCTGATGGTTGCTGAAGAACACCAACCAGGAGAGTAGCCATGAAACATGAGAACGTCATCATCATCCTGCTGGTGCTCATGCTTGCCGCAGCTGCGACCGGCGTGGGCTGGGTACTGACGCGCAAGAGCAGTCAAGAGCGCGTGACAACGGCGATCGGCATAGCCCAGACAACCATCACACCGGACATCGCCGTCCTTGAGTTCGGTGTCCAGACGGATGCCGATACGGTACAACAGGCACAACAGGCCAACACAGCAACGATGAACAAGATCATCGCTGCTGTAAAGGCGCTGGGCGTGAAGGACGCAGACATGCAGACGGCGAACTACTACATCAACCAGAACTTCGACTATAGCGCCGCGCAGACCAAGCCCACCGGCTGGCGCGTCAGCCAGACCAACAGGGTGAGAACGAAGCCCGAATTGGTATCGTTCATTATCGACGCTGCGTCCAACGCCGGTTCCAACGTCTTCAACAGCATCTCATTCGAGGCAACGGGGCGCGAGGCTGCCAGGGCCGGCATCATGAAGGAGGCCGTGGCCAACGCTCGTGCCAAGGCCGAAGGGGCTCTCGTCGGCACAGGATACACGCTTGGTGACATCGTTTCTATCGTGGAAGACTGGTCGACCGGGTCTGGCCCATATTCGCAGTACAGTGGCATGGGAGCCGACATGTCAGGGTATATCCAACCCGGGTCGAATACTCTCTCGGTCGCGGTCTCCGTGACGTTTGAGCTGAAGTAGCGGGAAGAGAACCTGATCCATCAATCTGCCCTGCGCGCCATCGGCGCGCAGGGCAGATGACATCTTGGTTGGCTGTCTTTGGTCGCAGGCAACCTGATGGTCAAGAATCTTCACAATTGCCAGGAAGACAGCGGTATGCTTCAACAAGGAGATCACCCTCCGGCACGGTTGTCGTCCGAAGAGGCTCACGTTGTGTTGATACGTGATAGTGCGGTTCAACCATCATACAAGAATAGAGGGGCTATGAAGAAGATCCTGGTAGTCGAAGACGAAGAGAACATCCGCACGCTGGAGAGACTGTACCTGCAGAAGGACGGATATGAGCCCATTCTCGCCGCTACGGGCCGGGAGGCACTGCGCCTGTTCGATGAGCAGAGACCCGATCTCGTCATCCTGGATCTCATGCTTCCCGAAATGAGTGGCGAGGATGTCTGCCGGGAGATCCGCAAGAAGTCGACTGTGCCGATCATCATGGTCACGGCGAAGAGTGACGAGATCCAGAAGCTGGAGGGACTCGAAATCGGGGCCGATGACTACGTGACCAAACCGTTCAGCCCTCGTGAACTCATGGCACGCATCAAGGCAGCCCTGCGGCGCTACGACTGGGAACGCCAAGCCGACAGTGCCCCCGTCGAGAAGTTGGTCTTCAAGGACGTGATCGTCTATCCGGGCAAGCATCGTATCGTCAAGGCGGGCAAGGACATCATGCTGACACCCAAGGAGTTCGAGGTGTTCACTCTGTTGGTCAAGGCCAACGGAGAACCCGTTTCGCGCTCGAATCTCATCAAGGAAATCTACGGCGGCAGTGACGATGAGGTGTTTGATCGTACCATCGACGCCTACATCAAGAACATCCGCAAGAAGATCCAGGATGACCCCGGGAATCCAACGTATATCGAATCCATCTACGGGGTAGGGTACCGCATCCTGGTGTAGCCGCGTGGCCAAGAGGCTTTCAAACTTTCACAACAGGCTCATCCTGAGCTACGGTCTGCTGGTCGTCCTGGTGATCTTCCTTTCGGTCACCATCGCGGATGCATTCTTCATCCGCCTGTTCAGGACCTTTCTCGCTGGTCGGTATGGCTCGCCTTTTGGTATCAACTCGCCCATCATCGAGCCGGACAGCTACCTGGTGACGGAGACGTTTACGCGTTTCCACGACGTCATGCACCTTTCTCTGTGGATAGGCGGTGCTGTCGTCATGCTCCTTGCCCTGGTCGTCGCAGGGTGGTTCACGCGTCGCCTTTCACGGCCGATCGTCGGCTATGCACAGTTTGCCGACAGGGTCGGGCGAGGGGACTACGACGTCGAACTGACCGATACCGGGGGCATGGTGGAGTTTGCCGACCTTGCCGAATCTCTCAATCGCATGGCGCGTGATTTGAAATGCAAGGACGAGATCGAGCGGGAGTTGTTCTCGAATCTCTCGCACGAGTTGAGGACGCCAGTGACCGTCATCAAGGGGTACGCCGAGGCGATGGATGGCGGCGTCATCACGGATCCTGGCGAGATCCACGCAGCTACTCAGGCGATCGCGCAGGAGACCGTCAATCTGGAATCCATGATCAACGAACTGCGCCAGCTGGCGCAGATCGACAACAACGCCGTGCACCCGGAGCCGTC
>JAUSAI010000072.1 GCA_030652945.1 Caldisericota bacterium | reverse complement strand
CGACCTGGCAGACCTTCGCAGGCGCAGCCGACCTGGCCGTGGGCAACTACCTGGTCGAGTTCGTGTTCAACACGAGCGCTGCTCCCGCGAAGGATGTCGTGATCGATCAGGTCTACGTGATCGCAGGCAACCCACCGATCGGCGTTCCCGAGCCAGGCTCCCTCGCCCTGCTGGGCCTGGGTCTCGCCGGTTTGGCGGCTGCTGCTCGCCGCAAGCAAAAGCAAGCCTGATCGCTCCTCGGAGCTTCAGCAACAGAAAAGGGTGGCTCTGCCACCCTTTTTGCTTTCGAGATCAATCTGCCCTCAAACTGTCGGCGCGGTTGACATTGCGCGACTCCCCAGAAGCCCAACTCATTCAAAATCAAACACTTACGCATCTGGCACAAGCTTTGCGATGGAACGTACATAGCTGCTCGCTCCGAGTGGCAAACTTCAGAAGGAACCCGTCATGCGCTTTTCCAGAATTCTGACCACCGTTGCCGCTGGCATTCTTGCTGCGGGCTTCTCGTTCAATGCGGCGTTCGCCGCTCCTATCGTGTCTGCGAGCATCGTTGCAAACGGAACACCGGCTCCTTTCGCGCTGGAAGACTTTGGCTCGGGAGGCCCAGCGGGACTCATCAGCGGAGCTGACTTCACCACGTCTACAGGCGTTGAAGTGTCCTTCACAGGCCTCTCCGGCATCTACTCTGGCGACGTTGGCGGTCAAACCCGTTCACCTTTCCGCGACGCTGGCGGTGCAGCCACGGACGAGCGCTACCTGAATGCCAGGGTCGGCGGCACGGTGGTGCTCGAATTCAGCAGCTTCCAGACCGCCTTCAACTTGCTGTGGGGTTCCGTTGACAAGAGCCCTGACGACTACAACCTGCTGACTTTCACTTTCAGCGGCTTGGCCGGCTCCGAGACTGTTACGGGCGCTCAGGCCTTCGCTGCAGCTGGTGGCGGCGTGATCAGTGGCACCACCAATCTGGCTGTCTGGATCAGCAATCTGAACCCGTTTGATACCCTGACGATCACGGCCTCAAGAGAGGCATTTGAATTCGCACCTGGCGTGCCCGTTCCTGAGCCAGGCTCCCTCGCCCTGCTGGGTCTGGGTCTCGCCGGTTTGGCTGCTGCCTCGCGTCGCAAGCAAAAGCAAGCCTGATCGTTCTTCGGAACTGTCAGCATCAAAAAGGGTGGCTCTGCCACCCTTTTTGCATTTCTGCCCGGCTCAATCTCAACGGCGTTTGCGCCACCATGCGGCAGCAAAGTGCCGGGCAGCTGACGCCAAGCTTCGGACACTGCTTTTGTCAAACGCCACCAGCCCGACCCGCTCGCGCCGGGAAGACATCCAGTC
>JAUSAI010000070.1 GCA_030652945.1 Caldisericota bacterium | reverse complement strand
CCCGGTACTACACAAAGCGGGCATCCAAAACCGGCGCGGAAGATAAGGTGTTTGCCGAAGGCGTGGTGTTCTACAATCTGAAGCACAAGGCTGCCAGCCAGAGCTGGATGGCCAAACTGCGCCGGGACATGTTCGACTGGTTCTACTCGGACAAGATCGCAATCCTCGACTACGACAAGGCAGGCAGGGATGTGACGGAAGACCAGGAGAAATTCGAGTAGACGGGGGTTGCTGTGTCGGGAAATACACAACTGGGGTATCTACTTAACTCAAGTGGCCGCTACATCTGGTGGCTACTTGAGTTAACTAGATACCCCAGATACACAATATTCAATACACAATTCCCAATGTTCAAAAATGATGGCAGGGGGACTAATATCAGTTGTTTCGCGCAAGTGTACATTGGCGCAAGCCGTGACTCATTCTCGTGATCTTCGTGGAGCGTGGGATGCCATTTATCGAGAAAATGCCGGACTCGCTTGAGCCGGAACTGAAGAAGCTGGAGGGCGCTGTACAGTGCGCTCTTGGCGCTGATCTCACGCTCGACGGCCGGTTTGGCGAGGAGTGGCTTGTCATCACCGACACCCGCATGCTGGTCTATTCCGCCAACGGCAAAGGCTTTTCGATCCGATTGGACCTTCCTCTGGACAAAATCAAGACACCGGCGGTCGACGCCCTGATCGGCGGCGGCGCCCTGATGGTGACTGCGGACGATGCCCTGCAGGAGGTCATTCGCTACACAAATGCCTGCCAGCGCAAGTTTGGTCGGGTTTGCAGGTACCTGGTGGAGCTTGAGAAATACAACGAGGCCGCGGCAAAGGGCGAGGCAAAGGAGAAACCCACCGTCGAACCCGATCCTGACGAACGGACGCGCTGCCCAAAATGCCACCTTCTGCTTCCGGAAGGAACCAGGGTGTGCCCGGCCTGCCTCAACAAGGGCAAGGCGATCCTCCGCCTTGTCGCCTATTTAAGGCCCTATTGGCACGAGACGGTGGTTGTCTGGGCATTGATGCTTCTCGGCCTGGGCCTCAGCCTGGTTCCACCGTATCTGACCAGGCCCCTGATGGATAAGGTCTTGGTCCCGACGATCGAACGATCGGTCGCGGATCGACTCTCGCTTCTTGGCTGGCTGGTCCTCGGTATGCTGGCGGCGCAACTTACAGTCCAGGTGGTGGGCGTCATGCGCGGCAGAATGCTCGTGAAGCTGGGAAAACGGATTTCGCACGATCTGAGGGTCCAACTGTATGCGCACCTGCAGTTGCTCTCGCTCCGCTTCTTCCAGAAGCATTCGGTCGGCGCCATGATCTCGAGAGTTACGCAGGACACGCAGTCGCTGGAGAGCGTGCTTGTGGACGGGGTGCAGCATCTCGTCGTCAACGTCCTCACGCTCATCGGAATCGGCGCGGTCATGTTCGTGATGAACTGGAAGCTGACGCTCCTGGTCCTGATTCCTGTCCCGGTGGTGGTCTTCGTGTCCGGGAAAGTCTGGCATCACGTCATGAGCCTGTGGCACCGGTTCTGGCACTACCGCTCCAGGCTGACCGCCTCGGTAAGCGACACGCTGTCCGGCGTGCGGGTGGTAAAGGTGTTCGCCAAGGAGAACGACGAGATTGCGAGGTTCCGCGGCAAGAGCGAGGAGATGCTGGCCGCGGATCTGGCCGCGGAGCAGACGTGGACAACCCTTTTTCCCATGCTGTGGTTCATCGCCAGCACCGGCTCACTGCTTGTCTGGTACGTGGGCGGGCGTCAGGTGATCGGTGGAAACATAACGCTCGGGACCATGATGACGTTCCTGGCGTACCTCGGGATGTTCTACGGTCCGCTCCAGTTCCTGAGCCGCATAGGGGACTACCTGGCGCGGTCGCTCACCTCGGCGGAGCGGGTCTTCGAAATTCTGGACAGCGATCCGGATGTCAAGGATGCGGACGACGCCGTTGCCATGCCGACCATCCAGGGGCACATCGAGTTCAGGAACGTGACATTCGGCTACGAATCGCACAAGCCGGTGCTCAAGAACGTCAGCCTGGATGTTAAACCGGGCGAGATGATCGGCCTTGTCGGCAAGAGCGGAGCCGGCAAGAGCACGACTGCCAACCTGATCTGCCGGCTGTTCGAGGTGCAGCAGGGGGAAATGCTCGTGGACGGCGTGAACATCAAGAAGATAAAGCAGCAGGACTTGCGCTCTCAGATCGGCGTTATTCTACAGGATACTTTCCTGTTCAATGGAACCATCGCCGAGAATATCGGCTACGCGAAGCCCGAGGCGTCGCGCGAGGACATCATGGCGGCGGCAAAAGCCGCCAACGCGCACGACTTCATCATCGACAAGTCCGAAGGCTACGACACGAAAGTCGGCGAGCGGGGGCAGTTGCTCTCCGGCGGTGAGCGCCAGCGCGTTGCCATCGCGCGCGCCATCCTGCCCAATCCGCGGATACTCATTCTTGACGAGGCCACCGCATCGGTGGATACCGATACCGAGAAACAGATACAGGATGCGATTGCGCGCATGGTGAAGGGCCGGACGACGTTTGCCATAGCGCATCGCCTGAGCACGCTGCGGAACGCCAGCCGGCTGGTTCTGCTCAAGGAAGGCGAGATAACCGAGATAGGGACGCACCAGGAGCTGATGGACAAGAAAGGCGAGTTTTATCGCCTCGTGGAGATGCAGAAGGAAATGTCGACGGTGATTGGGGTGGGGGTATGACAACGGACGGAGCAAAGATGGAAGGCGGCGCCACCCCGAGCATGTCCCTGGCGGAGGCTGCCCAGCTTCGCGTAATCGACGCCCGGAAAGTCAGGTTTTCCAAGGCCGGCGCCCGCCTGGATATGACGTTGGAAGGGGATAAGACGTACGAGAAAGTGACGATCCGCCGCGCTTTTCCGTTGTCCGTGCCGACCTGTCATCACAGCGTGAGGGATTCGGACAACAAGGAAATCGGGATGCTGTGCGGGATCGAAAACCTGGACGCGGAGAGCAGACGGCTTCTCGACCTGGAGCTTGAGCGTCGTTACATGGTTGCGATCATCAGGAAGATCGTGAAGGTGACGGAGCGTTTCGGAACCGTGGACTGGGACGTGGAAACCGACCGCGGGACATGCCGCTTCACGACGCGCGATCTGCGCGAGAACGCCATCCGCGTGGGCGCAAGCCACTACCTTCTAACCGACGTCGAAAACAACCGCTTCGAAGTCCCCGATCTGAACGCCCTGGACCCGAACAGCCAGTCGCTGCTGATCAGGCATTTGTAGATCGGGAAGGGGCAGGCGTTGGGGGTCAGACTTGTTTATTGACTTTACAGGGTAAGAAAAGGCATTGGTTTCCTGATCCCAATCCATCCTGTTCACCGCCTGATAGTGATGGGCTGTGTCCAGCGGTTAGTGCTGGCGTCATAGAACCACTTGTCGAGAAAACCGCGGAGATGGGTGAAAATGGGGTTTTCTGCCCAATGGGCCAGCTCCTCGTAGGCCTGGTGGATTTTCCTGAAGGTTGCGGCATCTCCGCCCATATCGGGGTGGTGGAGCTACGTTCTTGATCTGTGGATCATGCGGAAGGT
>JAUSAI010000055.1 GCA_030652945.1 Caldisericota bacterium | reverse complement strand
TTGCCGCATCAGGAGTGGTCGGCTTCGCGGGTCTCTTCTCACCGCACCTCGCCCGTTTGTTCATTCGCCGTACGAATCGCACATTCATCGTTCAGACGATGATCATGGGGGCAATCGTCGTCGTCGTCGGCGACCTCATTGCCCGTTCCGTCAGTGCTTCGGAAGTGCCCCTCAATACGGTGCTGTCCCTCTTCGGTGCGCCATATCTCATCTGGTTGTCGGTGAAGTCGCGGAGGGCGCTGTGACGCCGGCGGTGCTCGAGCTTCGGGCGGTTGCAGTTGGATACGCGGGCACTGGTGCGATTCTGTCTGATGTCGCGTTCAGCGTGCAGGCGGGGGAAACTGTGGCTCTTGTCGGCCGCAACGGAACAGGGAAGTCGACACTGCTTCGAACGATGCGGGGGTTCCTGAAGCCGACTGGAGGAGACGTGCTGTTCAAGGGGAAAGCCCTTGAAGCACTGGAGCCACAGGCTCTCGCCGCGAGCATCGGGTTCCTGTCGCCAGTCATTCCACAGTCACACATTACGGTCGACGAAGTCATCGAGCTCAGTTCGCTCGGGCGCCTGAAGTCCATGGATGAACTGATCGCGTCGGACCACCCTGATGTGTTCCGCGAGGTGGCCGGCTTTGGCAGACG
Organism: Caldisericota bacterium; assembly: GCA_030652945.1. Taxonomy (GTDB): domain Bacteria; phylum Caldisericota; class Caldisericia; order Cryosericales; family Cryosericaceae; genus Cryosericum. The sequence goes on along the minus strand of JAUSAI010000055.1, from coordinate 3,092 downwards.
CTTCCTCGACGAGATGTCGTCCGGGCAGCAGCGCAAGGTCATGCTCATGGCACTTGTCGCACAATGGACGGATGTCTTGCTGATGGACGAACCCGAGCTGCATCTCGATCTGCCGAGCCTGCGTGAACTCCACGGTCTCATCAGCTGGGCCGCGTCCCAGGGGAAGTCGGTCGTTCTCTCGACCCACAATCTTGAGACCATCCGCGCTCTGCCTGACCGTCTCTATGTCGTCGGAAGCGGTACTGTCCAGGAGGCACCGCGCACAGAGGCAACCTTGGAGGCACTGCTCGACGGCCAGCAACCCCAAGGTTGCAGCTAGGAGAGTCCCCAGTTGATGACCGGTTCTCTCGGAGTGGGCAGACAGCAGTCAGAGAGCGCGTTAGAGGGTGGAGTCGGGAATCTTCTTCACAATTTCTTGACAGGAATTCGTTTCACCTTAGACTTCACCATAGGTTACAGACCGAGTTCTGGAATGTGGTCTGCACCTTGGTTGGGAACGCCGAAGGACAAAGCGATTCACTGGTTGAATCCGAGCACCTATTGCGCTGGGATCAGAGACGTGCAGCATCTTGATTCCAAGGACGGTATAGCTTTACCCGGCTGTAGAACGCCGGCATGGTGCAGGGCAAGGGACTACAGCGATACGAAAACAGAGGGGGAATCGGCTCATGATTATTGCCCGGGTGATCGGTTCGGCTGTTTCGACTGCAAAGACAGAGAGACTGAAGGCTCGCAAGCTGCTCGTTGTCCAGGAAGCAACAGTTCGGAATGAACTCAGGGAAGACGCGGCCCCCTTCGTGGCGGTTGATGCGGCGGGTGCAGGAGAGGGAGAGCTGGTTCTCGTGGCTGTCGGAAGCGGCGGTCGTTTCACCGAGCTGACGGACCAGGCCCCTGCCGATGCCACCATCGTGGGCATTCTGGATTCGCTCGTAGTCGACGGACAATACACTTTCCAGAAGTCTTGATGTGTCGACAATCCACCTGCTGAGGAGGACGTCGGATGGATAGCAGCGCGAAGCTTTCGGCACTGGGGATGATCGAGACGTATGGGCTCGTCGGCGCCATAGAAGCGGCAGATGCGATGGTGAAGGCGGCGAACGTGGCCCTTGTCGGCAAAGGGTACTCCGGCAGTGGCCTCGTGACCGTGTTTGTACGCGGCGACGTCGGAGCGGTAAAGGCAGCTACGGATGCCGGTGCTGCAGCTGCCCAGCGGGTCGGTGAACTGGTTTCGGTTCACGTCATTGCGAGACCTGCCGACGACATGCAGATGGTCATAGACATCCTGCACGGCAATCTTGGGCTCCCCGAAGCGGAGGGAGCGTGCGATGTTGCCACCGACCATATGCCCGTCACGGCAGCAGTTGTGACGGCGCCTCCTGTCGAGATTGCCGCTGTTTCGCTACCTGTTCCACGCCCGATGCATCCTCCTGTTGCTGCCCCGGAGAGCGTCTCGACGGGCATTCCCTCTTCGCGCGTCAACCTGAACAGCTGTACCGCGGCGGAGCTTGATGCACTGCCTGGCATCGGACCTGCGCTGGCGGAACGGATCGTCGAGTTCCGCAAGCAGCAGGGGCAGTTTGGCTCCATCGACGAACTGCGCAAGGTCCAGGGAGTCAAGAAGGCTCTGGCATCATCGCTGAAACCGTACCTGTACGTGGACAAGAAGAAGAGCAAGAAACCAGAAAAGTAGCGGAGGCACATGCATGGCATCAGTGGAACTCATCAGCGTAGGCATCGATATCGGGACGACGACCACACAGATCGTCTTCTCGAAGCTGCTCGTCGCTGAGTCGGCATCACTCAGCATGATGCCACAGGCGAGATACGGGCCGGCACGCAAGCCGAGGGCCCAAGTCGCCAGAAAGGACGTGCTGTATCAGGGACCTGTTCATTTCACTCCTATAGACGTTGCCGGACGAATCGACATCGAGGCACTGGAGCAGCTTCTCAAGACCGACTATGCCGAAGCCGGGTTCTCTCCCGACCACGTCGATACCGGAGCTGTCATCATCACAGGGGAAGCAGCCAAGAGCCAGAACGCCGAACGGGTGCTGAACATTGTAGCCCCATTGGCGGGTGACTTCGTCTCGACAGTTGCTGGACCGAGCCTTGAGGCGCATCTGGCAGGTCGTGGTTCTGGCGCTGCAGCGTGGACGTCCGAGCACTTTGCTTCGGGCACCAATGTTGACATCGGCGGCGGTACCACGAATGTCGCCGTATTCCGTCAGGGAGACTTGCTGGATACCGTTGTCCTGTCGGTCGGAGGACGCCATATTCAGGTCGACGGGGCAACCGGAGTCGTCAAGCACATCACGAAGAGCGGCGAGAAGATGCTCAGGCATCTCGGCATGACACTGCACACGGGGGACACGGCTACCGTCGATGGGTTGCGCAGGGTGGCGCATCTCATGGCCGAGCTCATCGTGGAGGCGCTCGAAGGCAAAGCTTCGCCCATCGGGCAGGAGCTCATGGAAACAGCACCGCTGTCCAGGACTGTTACTGGCACGACGATCTTCTTCTCCGGCGGGGTCGCCGATTTCTACTACGACGGTGGACCCATCACCACCATGAGTGATGTTGCTGTCTATGGAGACATCGGACCTCTTCTCGGCGAAGAACTGCGGAATCATCCGCAGATCAAACAGTGGACGGTACTCAAACCTGCTCAGACCGAGCGGGCGACTGTCATGGGTGCAAGCCACGAAACAATCACGCTCAGTGGTATGACCATCTGGGTGGCCCCCAAGGAATTGCCCATGCGGAACGTTCCGGTCATTCGACCGACGTTCGATGGCGTTGGGGACGACCATGCGCTTGCGCAGGCGATACTGGATGGCTACAATCGTTGGGACCTCGATCCCTCAAAGGACCGGGTTGCTCTTGCGCTTGACTTGTCGGCAGTGGAGTGTTATGAGGATCTGCTTCGGCTGGCACACGGCATCGAGTCGTTCGCTGCCGGACACCTTTCGCAGAACCTGCCACTGATACTGGTAACAGAGCGCGACCTGGGGAAAGCATTGGGACAGGTCGTGAGTGCCGGGCTACCCCAGTTCAAGGTGCTGTCGATCGATGAGGTCACGCTGAGCGAAGGG
>JAUSAI010000052.1 GCA_030652945.1 Caldisericota bacterium | reverse complement strand
GTACATGCGCAGTTCAGGACGTCAATCCGTCTTTCGGCGAAAGACCGATGAAGGACGCACGGAGATCAGGATTGTTGCCGAGTTTCTTGATGAGGCCACACTGAGACAGACGCTGGACGCCCTCAAGCAGTTGTCCTCTGTTATCACGGTCAAGGGGTGACCGATGACGTTCTGCGCTGAGGGAAGGAGTGTTGTACGTCATGATGACAGGTCAACTCCCTACGAGCACATGCTTCGATTGTCGCGAAGAAGAAGGACAGGAATACAGCAAACAAGTCCCGTGGGCCAGCAGGAGGCAATCGAGTAATGAACGCATGTGAACGTATCGACGGTCTCATTGCCAATCTCAGCGATTGGCGCGGCACCACGTTTGCCACAATCAGGAGGATCATCCATGAAGCTGATCCCGACACAATAGAGGAGTGGAAGTGGATGGGGACTCCTGTATGGTCCCATGATGGGCTAGTCTGTATTGCCAATGCCTTCAAGGACAAGGTGAAGCTAACCTTCTCTCAGGGAGCGAGCCTTGAGGATCCCGACCAGATCTTCAACAACGGACTCACAGGCAAACAGTGGAGAGCCATTGACATTTACCGGGACGACCGAGTCAATGAGAAATCACTAAAGGTTCTTCTTCATGATGCTGTAGGTTACAACCAGTCCAAGATGCAGTCCACAAAACGGCCTCACGCGACACGAGACAACCCAAAGAAGAGACCGGAGAAGAGGATACTTGAACATCGCGACACCTGCACACGGCAGAGTCCGGTCGGTGCTCAGGAGACGTAGGGATACGAGGAAGAGTCAACGGCAACCACTAGAGTTCTTCTCGCCAGTTTCTATCAAGACGAAGAGGACTTTGAGACCTACTCAAGCGAGGACCTGAGGACTCGAAACGACGACTCTGATCTGGAGGAGTCCCGGGCGTTCACGGCAACACAATGTCAAAGTAGCCATGTCTGCTGCGCCGTATGCTGCCATTGAGTGGCCGATCTTGGGCGTGGGGACAATATCGCACAAACTGTGGAACTTAGGGAGATGGCTGCCCCGAGGAGTGCAGCACCCGCAGAAGAGCGGGTGGTCTGTTGCCGATCTTCGCGGCAGGGCGTAGCCAAGTCGCTCTTGATCTGCACGAGAGATTATCGTGGATTACGACTACTGGCATCAGTCCTAGTGGATTAGCAGAGCCATCTCATGAACCGGACCTATCGGCCCTGGCGCCGACTATCTTCGCCAAAAAGTTGAACAATTTGCCTTGTCCCGAACGTTAAACTCGATGATGTTCTCCAGCAAAGAGAAGTCAACTGGACCATCCCACTTAATGCGCACCAACTGACTGGTGTGCTCATAGCCAGCCCGCGCAATTGCAGTTGAGAAGCGTTCTACCCCTGCCCTCTCGGGGGCAACGGCTAGATGACGTTTGGATACGCTGAAGCCAATGATAAACGTGTCGTGATCAGTAAACATGGGCTGATTCCACGCAATTCTGGGAACTAAACTGGGGAATCTCTTCGATACCCAGCCCAAGACCTCAGCCGTTCGGACTCGATGTTGATGGTCATCAATGCCTGCCAAGTACTCTGCAAAGACTTCCGTGGCTTCCCTCCAAGCGTCTAATGCCTTTCCTCTGAGGTACTGAATTGCCCTTCGACGGACAGAGTCACCTTGCCACGCTCATCTCCCTCGGATGTCAAGGAAGCGTGTTCAAGGGCTAGCTGTCTCAACTCAACACGAGCACGGAAAGGGAGTAGCGGGAAGGCAACGGCCAGCCGCTCGGCTCTGTCAGGTTGGTGGAGCCGAGGGGGTTCGAACCCCTGACCTCATCCGTGCGAGGGATGCGCTCTCCCAGCTGAGCCACGGCCCCATCCGACGTGTCAGTATACGTTGCCTCCCGCTTTAGTCAAAGGAACCAGTGGATGCGGCCTCGGGGGCTGGGTTCTGGTTGACAGGAACCGCATTGGAACTACAATTCTCTTGTAGCGAACAACTCGTTCCTCAAGGAGCGGTTATGCCCAAGCCAGTTGGCCTGATTGTCGGAACCGGCGTCGACACCATCCAGCTACTTTCGGACGCCATCGATTCAAGCGTCCACACCCCCTTTGGTGATGTCGTGTATGCGCGCGGCTTCCTCGACGAGGTAGATGTCTGCCTACTGAAGAGGCACGGAGAGGGGCACGCTGTTCCACCGCACAGAATCAACTACCGGGCCAACATCATGGCGCTGTACATGCTGGGCGTCCGTCGAGTCGTCACGACCAGCGCGGTAGGATCCCTGAAGCCCGGCCTCGCACCGGGATCGTTCGCGTTGATGGCAGGGTTCCTCGATTTCACACATGCGCGCGAGCACACGTTCTTTGATGTGGGCAAGGTCGTCCACACGGACATGACGTTCCCGTATGATCCAGCGCTTACGGACATTCTCGCGGCATCGCTGAGAGACGTGGGAGCGGCGGTTCATACCGATCAGGTATACGCTGCAGCCGAAGGCCCTCGATTCGAGTCTCCACAGGAGGTTGCGATGTACGCGGCCATGGGCGGGTCCGTCGTTGGCATGACGGGGATTCCTGAGGTTACGCTGGCACGTGAGGCGCGACTCGCCTATCAGACAATCGCCATCATCACCAACTATGCATCCGGCATCAGCCGGTCCCTGCTTACGCACGCCGAAGTGCTCGAGGCTATGGCTGCCGCTTCAGGGACGGTCGTGGATGTCCTTCGCAGGAGTCTGCCTCGCATAGCGCAGCTTCCGGAAGTGTCGGCGGAGGACGCGGGCATACTGGACTTTCTCCTGGGCAAATGACAGTCAATCTGCTGACCCATACGCCTGACCCCGACCAGGTCTGCGCCTATGCTGCGCACATCTGCTATAGCACTGCCCCTTTTGATGCGTCACTCAAGGGCAGACTCCTGCAGAAGGTAATGGCGAACGGGCACCTGTCCGTGCTGGAGCACGCATCTTTCACCTTTGACGTCGAAGGGCTGTCCAGGGTGGCTTCCCATCAGCTTGTCCGCCACCGACTCGCCTCCTACTCCCAGCAGAGCCTGCGCTTCACGACAGCACAGCCGCAGTTCGTCTGCCCATCCGGGCATGACTTCAGCTCCTGGTATGACAAGTCGTATCAGGAGTATCTTCGACTGATTGAAACTGGCGTGCACGAGGAGGATGCCAGATACGTCCTGCCTCAAGCGACTGCCACGCGCATCGTGGTAACGATGAACGCTCGTGAACTCCTGCACTTCTTTGAGTTGCGCTGCTGCTTGCGCGCTCAGCAGGAGATACGTGGCCTTGCCTGGGTCATGCTTGCCCGAGCCAGAGAGGCCTCCCCCCTGCTGTTTGAACATGCTGGTCCGCCCTGTCGATCGGGCTTTGGCTGTCCGGAGACGACGTTCGCGTGTCCGTTGAAGAGTGATGATGTGAAAGGAGCGGGGATCCGATGAAGGGAACCATGACGGCCATCGTCAAGGAGAATCAGGGGCAAGGTGCCCTGCTCAGAGAAGTGGACATTCCGACAATCAGTGAGGATGAAGTGCTGGTCAAGGTGGACTATGCCTCGATCTGCGGAACGGACGTCCACATTTATCAGTGGAACGAGTGGGCCCAGGGTCGCATAAGAACGCCCCATACGCTAGGGCACGAGTTTTCGGGTCATATCGTCGAAACAGGCAGTGCCGCGAAAGGGTTCCATGAGGGCGACTTCGTGAGCTCCGAGACGCACATCTACTGTGGCCACTGCTACCAGTGCAACACCGGACACAGCGAGGTATGCCGCACCATGAAGATTCTCGGTGTCGACCGCCCGGGTGCGTTCGCCGAGTACGTCGCTGTCCCTGAGCGTGTCCTGTGGAAGAACGATGAACGGATTCCACCGGCCTGGGCCTCCATTCAAGAGCCGATGGGAAACGCTCTCGACACGGTCACTGCAGAGCCCGTTGCTGGAAAGACCGTCCTCGTAACGGGAGCCGGCCCCATCGGGCTGCTGGCTGTTGCCATATCAAAGGCTTTTGGCGCAGCCCAGCTGTTTGTGACCGACCTGTCGGACTATCGCCTTGATCTGGCGCGCAACATTGGCGCGAGTATCGTGCTGAATCCTGGCCGTGACGATGTGGACCGTGTGATACGTGAGGCGACGGACGGGAACGGAGTCGACGTGGTTCTCGAGATGTCGGGGAGCGAACGCGCTCTCCATCAAGGGTTGGCGTTGCTGACACCGGCTGGCCGCATCTCTCTCCTGGGGCTTCCAAACGGACCGGTCTCTATCGACCTCAACAACGAGGTGATATTCAAGGAGATCCGCATGTACGGCATCACCGGAAGGAAGATCTTCTCCACCTGGCAGACCGTGTCACGACTGCTCTCATCTGGAACGATAGATCCAACGATGGTGATCACGCACAACCTCAAATTCGAGGACTGGGAAATCGGGATGCATGCCATGATGGAAGGCATGTGCGGGAAGGTCGTCCTGCAGATTGCCGGGAGGCAGTAGATGAACGCCAGACTCCAGGAAGAAATGGCCGCCGAGCTGGGGCGGCTCGAGCGAGAGGGGCTGAGTCTCAGGATTCGGACGCTGGACTCGGAACAGGGCCCGGTATGCACTGTTGATGGAAAGCACGTCGTGAACTTGGCTGCAAACAACTACCTGGGAATCATTGGCCGAAAAGATGTCAAGGAAGCAGCGAAGCGCGCAATCGACGAATTCGGCGTCGGGTCCGGCGCAGTCAAGACCATCATGGGGAATACTCGACTTATCGTCGAAGCTGAAGAGAAACTCGCGCGGTTCAAGGGATCGGATGCTGTCCTGATGTTCCAGTCGGGACTTATGGCCAACTCAGGCACCATCCCTGCGCTCGTGCATGAGGGAGACCTGATATTCAGCGACGAACTCAATCACGCCAGCATCATCGATGGCTGCCGGTTGAGCAAGGCTTCTATCGTTCCGTACAAGCATTGTGACCCGAAGGATCTCGAGGAGAAGCTCGTGGAACGCCGGGAGGAATCCGGCCTGAAGCTCGTCGTCACAGATGGCGTATTCAGCATGGATGGGGACATCGCCCCCCTGCCAGCTCTTGTCGAGGTGGCTCGGCGGCACGATGCTGCGACGATGGTGGACGATGCGCACGGAGAAGGTGTTCTTGGGGATCATGGACGAGGCATCGTCAATCACTTCCGGCTCGAAGGCGAGATCGATGTCGAGGTTGGAACGATGTCGAAGGCATTTGGCGTCGTTGGCGGGTACGTTGCCGGGAGCCGAACGCTCATCGAGTATCTGAAGAACAAGGCGCGGACCATACTGTTCAGCTCGACAGCCACCCCGGCAGATGTCGGTGCCATTCTCCGGGTCATCGACGTACTCAGCGAAAGCGACGAGCTGGTCCGCAAGCTGTGGGACAACACAGCGTACTTCAAGGCTCAGATGAGATCGCATGGTTTCAATACGTGGCGCAGTGAAACGCCGATTACTCCTATCATTGTTGGCGACAACAAACTGGCAAAGGAACTTTCGATGAGGCTGTTCGACCGGGGGGTCTTCGCCCAGTCGCTCGGCTTTCCGACCGTTCCCCGCGATCTGGCGCGGATTCGTTGCATGCTTTGCGCGATGCATACAAGAGAACAGCTCGACTTCGCTGCCACGATGTTCCGTGAAGCGGCTGTCGAACTCGGCATTCTGAGAGGCTGACGCGCCCATGAGCGAACGATCGATGCAGGCAGTCATTCTTGCCGGGGGTCTTGGCACCCGGATGAAGAGCAGGAAGCCAAAGGTCCTTCATGACATCCTCGGTCACCCAATGGTGTGGTACGTCGCTCATGCAGTCTCGGCCGTTGATGCATGCCCCATCCTCGTGACTCCCGCCTCGAATGAGGAGTTTGCGCACGTATTCGGCAATGAGGCTCTTCTCGTCGTTCAATCCGAGCAACTCGGCAGTGGGCATGCTGCCCGATGCGGCCTTCAAGCCGTGCACGCCGACTACGTGCTCATCTGCAGCGGCGACAATCCAATCCCCACGTCCGCCGACTATGCCGCATTCACAAGAGCCTTCCTTGAAGCCCGTGTCGACGCCGCGGTTCTCACGAACAGGATGGATAACCCCGGCCATCTTGGCCGCGTGTTGCGCGGGCCGGACGGATCGCTCGAGCGCATTGTCGAGGCCCGGGACGCGACCGCAGCCGAGCTTGACATCAACGAGGTGAATACTGGAATCTACCTGTTCAGGACTGGATTGCTGAGATCATGGCTGGAGCGGATCAAACCCGACAACGCTCAAGGAGAACTCTATTTGACCGACTGTATGAAGCTTGCTCGACAGGACGGCAGCAAGACAGCCTGTTTCTTGACGGAATCCGATTGGGAGATTTCGGGGGTGAATGATCGCGTGGAGCTCGCTGCAGCCGCCCGGATTCTGGGAAAGCGCAAGCTGGAGTCTTTACAGCGTGCGGGAGTGACGATCAACACCCCGCAGACCGTGCGGATCGAATGGGACGTTGAAGTGGGCGATGACACGGAGATCCTTCAGGGATGCTGTCTGTCGGGCAATACATCCGTTGGAGAGGGGAGCGTCATTGGGCCAGACGCCACTCTTGTGAATGCGCGTGTTGGTCGCGACGTCTCTATTCAGGCCTCGTTCATTCAGGATGCGATCATCGGAGACCGATGTACTATCGGCCCATTTTCGTATGTTCGCCCCGGGTGTGTTCTGGATACGGGCGTGAAGATAGGGGCATTCTGCGAGGTGAAAGCTTCTACCATCGGTCAGGACAGCAAGATCCCGCATCTCTCCTACATCGGTGATGCGACGATTGCCTCAGGTGTCAATGTCGGCGCCGGGACCATCACGTGCAACTACGACGGCTTCACGCACGAGAAGCACCGGACCATCATCGAGCGAAACGTCTTCGTGGGTGCGAACTGCAACCTGGTTGCGCCGGTCGCCATCCATGAAGGCGCCTATACTGCAACCGGGTCGACGATTACCCATGATGTACCCGCAGGAGCATTGGCCGTCGCACGTTGTGCGCAAGTCGATAAGGAAGGCTGGGTTGGGAGGAAGAAGCATGGAGAGTGAACACAATCCCATCAAGATCTTTTCAGGGAGTGCCAACAAGCCGCTTGCCGAGAAGGTGGCTGCGTTCTTGGGGGTCCCGCTGGGACAGGCTGAGATCAGTCGGTTTCCCGACGGCGAAATCAAACTGCGAATAGCCGAGAACGTGCGCGGCCTCAACGTCTATGTCGTTCAACCGACCAATGCTCCTGCCGAGAATCTCATGGAGCTTCTCATCCTCATAGATGCGCTGAAGCGAGCGTCGGCAAACAGCATCACCGCGGTCATCCCGTTCTTCGGATATGCGCGTCAGGACCGCAAACTGCGTTCCCGGGAGCCCATCAGCGCGAAGCTGGTCGCGAATCTGATTACCGTTGCGGGAGCGGATCGCGTTGTCGCGGTGGATCTTCATGCGGCACAGATCCAAGGTTTCTTCGATATCCCGGCCGACAATCTCACCGCGATGGTACAGTTTGCCCAGTACATCGAGCAGAAAGGGCTCGAGGACCCCGTTGTGCTGTCACCCGATGTCGGCGGCGTCGCCCGCGCCAGTACGTTCTCGCAAAGAATCCACGCTTCGCAGGCGCTGTTCGTGAAGAAGCGTCTTTCACCGGACGCGGTCGAGATCCAGTCCCTTATCGGTGACGTGAAGGGCCGGGACGTCATCATCGCAGATGATGCCATTCACACGGGCAATACTATGCTGAATGCGTGCAACAGGGTATTGGAGGAAGGGGCTCGAAGTGTCATTGCATGTGCAACTCACGCAGTCTTCGCAGGGGACTCCCTGTCGCTCTTTGCCCGCTCGAAGTTCAGCGAGGTCATTGTTACCGATACCCTCTACATGGCTGGTCGGGAGTTTCCCGCCATGTTCACTGTTCTGTCTGTCTCAGAGCTCATAGCCAAGGCGATCTACAGTATTCACAATCATTCGTCGGTATCGGCGCTATTCCAAGCATAGCGAGGACCCTGCCAAGGCACTTGATTTAATGCTGACTTCATGTAGAATAAATAGGATATTCCGGCAATCTACGCGATGAAGGAGTCAGTATGCAGAGAGTAGCTATAGACGCTTCTCCACGTGAGAGCGGCAAGCATGGTAAGCTAAGCGCGTTGCGCAGGAAGGGATTCATCCCGGGAGTGGTATACGGCCGGGGTATGTCGGCTGAGTCGGTCGCGGTTCCCGTGAGAGCCTTCGAACGGATACGCCGGACAATGGGCGAGTCCGTCATCATCGACCTGCAGTTCGAGGGTGGCAGAACGCTTGCGACGATCGTGCAGGAACACCAGATGAATCCGATCAGGGACACCTATACACACGTGGATTTCCTCGCGATAGCTCTCGACCAGCCCTTGACGACGAAGATTGCTGTTCGTCCTGTCGGTACTCCGATCGGACTGAAGGAAGGGGGTGTTCTCGAGCACTCGCTGTACGAACTCGAGGTCGAGGCACTTCCGCTTGACATCCCAGACTACCTTGAAGTTGATGTATCAGAACTCGCTCTTAAGCACTCCATCCACGTGGCCGATTTGAAGCTCGGAGACAAGATACGCATTCTTACGAGCGATTCCGCTACAGTGTTCTCGGTTGTCGCACCCGCGGCCGAAGAGGTTCCTGTTGCTGTAGAACCGACGGCGGAGGCTGCCGCAGCTGCTGCAGCGGTACCTGGAGCCACACCGGCGGCCGTAGCGACTACTGCCGCACCGGCGGGGACACCGACACCTGTCGGGCCTGCCAAGAACGCACCGAAGTAGGACACTTGCGGGCATACGACTCTGACAAGCGGTAGACCGTTGTTCTGTGTATTCGACATACGCTGGTCCCACGGGACCAGCGTTCTTTGTATCTTGCCGCGACTCCGATGAAACTGCTGTTTGTCGGCGACATCTTTGGTCGGCCCGGCCGCGACGCTGTCCATCGCTTCCTCGGCCCCCTGCGGCGGGAACTGAACGTCGACATGGTGATCGCCAACGGCGAAAACGCGACGCACGGGACCGGGATGTCCGACTCGGCCTATCGAGAGCTGGCCGCGAGTGGTATTGACGTTTTCACAGGAGGCAACCACTCGCTGTCGCGGCCCGATACGCTTGCCCTGCTGGAAGCGCACAAGGACGTCCTGTGCCCAGGCAACGCCAGCTCGATGCTGGAACGCCACGGGTGGACAGTGTTGAGTGTACGCGAGACATCAGTCGCAGTCCTGAACGCCATGGGGCAGTACTGCCTGACCGCCGGCAACAACCCGTTCGAGTATGTTGAGCGCATGCTCGACATACCGGAAATTCGTGCATGCAAGATTCGATGCATCGACTTCCACGCAGAAGCGACCGCAGAGAAGGCGGCGATGCTCCATCTCCTGGACGGGCGCGTTTCGGCAATCCTCGGGACGCATACGCACGTTCCCACTGCAGATGCCCGCATCTCCGACCGGGGAACGGCATTCGTTACAGACGTTGGGATGACGGGAGTCGTCGACTCCATCATAGGGCTTGACCCGTCTAGAATGGTGCAGCGCTACAGAACTGGCATTGCTGCTCCTCCGAAAGTAGCCGACGGGACTGCGACACTCATGGCTGCGCTCGTAGAAATCGACGAGACGACCGGGCAGGCGCTGCACATCAGCATGCTGCAGAGAAGTACCTAGCATGGCCAGATTCCTGGTGCGTACGTTTGGCTGCCAATTCAATGAGCTCTACAGCGGTGCCATCATCGATGCGTTGAAGCACAACGGTCATCAGACCGCCGCAGGGCTCTCGGACGCCGATGTTGTGATCATCAATACATGTGCCGTTCGCTGGAAGTCCGAGGAGAAGGCATACGGCTATCTTGGCGAGGCTGCACATGCGGTCGGAGGAGCCCACATCATGTTCATGGGATGCGTTGCCTCACTGGATGTGCAGCGTGTCCACAGAATTGCGGGCAGGGACGTGCATCTGATCTCCGGGGATGCAAGTTTGGAGCAGGTCTTGCAGACACTCTCCCACATCGTGCACCTCGAAGTGCAAGAGTACTCGCCCCCGTCCTCCCTGTTTCCTACGGCAGACATCGAGATCATCCGGGGCTGTGAGAGCTTCTGTACCTACTGCATTGTCCCTGCATCGCGCGGACGCGAGATTGCCGTGCCCGCGGAAGACGTCGTTGCCAATGCTAGAAAGGCGCTTGCTGACGGCTTTGCGGAGATACTGCTGCTGGGGCAGAACATCAACCACTACGCCTGGCGAGAAGAGTCATTCATGGACCTTCTTGAGACTATCGATCTTCTTCCTGGCGTCTTCTGGACATGGTTTCTGAGCCCTCATCCGGCGAGCTTCGACGAGCATGATGTTGAACGCATGATGCAGCTCAAGCACGCGGAGCATCGCCTGCACCTTCCTCTTCAGTCGGGAAGCAATCGTATCCTTGCCGCGATGAACAGACGCTACAGCACCGACACGTACGCTCGTCTTGCCAGCCTGGTCCGGCGCGATGCCTCGTGGGCTCTGACCAGCGATGTCATCGTTGGGTTTCCGGGGGAGACAGACGAGGACTTTGAGCAGACTGTCGACGCCGTGAAGCAGTTCTCCTTTGATGCCGTCTTTGTCGCGAAGTACTCGGATCGCCCGGGTACGCCAGCCACCCGCATGCAGAACAAGGTGCCGCAAGCTGTTGTCGACCACCGCCACGCGCGCCTTCTTGATGTCGTCGAGGACCTCTCGTTGCTGGCTCATCAGAACACGGTCGGCCATACCGAAGAAGTGCTCGTTCTCTCGCCCCACGGTGAAGAACAGTGGTTCGGGAGAACGAGAAGCGGGAAGAACGTCTGGTTTGCTGCAGCATCACCGACCTCCCAGGGGCAGTTCTGCAGTGTTGCCATTGAACGGGCTTCACGGGAAGGACTCTATGGCGCTAGAGTCGCCTGAGCGGCAACTGGTCGTGGCAATCCTCGGGGCAACCGGGACAGGAAAGTCCGAGCTGGCGTTGTCACTGGCCGCCCGTGTCGGCGGCTCCATCATCAGTGCCGACTCGATGCAGGTCTATCGCGGCATGGACATCGGCACCGCCAAGGTGCCCCGCGAAAAGCGAAGAGCAATCGAACACTACCTCATCGACGTCGTCGGTCCGACGGAGGACTTCTCGGTAGCCGCATACCAAGTACTCGCACGGAAGGCAGTGGAGGCCGTCCTTGGCCGCCAGAAGCTCCCTATCGTTGTCGGTGGAACCGGACTGTATGCGCGTGCGTTGCTGGACGGATTCGAGTTCATTCCCCATGCGCCTGACCACGACCTGCGTGCTGATCTGCGGTCCGAGAACGAAGAGGAGCTGCGACGGAGACTGCGCCTCTGCGATCCAGCGGCCGAGAGTGGCATCGCGATGCATGATGTCAAGCGCCTTATTCGATCACTGGAAATTGCGAGTCAGTCTGACGAACTTCCGAGTGAGGTCAGAAGAAGACGGTCTGAGGTTCCCTGGCGCGTTCTGCGCATCGGACTGCTAGCCGAGCGAGCTGATCTCTACGCCAGGCTTGATGCTCGGGTGGATGCCATGGTTGCCTCCGGGATGGAGAACGAAGTCCGTCGGCTCCTCGCTGCGGGAGTGACGCGGGAGCACGCTTCCATGCAGGGGATTGGGTACAAAGAGGTCTCAGCTTGGGTGTGTGGCGAGATTGATCGCGATACGGCACTCCTTCTCTGGAAACGCCGGACTCGCAGCTATGCGAAGCGGCAGGAAACCTGGTTCAAGCGGGATCTGGATGTGCATTGGATACATGTCTCGGGAAACAACTCGGGAACAGTGCTCGACGAGGCCGTGACCCTGGTGAACGATACGCGCAGCGAGAAGGAGCGGCCATCATGACAGAAGAGGGATTGCTCAGACGTGCGGAGGAGCTGGAACGGGACCTGGCAGTCGAAGTCGGCGTCATCCGTCACATGCAGCGTCAGAACTACCTGCGCGTTCTTGCCACCTTCGGAGCCTGCGGTGTATCAAGCGCGGATTTTCGGTCGACGAACGGCTACGGCATTGACGACCGGATTCGAGGGAAGGTCGAGGCCGTCTTTGCCCGGCTGTACGGAGCAGACAGTGCGCTGGTGCGGCCGCAGATCATTTCTGGGACTCACGCGCTTGCTATTGCCCTTTTTGGCGTTCTAAGGCCGGGGGATCTCCTCGCATGCGTGACCGGAGAGCCATACGACACGATGGAGGAAATCATCGGCATTCGCCCCTCGCCGGGGTCGCTTGCCGAATTCGGCGTGCAATACGCGCAATGCAATCTCTGCGGTACTGTCCGGTCAGAGTGGTCAGCTGTCCTGAAGGCCTGCTTTGGCGACCGTCGGCCTCGCATGGTCCTCATCCAGAGGAGCAGAGGCTATGCACGAAGGAAGTCCATGACGTCAGGGGAAGTCGCCACCGTCATCAGCGAACTACGACAAGTAGTGCCATCGGCGCTGATACTCGTCGACAACTGCTACGGAGATCTCGTCGATCTGCGGGAGCCCTCGATGGACGGAGCCGACCTGCTGGCGTCATCGTTCATGAAGAATCTTGGCGCTGGCATTGTCCCCACGGGAGGATACATTGTCGGAACGCGCGAGGCAGTGTCACTGGCAGCAACAAGGTTCTCAAGTCCGGGGGTGGGAGCGGAAATCGGCCCAAGCCTGGGATTCGGAGAAAGCATCCTGCGGGGACTGATGTTTGCCCCCTTGGTTCTGGAGCAGGCGCTTATCGGGAGTCTCCTCGCGGGTGCGCTTCTTACCGAGCACGGTTTCACGGTCAGTCCGGGTCGCGGAGACCCACGGGGCGACATTGTCCTGGCTATCGAATTCGGGACACGACAGCGCCTGCTGGCATTTGCTCGGGCCATTCAGGAACTATCGGCACTGGACGCCGATGCTGTCCCGCAACCGGCGGCCATGCAGGGGTACGATTGCCCCGTCCTGATGTCCGGGGGGACGTTCGTACAAGGGTCTACCATAGAATTGAGTTTTGATGCTCCAGTGCGAGAGCCCTATACAGGGTATCTTCAGGGCGGCCTGCACGCGTGGCAGATTGTGTCTGCCGTAGCACGCGGCATCATCTACTGCATGGATGCGTGACGGATAGACTGACGGCTATCCGTGGTACAATACCTGAGAACCGAACGTGGGAGGTTCGTGTGACAGACTTGAGAAGTACCGACCCAGAAATCGCCGAAGCCCTGAACGGCGAGCTGCTTCGCCAGCAGAACAACATCGAACTCATTGCCTCGGAGAACTTCGTTAGCAAGGCAGTTCTCATGGCGCAAGGATCCATACTCACCAACAAGTACGCGGAGGGCTATCCCGGGAGACGCTACTACGGTGGCTGTGAATTCATCGACGTCATCGAAACACTCGCAATAGAGAGGGCAAAAGCCCTCTTTGGCGCAGAGTGTGCGAATGTCCAGCCACACTCAGGAACACAGGCGAACCTAGAGGTCTACTTTGCAGTCCTCCAGCCGGGAGACACGATCTTGAGCATGTCACTGGCCGACGGGGGACATCTGAGCCATGGAAGCCCTGTATCGCTGACAGGGAAGCTGTTTCGCATCGTGTCATACGGAGTCCGCAACGACACCGAAACCATTGACTATGAAGAGGTCATGAAGGTTGCCCTGCAGGAACGCCCCAAGCTTGTCATAGCCGGCGCGAGTGCATATCCTCGACGTATCGACTTCGCTCGTTTCCGCGAGATCGCGGATGCGGTCGGCGCCTATCTGCTGGTGGACATGGCGCATATTGCCGGGCTGGTTGCCGCGGGACTGCATCCCTCGCCCGTGCCCTATGCAGACTTTGTGACGATGACAACGCACAAGACCTTCCGGGGCCCTCGCGGCGGAGTCATCCTGTTCCAGGACCGATACGCCAAACAACTCAACAGTTCCGTGTTCCCGGGGAACCAGGGCGGACCCCTGGAGCACGTCATAGCCGCAAAGGCCGTTGCCCTCAAGGAGGCCATGTCACCGGCGTTCGTGGTTTACCAGCAGCAGGTGCTGTCCAATGCCGCGTCGTTGGCCGCCGAGTTGAAGAATCGGGGATACCGCATCGTATCCGGAGGAACTGACACCCACCTGATGCTTGTCGACCTTGCTTCACAACACATCACCGGGCGGGATGCACAGGCACTTCTGGAGCGTGTGGGCATTACGGTCAACAAGAACGCGATTCCGTTCGACCCGCTACCACCGAACAAGGCTAGCGGCATTCGACTGGGTACGCCGGCGACAACCACCCGCGGCATGCGAGAAGTGGACATGCTCACCATCGCCGGGCTCATCGACGACACGCTGCAGGCTCGGGACGATGAGTCTCGGCTGTCCGTTCTGCGTCAGCAGGTAAGTGCCTTGACAGCACGTTTCCCGCTGTACGTGGACATCACCTACTAAGGCAGGAGGAGGAATGAACTATCCGAATGTCCAGGTGCTCGACCACCCCCTCATCAGACACAAGCTGACACTACTGCGAAACAGGAACACGACCCATCGGGACTTTCGCCAATTGGCGGAGGAACTGGCGGGGCTGATGACCTATGAGGTCTGCCGCAATATGCAGACCCGGCCGCATCCGGTGGAAACGCCGCTGGAACTGTACGAAGGCCAGGAACTCGAGAATGAAGTCACCATTGTCCCCGTTCTCAGGGCCGGTCTGGTGATGGCGCAGGGGATGCTCGACATGATCCCTCACGCCAAGGTAGGACACATCGGCCTGTTCAGAGATGAGAACACCCTGCAGCCGGTGCAGTACTACTGCAAGCTGCCGGCAAGTACCCCCGGGTCAGACGTCTTTGTCGTCGACCCCATGCTTGCCACGGGCGGCAGCGCCTCCAAGGCACTGTCTCTGGTCAAGGAACGGCACCCCCGAAGCATCTTGTTCTGCTGTATCATCGCGGCTCCTGAGGGCATCCAAGTGCTTGAGCGCGAACACCCCGACGTGAAGATCGTCACCCTCGAAATCGATCGCGAGCTCAACGAGTATGGGTACATTCTACCAGGCCTCGGCGATGCCGGAGACCGTATCTACGGGACAAAGTAGCCGATGCATCTTCTCATTACGCGAACCCAATGGTGGTCTTTCCTCCTTGCCCTGGGCATCGCGCTGATACTCACACCTATCGCAATCCGGCTTGGATTGCGGCTCGGCATCACCGACAAGCCGGAACCGTCAGCGACGGACGATGTCAGCGCGCACCGTCAGCGCGTCAACCGACGAACTACGCCGCGCACGGGCGGCATCGCAATCGTCGCAGCGTGCATGACGTCTACTCTCCTCTTTACCAGCACCACTCCTCAGCTCGTTGGCATCCTTGTCGGAGGAACGCTGGTCTTCGCCGGCATGCTGCTGGACGACATGTTCGACATTCCGGCTGTCCTCAAGCTGCTGATTCAATCGGTGGCAGCGATTGTCGTCATTGCATGCGGTGTCCGCGTCACCGCTCTCACGGACTTCTTCCACGGAGGGTTTGTCCAGATCGGGTTTGTCGGAGTTGTTCTCACGTATATCTGGATCGTGGGCATCACCAACGCGATGAACCTTATCGATGGACTTGATGGACTTGCAGGTGGTGTATCGGCTCTCGTCATCCTGGCCATGTTCTTCTTTGCAGCCTTCAAGGGTATGGGCGCGATGGGCGCGATTCTTGCAGCGCTGCTGGGAGCAGTACTTGGATTCCTTGTGTTCAACTATCACCCAGCAAAGATCTTTCTCGGCGACGCCGGCTCCCAATTCCTCGGATTCATGATCGCGTGTCTTTCCGTGTACGGAGCTCTCAAGCTGCCGACGACGGTGATGCTGTTCGTTTCGGTGTTCGCGCTTGGCATCCCGATTGCCGAAACAGTTTCGAGCATCTTCCGCAGAGCCGCGCGCCATCAATCGCCGATGATGGCGGACAATGGTCACTTTCACTACAGGCTGCTGTTGCGCGGTTGGAGTCAGCGCCGCATCACGACGCTCTACTATGCGGTGACGTTCATGCTGTGTAGCGTCGGCCTCGCGATCGCCCTGCTGACAGGGGTCCGCTGAAGTGCCCAAGCGTATTCTCTCGATCTTTGGCACGCGCCCCGAAGCCATCAAAATGGCGCCGGTTGTCCACGGCCTCGAAATGGACGCGCGCTTCGACAGCCGAGTACTGCTGACGGGGCAGCATCTGCAGATGCTCGACGATGTCGTACAGTTGTTTGGGATGACTATCTGGAGGGACCTCAAGGTGATGCGCGAGCGGCAGAGCCTGCCATACTTAACGGCGACCCTGGTGACAAAGTTGTCGGAGGCGGTACGTGAACTGCACCCGGACTTGGTGCTCGTCCACGGCGATACGACGACAACACTCATGGGAGCGCTTGCCGCAACCTACGAGAAAGTGCCGGTTGCACACGTCGAAGCAGGGCTTCGATCCTACCAGAAGTACAGTCCGTTCCCTGAGGAAGTCAACCGCCGTCTTGCCGACCAGCTCTCGGACATCTGTTTCGCGCCGACTGCCGAGGCGGGCAACAATCTTCTGCGTGAAGGTGTCGACTCCACCCGCATACACGTCGTAGGCAACACCATCGTCGACGCCGTCGGTATGGCCCTTCCTCTCATACGACCGCCCTCAGTACTGCAGGGGGTTCCCGGGGACCAACCAATTGTGGTGGTGACCGCACATCGGAGAGAGAATTGGGATACGGGCATCGCCGTCTTCTCGGATGCTCTCGTGCGGCTTTCCAGGAAGTACCCCGGTCTCCTCTTCATCTTCCCAGTTCACCTTAATCCCGTGGTACGAGAGACTGTGTTTAAGGTTGCATCCGGACTGCCCAATGTCATCCTGACAGATCCCATGCCGTATTTCGACTTTCTCTATCTCCTGAAACGCGCGGCTGTGGTCATGAGCGACTCGGGCGGCATCCAGGAGGAGTGTGTGACTCTGCACAAGCCGATGCTGCTCTTGCGGAAGGTCACTGAACGACCAGAGGCAGTCGCAAGTGGTTGGGTGACACTGGTCGGAGACGACCTGGATCAGATTCTATCATCGTTTGCAGCACTGGCAGAGCGTGGCTTTCAGGGCGCCGGGAACGTTGCGGCCAACCCTTACGGAGAGGGGACAGCTGCGCAGCAGATCCTTGAGGCTATCAGTGCCTATCTGTGTACGCAAGAAGCGGAGGATTCCACAACATGACAAAAGAGCAAGCTCTCCTCATTGAGGGCGGGAAACGCCTCAACGGCACTGTTCGATGCAGCGGTGCGAAGAACTCCATTCTACCGCTGGTTGCTGCGGCCATTGCAGTGCGTGACGTCGTAACGTTCCAGAATGTACCCGACATTGCTGACCTTCGTTCACTCCTCGAGCTGATAACCGCGATGGGCATCACGGTCGTCTCGTTCAAGGACGGGGAATTGACCCTCGACTCGCGCGGGCCAATTGAACCTCGTGTGGAGAACACGAACGGGTACAGTCTCCGCGGTACCCAGACGATGGTCGGAGCCCTCCTTGCCCGAGAACACCGAGCGATGCTGCCATCGCTTGGCGGGTGCAGTATCGGCGCGCGGCCCATAGATCTTCATATCAAAGGTCTTCGAGCCATGGGGACATCATTCGAGTGGAAAGATGGCTACCTTGTTGGCCAAGCGGCTGCCTTGAAAGCGTGTGACGTTTACCTGGACTTCCCCAGCGTCGGGGCTACAGAGAATCTCCTGCTGGCAGCGGCTCTCGCGGAGGGCACGACACGCGTTTTCAACGCCGCTCAGGAACCGGAAGTGTATGATCTCATTTCGTTTCTGAACAAAGCGGGAGCTAGGATCGTTCCCGTCTTTCCATTCGGCTTCCGTATCGAGGGAGTCGGACAGCTTCACGGGACGTCGCATCGCATCATTGGAGACCGAATCGAAGCGGGGACACTCATGATTGCCACGGCGATAACGCAGGGTGAGTCGACCATTACCGGTATTGACGCCCGCCACATTTGGTCCGTCATCGCCAAGCTTCGGGAGACAGGGGCAAACGTGGATGTTCAGGGCGATGACGCAATTGTCGTGCAGGGCGTTGAAGGCTATCGCTCGACCGACATTCGCACGCTGACCTTTCCTGGGTATCCCACGGACGCCCAGCCACAAATGATAAGCTACTTGACGTTGGCGCGAGGCAACTCGGTGGTCGTCGAGAGCATCTTCGAGAACAGGTTCGGCGCCATTCTCGAACTTGAACGCATGGGGGCGCGCATCAAGGTTACTGAGGAGACGGCAATCATCGAGGGCGTCGAGAGCCTCAATTCGGCAACGGTCCAAGCCAAGGACCTGCGTGGCGGTGCCGCTCTTGTCCTCGCAGGACTAGCCGCTCACGGAACGACAACAGTCAAGTCCCTACGTCATATCGATCGCGGGTACGAAGCACTCGATGCCAAGCTCTGCCAGCTCGGAGCCAGCATTACCCGGGTCGACCGAGAGGAGGGATGACTCGTGATCGATCGAGAACGGGTGCTCGACGCACTGCGGTCAGTTGTTGACCCGGAGGTTCCCATCAATGTCGTCGATCTCGGCCTCATCTATGGGATTGACGTCGTCGACGAGAAGTCGGTGAAGATCCGCATGACCATGACGGCACCGCAGTGTCCGATGAGCGGCTACTTGATGCAGCAAGTCGAACAGGCGGTTCGCGCTCTGCCCGAGGTGAAAGATGTGAGTGTCGACCTTGTGTTTGATCCGCCCTGGGAGCCGTCCATGATTAAGGAAGACGCGCTCAAGAGTATTGGCATCGGCGATTCTGATACGACCGATACGGATGGCGAGACACAGACACCCGAGCAGAAATGAACGAGATTGTTCCGGCGCCCCCGCGAGACTCCCTTGAAGCGAATCTGGATCAGCTGATAGAGGCGTTCCTCCTTGCTCAGGACGTTGGCATCAAGAGCAAACTCGTCTATCGCCGCGCACTGAAGAGGTTCAGGGAGTTCGTGATGCTCCGCCGGCAAGGCGGTGCCGGTCACTTGTCGAAGACCGATCTGGTGCAGTATAAGAGCCAGCTCCTCGCGCAGGGACTTTCGCCGCGCACCGGCAACCTGTATCTAACGGCCGTTCGGCAGTTCTTTAAGTTTCTGGAATCCAGCCGCGTGTACCCCGATATCTCGGCTGGCATCAAGGGATTCAAACGGTCCTACGGATTCAACCGCGACCCACTCACCCTGCAACAGGCGAGGGACCTGCTGGTGTCCATCGATACGACAGACAACATCGGCATGCGGGACTTCGCCATGGTCAACCTCATGCTCCGCACCGGTCTGCGGACGATGGAGGTAGTAGGGTCGGACGTCGGTGACATCCGTCAAACGTCGAATGCCACTCTCCTCTATGTTCGAAGCAAGGGGAAGGACGCGAAAGACGAGTTCGTGGTCCTGACACGAGAGGCGTATGAACCGATCGCTCGGTATCTTGCTGCCCGGCGCTGTGTCGACCCGCGCGCACCGCTCTTTGTGTCACACAGCAATCACAATGATGGCGGACGGATTACCACGAAGACCTTGCGTTCCGCCGTCAAACAGAAGCTCCTTGGAATCGGCATCTATTCATCGCGGATTTCTGCGCACTCGTTGCGCCACACCTTTGCCACGATGGCCCTTCAGAACGGCGCCACCATAGAACAGGTCCGCGACACACTGCGGCATCAGAACATAACGACGACACAGATCTACGTTCATACGACGGATCGCCTGGAGCACGCCGCCGAAAACGCCATCAAGATCTGACCACGGGAGTGCTGTCCGTGTGGAAAAGCGGCCCTAGGAAGAGATTTCAGCGCACACCATGCACACTCCCACGTCCAAATCTCGCCAGAGAGCCGAAGTCATCTGGACAGCGCATGAACAGCGATGCTCCGGCTCGGCACCTCGGGGGTACTTGTATACTGAGGCCGCGAATCCCCCCATCGCCCTCCGAAGACGGAACACGCTGGTCTGGTCGTTGTCGATTTCCTCGGGAACGTTGCCTGCCCGCGGACAATTTGTGCAGCTGACACAAAAGAGCTTAGTCCCCACGTCGATCGAAATCTACCGAGGTCGTTCACCGAGTCAAACCGGTCAACAGGGCAATCACCGCAAATCTATCTTTGTGAACGTCGCCCCCGATTGTGGATAACTTTACGGATGGGGAAGAGGGATGGTCAGAGTCAGGAATTGGGATTCCGCTGGAGGGTGGTACCGGGGATCAGGCGACGTCCGTTCAAAAGGGCGGCCGTCGGTAGAGGAGTCTTCCCCGGGAACTGTACCTGCAGAAGCTCAAGCCAGCCATCCCCACATCGTACGGCGACCCGATTGCGGTTGAACAAGGCAAGCACCCCTGACTCAGCCGAAGATGGAAGCTCGGGTTCTTGCAGAATTGGAATTGCTCTGAGTATCTTGATGCGCTCGGGGCCGTGGTGCGTGCACGCACCTGGAATGGGCGCAAGTGCTCGAACCAGGTTGTAGACACGGGC
>JAUSAI010000041.1 GCA_030652945.1 Caldisericota bacterium | reverse complement strand
AGGAACCCCTGGACACTGCCCTCCTTGAGCATGTTCTTGACGGCGTCGCTGGAGGTGTATCCGGAGTTCAGCAGAATCGGGACCGCGGGGTCCAAAGCCCGGATGGCCTGCACGACTTCGCTGGCAGTCATACCCGGCATGGTCATGTCCAACAGAACAAGATCAATCTCCCTTGGATGCTGTAGTACTGTGTCCACCGCCTCCGAGCCATTCGCCGCCGTCATGACACGGTATCCGCTTCGTGTGAGCAGAGATCGAGTGACGGTGCGGACGACCGGCTCGTCCTCGACCACCAGGACGACACCGCTGTCTGCGCTTACAGGGCTGGAGAGAGGGGCAAAAGACCGCCTTGGTTCCTCCAGACATCGAGGAAGGTAGACATCGAACGTTGCCCCCGAGCATGGTTGCTCAATGGGAGGGGTGCTGTTCGCTGTACCTTTCGCGGATCCTGCCGTGATCCATCCACCGGCCTGCTTGACAGCGCCATAGACGACGGAGAGTCCCAACCCCGTGCCGGAACCCACCGGCTTGGTGGTGTAGAATGGCTCGAAGAGATGCTCCATAACCTCTGGCGGAATCCCCGGACCCGTATCTACGACGCTGAGATGGACGAACTCACCCATGCGCGCATAGGGGTGTTCGCGGACATATGGTGTCTCGATGGTCACATTCCTGGTACATATCATCAGCGCCCCCTTGCCCCCCATGGCATCGCGAGCGTTCACCGCGAGGTTGAGGAGGATTTGGGTGATCTGTGACTGGTCCACCAGCACATTCCACGATTTCTGCTCGAAGTCACAGACGATATCGATAGTGGCCGGCAGTGACTGCTTCAGCAGTGCCAGGGTCGCGTCGAGCGCGGCTGTGATGTTGGTGGGCACCGGCAGGACCAAGGAACTGTGACTGAAGGTCAACAGCCCTTTCGTGAGATCGGCCGCCTGGCGAGCGGCTGTTTCGACCGCATCCAGGTTCTCCAGCAACGCGTCGGCCGGAGGCAGACCACTGCGCATAATGGCGACGTTGCCCAGGATGCCGGTCAGCATGTTGTTGAAGTCGTGTGCCACTCCCCCAGCCAGTTGGCCGATGGCCTCCATTTTCCGGGACTGCACGAGCTCAGCATGCAGTGCATCCTTCTCTTTCTCTGCCTTCTTGCGCTTGGTGATGTCGCGGTAGATACCGTAGCCTGCCTCCTGCTTCCCTGCCACCAGAATAGGTGCGACGACGAGGGAAACATCAAGGAGGGTGCCATCCTTTCTGCACCGCACCGTTTCCAGAAGGGTTTGCTCTCCTTGGGCGGCAGACCTTGTGAGTGCCTTGGCTTCTTCCCGGCGCTCGGGAGGTGCCACGAGGTCATCGAGATACTGGCCGACGGCTTCATCAGCACCATAGCCGAACATGCGTACGAACTCGACATTCACTCGCATGACCCTGCCTTGTGCATCGGTAATCGCAATGCCTTCCGGTGCTGCCTCCACCAGTCGGTCGAGAAACGCTCGTTCCCGCTGGGACTCTTCCTCCGTCCGCTTGCGCTCAGTGATATCGCGTACGACTGCGATCATGCGCGCTTTCCCAGTCGCTTCTTCGAAGGTCGCGCTCACCTCGACAGGTGTGACCCGCCCGGCGTTGTCCATATAGTCAAGAGCGAGGTTCCTGATCGAGCCATCCCGAACACATGTGGCCAAAGCCTCCGCGTTCTTCTGCTTCTCGTACGCGGCGGTCCACTCTACAACGCTTCTCCCCAGTATTTCACGCAGGTCCCTGTGGCCGCTCAGCCGTACGTATTCTTCATTCGCGTCGACTACCCGGCCTTCCCCGTCAAGAATCAGATATCCAGTCCCGGTAGTCTCGATGAGAGCGCGGTACTTGGCTTCGCTCTCCCGCAGTTCCTCCGCGGCTTGCTTGTGCTCGGCAATAGCCGCATCCTTCTGGGAAAGCGCACGGGCAAGTTTGACCCCGCTGTAGCCCAGGGACGAAATCATTCCAGCGAGCTTGGAGCAAAAAGCCATGGCCGCATCCACAGTTTCCCTGCTCCAGCGCGGAACGTGGCCAAGAGCCGCGAGGTATTTCGTCTCGTCGAATCCATAGTGCCGGGCCTGGCTTCGGAACAGCTCGTAGTCGGGAATCTCGTCCTCATAGAGGAACTGCCCGAGGAAGACGTTGCCCAGATGCCTGCCGCCCACGTCGATGGGTGTCACCATGTCCCACATGTTGTTCTTGCACCGGTACGCCTTGAACGTTCCCGCGGGCATGCCGCCGGTGAGGATGACGTCACTTTCCAGACAGTTCTTCAGCGTATCGGGATGGACCCGGTGGAATTTCGTACAGATGTCCTGCCAGCCGACGGCGACCAGGACCTTTCCGGAAGTGTCGATGATGGCACTGCTGATCTTCATGAGCTGGTGGAAGTCTTCCATCATAGTTTGCAGGGCCTGGTAGTCGATGATATCGGCAAGATCCAGAGTGCCGATGTCTCCCTCGGGATCGAGAATG
Source organism: Caldisericota bacterium (assembly GCA_030652945.1). Classification (GTDB taxonomy): domain Bacteria; phylum Caldisericota; class Caldisericia; order Cryosericales; family Cryosericaceae; genus Cryosericum. The sequence continues at coordinate 726 of JAUSAI010000041.1, read as the reverse complement.
GCCTCGAGTTTCCTCCGTACCTTTGCCTCGCTCGCCCGCAGGGCTTCCTCGGCCTGCTTCCGGACGATGGCAGCTTCGCACGAACGGATGTCCCTGTCAGTCATGGTTCCCCCTGATGCCCGCATTCCCCCGAGCATCGTGGTGCAATGAGCTCGAGGATGGCCTGCCAGGCTGACGGGTGCTTCTGACGGGTGTCTTCATGTCATGGTTGGCCGCGTCGGCCACTCCTGACACTGACGACACTGCTCTGCATGTCACTCCCATTCGTAACTCCTGAACTTGCGTTGTTCTCGTCGAATGACGGATCCCGTGCAACGCGCGAACCATGGGGAACGTGGTTGGTGTTGCTCTCAGGATAGTCAAGGCTGAGACGCGGTCAAATCGAGGCACCCTCGACTGCTGACATCAGGATGCCAGACACCGCGTGCACGAGTCGGTCGAACTCGAGCGTTCTACGCTACGGGTTCCATGACTTCGGCTGGCGATGGCCGACTGCCGGACATACTGCGGCGGGATGGCAGGAGGATCGCTAGCAGAACGAGGACAGCTGCAGCGCCGAGATACAGCTGGAAGACGTGCAGGATGCCGATGCGGCCCGCGACCCCACCGAGAAGAGCGGTGATCAGACCACCCGTCCCCCAGGAGAGGCCCATGATGGAGCTGGTGACAAAACCCCGGTGACTCGCAATGAGTTCATGTGCAAACACGATGTTCGAGCTCAGGGTG
>JAUSAI010000036.1 GCA_030652945.1 Caldisericota bacterium | reverse complement strand
GAGGTTGTAGGTCTCGGTTTCTGTCAGCGCTGCGGTCGGCTCATCGAGAATGAGCATACTCGCCTTCTTGGACACTGCTTTCGCAATCTCTACCAGCTGCTGCTCTCCAACGCCAAGGTCGATAACCTTGATGAGCGGGTTGCGATTCAGATGGACTTCATCCAGCAGCTTGCTGGCTGCGACAAACGTGGCGTCCCAGTCGATAATGCCATTCTTCTGAAACTCGTTCCCGAGGTAGATGTTCTCTCGGATGGTCATCTGCTTCACCAGCGCAAGTTCCTGGAAGATGATGGCAATCCCGGCCTTTTCACTGCTTCGCGTTCCGGAGAACTGCAGCTCCTCACCGTTAAACATCATTTCGCCGGTGTAGGACCCGAAGGGGTAGACTCCCGCCAGGACCTTCATCAGCGTAGACTTGCCGGCTCCGTTTTCGCCGACCAGTGCGTGGATCTCGCCACGCTTTACATTGAAACTGACGTCATTGAGTGCTGTAACGCCCGGAAATTCTTTGGTGATGTGGTTCATCTGGAGAATGTAGTCATCCATCCCTTTCACCTTCCAAATTTCGCTGGGAACCGAGCACCCGACGCGCGGGATTCCCGCAACTACATGCCCTCTGAGATTCATGCGGGGGAGCGGGCGAACCCGCTCCCCCGTTCGTGCGGTATTCTTCTACTGGTAGACGTCTGCTCTCTTGAGGTACCCGCTGTCGATCAGTGCAGCATCGATGTTGTCCTTGTTGACAGAGATGGGGACCAGCAGGATCGAGGGAACGTCCACGGTGTTGTTGTTGACAGTCTGGTTGGCGTTCGCGAGCTTGTAGCCGCCAAACATCGTCTTGGCTGCTTCGACTGCAGCATCACCAAGCATACGCGTGTCCTTGAAGACGGTCATGCCCTGCGTGCCCTTTACGATACGCTGAGCAGCGGCAAGTTCAGCGTCCTGACCGGTGATCGGGACCTTCCCGGCAAGACCCTGGGCAGCGAGTGCCTGGATGCAGCCACCAGCTGTGCCATCGTTCGGGGCGAGGACGCCCTGGATGTTGTTCTTGTTGGCCGTCAGGGCGTTCTCCATGATCTTCAGTGCGTTCTCGGGCTTCCACTCGATGACGGCCTGTTCGGCAACGATCTTGATGTCACCCTTGTCGACGAGAGGCTGGATGATGCTCATGGCCCCTTGCTTGAAGAGCTTGGCATTGTTGTCGGTCGGGGCGCCGGACAGAATAGCGTAGTTGCCCTTTGGCATAGCCTTGGTCAGCCAAGTACCCTGGAGCACGCCGACCTGAACGTTGTCGAATGAGATGTAGACGTCGACGTTCGGTGTATTCATGACGAGGCGGTCATAGGAGATGACATAGACCCCGGCGGCATGTGCCTTGTCGACGATGGTCGCTGCAGCGGCAGAGTCCTGGGCTGCAAGGATGAGGACGTTGATGCCGGAGGTGATCATCTGGTCGCATTGGCTCTCCTGAATGGCGGCATCCATGTTGGCGATCTGCGTCAACAGCTCGATACCCTGAGCGGCACAATCCGCAGTGATACGATCCTTGTCCCGAACCCACCGCTCTTCCTGCAGAGTGGCAAGAGACAGTCCGATCTTCAGCTTCTTCGCCTCGGGCTCAACTGTCTTGCACCCGGCGAGAACTGAGACAAACAGCATTGCGACGAGCAGTACGACGATTGCCCTGGACGTTCTCTTCATGAGCCAATCCTCCTTGAAAGATTCTGGCATCGTTGCCAGTGCCACAAGAATTCACGCTTGGCAGAAAGCCTGACCTTGCGTGCCAACACCAAACCCAACCCCAACGGGCTGGCTCGTCCCGCCACTCTTGTGGCGCGACCCCGTACTAATGCAGGCAGTCCGCGATTGCCTGCGTCACGAGCGTTTCCAGGTACTCCTGCCGGCCCGAATGGCTAGGCGCCGGTTGCTTGTCAAGGATGTATGCTTCGAGGCTTCGGAAGTCCGCCTTTCCGTCGACGATGTCCTTGCCTATTCCTGAAGCGTAGGACGCATAGCGCTGTTCGACGAATCCGTCCAGTCCGCCGCTTTCAATGAGCTTCGCAGCAGCCCTCAGACCCAGGGCGAAGGCGTCCATGCCCGCGATATGCCCGATGAACAAGTCGTCGAGTTCGAACGATGCACGGCGTACTTTGGCGTCGAAGTTCAGTCCGCCCGGCTGAAGGCCGCCGTTCTTGATGACTTCCAGCATTGCAAGCGTACAGGCGTACGCGTCGGTCGGCATCTGGTCGGTATCCCAGCCCAGAAGGGGATCGCCCTGATTGGCGTCGATGCTGCCCAGCTTGCCAATGATGCGGCAGTACCGGAGTTCGTGCTGGAAGGTATGACCGGCAAGGGTCGCATGGTTGGCTTCAATATTGAACTTGAAGAAGGGTTCCAGGTCGTAGCCTCGCAGGAATGCCAGCGCGTTCGCGGCATCGAAGTCGTACTGATGCTTCGATGGTTCGAAGGCCTTGGGCTCGATGAGAAACTGCCCGGTATAGCCGATGTCCTTGGCATAGTCGACAGCCATGTGGAAGAAACGCGCCCTGTTGTCCTGCTCGAGCATGTAGTCTGTGTTGAGAAGTGTCTCGTAGCCCTCGCGGCCTCCCCAGAACACGTAGTTGAGACCACCGAGGCGTTTGCTGACCTCGAGCAGGTGCTTGACCTGCGCAGCCGCATAGGCGAAGACGTCCGCATTGCAGGAGGTTGCCACGCCGTGAACGAACCTGGGGTGGCCGGTCATGTTGGCGGTGCCCCACAGCAGGCGGACCGGACTCGTCTTCATGTGGTCCTCGATCAGCCCGACGATGGTGTCCAAGTTTTGGTTGGTCTCCCGCAGAGTGTCCCCTTCCGGCGCGATGTCCCGGTCGTGGAAACAGAAGAACCGTATGCCGAGCTTCTCACAGAACTCAAAGAGGGCGTCGACCTTGACTCTGGCCTTCTCCATGGGGTCACTGATCGTGGTCCAGGGCCGTTGCATGGTGCCCCACCCGAACATGTCGGTCCCGTCCGCTCCCAGCGTGTGCCAGTATGCACAGGCGACCCGCGTCCAGTCTTCCATCGTGCGGCCAAGAACCACTTCATCTGCCTTGTAGTACTTGAACGCAAGAGGGTTTTTCGAGTTACTGCCCTCGTATCCTATCGTGCCGATGTTGTTGAAGACCATGACTGCCTCCGCGTCTCTAGTTTGGCTGTTCGACGAGCCGTCGGGTATTGGTGAACTGCTCCTTCAGTACCCGGTACAACGCCTTGTACTGCGCAAACCATGGATCGTATTGACTCCTGCGTAATGCATCGGGGTCATACTGTTCCACAAGCTTGACCCATCGGGACGTGTCCAGCCCCACTGCGTTGGCTGCCAGACGGGCAGACCCGTAGGCCGCTCCCTCGTCCACCAGAGGACTCCGGATGGGCGTCCCGAGGTTGTCAGCCAGCATCTGGCACCAGATGCGAGACCGCGACCCTCCCCCGACGACACGCACGCTGGTGATGGGCGTCCCCATGTCGGTGATGCACTCGGCACCTTCGCGCAATGCGAAGATGACGCCTTCGTGGACCGCTCGCAGGATATCGCCCTGGCTGTTGAACGAACTCATGCCATAGAGGACACCCCGGGCATCAGGGTCTCGGTGAGGCGTCCGCTCGCCATTGAGGTACGGAAGAAACACGACACCGTTGCTGCCCACAGGACTCTGACCGACCATCTCCTCGATGTGGCCAAAGGTAAGGTTCTGAGCGAAGCGCTGTCGAAACCAGTCGAGCGCTCCCGCCGCCGAAAGAATGACCGCCATGTGATAGTAGCAGTCCTTCGTTACAAGACTGAACAGGTGGACCCGACCCGTGAGGTCGGGATACGGGGTGGAAGTCACGGCGACGACCGTACCACAGGTCCCCAAGCTGACGACTGCATCGCCAGGCTCCTCGACGCCGCATCCGAACGCCGATGCCGCATTGTCCGCTCCTCCGGCCACGACCGGAACACCATGCAACTGGGGGAGATCCGGGCAGGTGATCGCTCCGATGACCGAACCGACACCCACCAGGTCCGGCAGCATCGAGCGTCGGACGGTCAGGACATCGAGGATGTGATCGTCCCACACGCCCTCGCGCACACGGTAGAGCGACGTGCCAGACGCATCAGAAGCCTCGATCGCAAGCCGGCCGGTCAATTCCAGGACGAGGTAGTCCTTGGGCAGGCAGAACCGTGCGATGCGGGCGAAGTTGTCAGGTTCGTTGGCGCGCAACCACAGCAGTTTTGGCGCTGTGAATCCTGTCAGCACCGGGTTGCCGAATGCCTTGATGACTTCCTGTTCGCCGCCGCACGCCTCGGTCAGTACGACGCACTCCTGCTGCGTGCGCTGGTCACACCACAGGATGGCGGGACGAACGACGTTATCGTCCGCATCGAGCGGTACGAGGCTGTGCATCTGACCGGATATCGACACGGCGAGAATCTGGAAATTGCGATCGACGGTGAGTGTGTCCAGGACCTGGATCGTCGCCTTCCACCAGTCTTCCGGGCTTTGCTCGGCCCAACCGGGATGAGGCGTCGACAATTGAATCGGGACAGAGGCTGTTGCAACAATAGTGCCAGACGCGTCGACCAGTAGTCCCTTGACCGATGCTGTCCCTGCGTCGATACCGATAATGCATCCCTTCAAATCTGCCATCCCGTCTCGCTCCAACCCGCTGCACGTACCATCACTAGCATGTGCAGGTCAGGCTCCGCGTCTCAACAGCGATTCCAGCTGTACGACTGATGCAGCCAATCCGTCGATAATCATATTGGCAATACTGCAAGATTGCAAGAGATACGACGCATTGACTCATTGGGATCTTCGTGAACGGACCCCGTAGACTCACGAGAAGGGTCCTCTTGAAGGGCAAGATGATCCTGCTGGTCCTTGGGACGAGAGCGAGTCAGCGGAAGACTTCAGCCGACCCCGACCGTCACAGGCGGTCCTCCAAAGCCACGTGGCAACTTCGGCGCCCCTATGCTCCGGCCTTCTTCGGCAACGCCTTGAGGTAGGTGTCCATCCACCGGCGAATGCTGTTCAAGCGGTCGATGCGGCGATCCGTGCGGCCGATGCGCGACAGACCGTGAGGTTCGTCGGGAAAGACAACGAACTCCGTCGGCACGCGCAGCGTCCGGAGCGCTGTGAACACTTGCTGTCCCTGCTCAATGGCACACCTGAAGTCCAGCTCATTGTGCAGGACCATCGTGGGCGTCGTTGCGGCGCCCAGGTACTTGATGGGAGAGCGGTCCCACAGGACGTCGATACTCTGCTGGGGCGACTTTCCTCCGCACGGAAACTGAAACACCCAGTTCACGTCGCTCGTGCCCCACATACTGATGAAGTTGCTGACACTGCGCTGAGTCACTGCGGCAGCGAATCTGTGGGTGTGACCGATGATCCAGTTGGTCATGTACCCTCCGTAGCTGCCGCCCGTAACGCCCATCCGCTTGCGGTCGATGTACGGTCGCTTCTGGACCTTGTCAGCCCAGTCCATCACGTCGTCGAAGTCAACCGTCCCCCACCGACCCCAGATAGCCTTCTCGTGTCCCTCTCCGTACCCTGTTCCACCGCGTGGATTGGTGAAGTACACGACGTAGCCGCAAGCGGCGAGGAAGTAGAACTCATGCATGAACAGGTTGCCGTACTGTGCCTGCGGTCCACCGTGGATCTCGAGTACGGACGGATAGGTCTTGGCTGGGTCGAAGCCGGGAGGCGTCATGATCCACCCCTGCAGGTCATGGCCGTCGCGTGCCTTGTACCGCACCTCTTCCACGCTTCCCAGATCCAGCCGTTTCAACAGGCGGGCGTTGACGTGCGTGAGTTGTCGGGAAGCTCCCGTCTCCATGTCCCGCATCCAGACCTGACCTGGATCCGCCATGGTGCCCCAGGTATATGCCATGGTACGCTGTGCCCGGTCCAGCGTGAACGTACCCACACAGCCGGTGCCATCAATGACTGTGTAGAGAGAGCCGTCGTCGATGGCGACAGCCATCAAACGCTGATTGCCGTGCTCCGAGATCTGGAAGTAGATGACCTTGCCGTCGGCAGACCATGTCGGGGGCATCTGACCCGCGCCACCCATGTCATTGATGGTCGAGGCCGTCAGCGAGATATCGTGCGGTCTCGTCAAACTGCGCGCCTTTCCCTTGCCATCCAGGGGCAAGAGCCACAGTTCGACATTCTGCCACCACTCGTTCGCATCACGGGATCCCATGTACGCCAGCATGCTGCCGTCCGGTGAAAACACCGGCATTGCCTTTGGACCGACCGGAGAAGGAACGAGCTTCACGGCTCCCCCGCGCGCGGCAATGGTATACAAGTCGGGTAGATCCGGTTCGAGTTCGGGATCGGGTCGCCGATTGCTGCAGAACACGATGGTATTGCCATCCGGCGACCACGACGCCTGGTTCTCGTCGTAGATATCGCCAGATGTCAGCTGGGTCGCCTTGCCCGTTGCCGCATCGACTGTCCAGAGATGCTGGCGCTCCTTCGGATACCAGCCCTCGCCGTCGCCACGATAGAACAGCCGCGTGATGTGACGGGAGACGACACCCAGCTTCTTCTTCTGTTCGTCCGCCTCGCGGGTGACTTCTTCCTTGTCCTTCTTCTGGAATTCGAGCAGCAGGCTTCGGCCGTCCGGCGACCAGGAGAATTCATTGATACTTCCTTTGAGGTCGGTCAACTGGCGTGCCTCGCCTCCACCGACATCGATGACGTACAGCTGGGGATCCTGCCCTTCCTTGCGCTGCGACAGAAGTGCAAGGCGTTTTCCGTCTGGAGACCATCGCGGACTGCCGTCTCTCTGGTCTCCCTGCGTGAACTGGCGATCAGCAGTGCCATCGACACTCGCCATCCACAGGTTGGCGTACTTCTTCTCCGTCTTCCGGTCGATGCGCTGTACCCCGTACGCGACCTGTTTGCCGTCCGGGGACAGCCGCGCATCGGTGATCACGCTGAAACCGTACAGGTCCTCCGCCTTCATCGACCGTCGGCCGTTCTTTGCTGTTGACATCAGACTCCTCCTACGAGCAGTATGAGCGCCGGGGCGACCGGCACCATGCGTTTCTCAAAGCATTGTAGTCTCTTGCGGCCGAAAAGTATAGCGGAAACCGAACAACCTTGGGCAGACTGGGCACCCGTTCAAGCAGTGCCGTGACTCCCTCCTTCTGAAGTCAGTGTCAAGAGAGTCAGCTCGGGGCGACACAGGAACCGTACCGGCACGTGGCTCGTGCCAAGGCCAGCATTGACGTACAGGAGCGTGCCACCCACCTGGAAGAGACCGCGTGCGAAGCGAGTCCCGTATCGTGACGGCACGCGAAGCGCACCGACCAAGGGGAGTCGGACCTGACCTCCGTGGGTGTGCCCCGCAAGAACGAGCCGCACCGAAGGTCGTACCGCGATCTCCTCGATGTCCTCGGGCGCATGGCTGAGCATGACGGTACAGCCATCATCGGGAATTCCTCCGAGGCTTGCATCCAGGTCAGCATGGCCGAAGTACGGGTCATCCGTGCCGGCAAGCCACATCCTGTCACCGCCGCGACGCAGACCAACGTTCTCATTGACCAGAACGCGGATGCCCGTTTCGATCTGCAGACGTCGTCGCCAGACACCGATACTCTGTCTGGTCGGAAATGCACGATGATCCCAGTTGCCGAACACTGCGACAACAGGAACGCCCGCGGCAATCCGTACGTCGCGCAGATAGTCGAGGCA
>JAUSAI010000031.1 GCA_030652945.1 Caldisericota bacterium | reverse complement strand
CGGGAAAAGTCGAAACCGTTCGGCGAGCAGATTATCGACCCCTCTATGCTTGACGTCGGCGGGCTGTCGATAGTTGACCGACATGAAGAACCGCCTGAGTTTCGGGGCTATCAGGGTAAGGTATTGCCGCACCGCCTCCTCGGTCATCTCCGGAAATGAGACCGAGTTGAACCCGATGTCGATGTGCGGGAGCGCGTCGATCATCGACGCGCGATAATTCGGAATGAAGGCCAGGTCGAAAGAATCCGGATGCGCCAGGACGGCACCCGGATCGTCTCCGGGCGCGTAGATGTAGGCACGGAGATCGGGCCGATGCGCGGACAGGTACGCAGCCGAATAGAGGAGGGTCTCAGGCAGGTCGACAATGACATAGGCGCAATCTGGTAGTATCCGGCGCATATCGAGAGCGAAGCTACCGTAACCCGCTCCGATTTCGACGAAGATCAGGCGTTCGGCTTCATCGCCAATCATGCGGTACAGGTTGCAGATGTTTTGCTGCCGCTGGCCAGTCATACTGCCCACAATGAGGTCTTTGTACTGCACCCCGAACTTGACATCTTCCATGCCGGGTAGGTCGTACTCGCGCGCCCATTTGTCGATCGGCACGCCTTCTCCCAAGAACAGGTAGCCGGTATCCTTGCAAAAAGTCGCGCCATCCGCGATGCGCAAATATTCCGAAGCCCCCAATATTCCGTTCATTGCATCGGCGTGAAGTCGTATTCGACGAAGAGACTCGGGTGGTAGATCAAATATGTAGCTCTGGGCCCGATTGACCAACGTCCACGGAAAGACTGGACAGAACGCGGGAAACCGATCAATGCGCTCGGTAATTTGGGCTACGACATGGTTACGCGCCTGCTCGATGCGATCGACGTCGGTCCCGTTCAGAAATGGCATTAGAACTTTCCGCAGTAATTGCGGCGCAATGTTGCAAGGGGCAAGCGCGCAAAAGCAAGCTAAATTAAGGCCATGCGCGAACTGCCTTTCAACTCACAGGCCGGTCAGGCCCAATTCCATGAATGAGACCACTGAACATCTTGGAGTTCCCACGGGACGCCCGGCTGTTCTCGATCCTTTGCAGCATGACCGCTGCGTGACATCCAAGGGGAGAAAGTTAGCGTGATTGATAATGTCTTGCAGTGGGTGGATCTTCTTCTTCGGCCCCACTTGGCACGCTTCAAATCCGGCAGGCGGCGTCTGGAAGTCGTTTATTCGGACGAGGCGTCGGAACGGGAGCGCATCGAAAAGAACAATCCCCTGATACGCCATGCCAAGTCCGTCACGTCCCAGGTCGGCGAAGACGGTGTCATTGCCCACATTCTGGAGCGTCTCGAGATCGCTAACGGATGGTGCGTGGAATTTGGCGCCTGGGACGGCAAGTACAACGCCAATACGTGGGACCTCGTGCACAATCGAGGTTGGAAGGCGGTCTATATCGAAGCCAATGAAGCCGCTTTCGCAATGCTGGTCGAAAACTCTTCGGCACTGCCGGACGTTCATTGCATCAACGAATTCATCGAGATCGACGGTCCAAAAAGGCTGGACGCGCTGCTTGCGCGAACCCCCATTCCCAAGGACTTCGATTTCCTCGTCATCGACATCGACAGCAACGATTGG
>JAUSAI010000029.1 GCA_030652945.1 Caldisericota bacterium | reverse complement strand
TAATCGCGAGCGGTGCGCTCGACTAAGGGCTCAGTCGGATGCTGCATCAGCTCCGCCTCTTCCTTCGTTTCAAAATCAAAGACGCGAAGCTCGACGATGGCAAAGCAGCCGATCCAGAGCGCAGCGTCATAAGCACTGACCAGGCTGTCGGCGTCATTCTTGCTGACACCCTGCCAGCCCCACAGCCCGACCAAGGCTACCACGACGGCGTACAGCACCGCCTTCGCCACGTTGCGCACCCGCCATTCGAACCCGCCATACTCACCCGGCGCATAAACATCGTAGGCCAGCAGAGCACAGATCGCGAGCCAGGCGGCCGTATTGACGAAGCTCGACGTGTCGCCCGCCGCCCAGTAACCCCAGCACGTATAAGTCAACAGGCCGTAGCCGATGGTCTGGGCGGCGTGAATCCCGAACTGCTCGAACCGCGATGCGTAGGCCTCGCCGAGGTCCAAGGAGTCATAAAGAAAGGTCGCGAACAGAATGAGCCACGCGACCTGCTCCAGCGCCTCGTTTGCCGTGCCGTAACGCAAGTACAGTCCCACGTTGATCGAGAGCAGCACGAATAAGCCAGTCCTGATAAACTGCATCCCGCCTCATCGCCTGTTACGATTACGCAGATATGAACAGACATGGGGGAGCCGCCTGCGATGCCTTCCTGCCGGTCCGCTGACAGACGGAACTCAGGGACGCATGGTAAACAAGCCGCCATCGAGCAAAGGTGATGACGCGGTCCTTGCGGCAGTCCGCCCGTATCACGGCGCCCCCGCCTCCGGGCATGGCTCGAAGTCATCCGGAAGCGACCGAGAACGTAGGCAATTCTCAGGACACCAGACATACCAGCCGAATCGCGCCCTGCACCTCTTCCTAGAGCACCCTGCCAGAGCCCCTCTGTGGAGGCAACATCGCGCAGCTGTCCTTGCTAAAAAAGGTCGTGCCCCCGGTGGTGGTGTAGCTGGCGGGACAGCCCTTGATCCAGATCATATGCCGCGTAGTCGTCTTGTCGTTCTCTTCGCGAATGACAGAGTCTCACCTCGCGGGAGCCGCTCACGATGCCTCCGCAGAATTGACCATGCTTGGTCAGGTTTGGTTTTCATGACAAAAATTGCGCTCCGAACGCAGGGCTTGGCTGCCATCCTGGGCCTTCTTGGGGCAGTGAGCGCGGCTGCGCAGGTTGGTCCCGAAGTAGCACAAGCGCCGCAGGGCGCGTCCGAGGCG
>JAUSAI010000026.1 GCA_030652945.1 Caldisericota bacterium | reverse complement strand
GGTAAACCAGAGGCCCAGTATGGGCCCAGCCACCGATAACACGGCTGGCTTCGAAAACGCCAGGTAGATCGCCGCGGTTAAAGCGATAATGGGGGCGATCCACATCGTCCGATAGGAGGCGACGAGGTCCGAGCGGCCAGGGCGCTCCCGATGGCCCGACGGATTCCATTCGAGAAGTCGCTTGTGGGTAATCAGTATCCGGACGCCCGTGCGGATGATCGCATCCAGACTGAAAAATGCCTCATAAGGGAGACACACGAGCGTAAATACAGCCTGAGCGAAGTGTCGATCAGCCGAGCGCCTTAGGGCAGTGAGGTGCTGGCCCAGAAGCACATCGCCCGGCTTCTGGAAAAATTCCAACAGAGAGGCAAACAAAGGAGGAATAAGGATGATGCCGATCACCGCCAAGGTCCAAAACCAGGCTGATGACAAGACCGTCCAGCCCAGGAGCAACAGGAGCGTCAATGCCGCGGACACGAGACTCCGGCGCAAGTTGTCGAAGATCTTCCATCGGGATAGCCCCGAGAGCGGATTCTTCTGACGGTGTGGGCCAGGGCCGGGAACACCTGGCAGCAGCCACCGGGTAATGTGCCAATCGCCGCGAATCCACCGGTATCGGCGGCTCACGTCGGCGCTATAGCGAGAGGGGTATTCCTCGTATAACAGGACATCACTCAACAGCCCTGCCCGGGCGTAGCACCCTTCCAGAAGATCGTGGCTGAGAATCCGGTTTTCGGGGAAGCGCCTGTTGAGCGCCCGCTCGAACGCATCGACCTCATAGATGCCCTTGCCGATGAACGAGCCCTCTTGGAACAGGTCCTGGTAGACGTCGGAGACAGCGCGCGTATATGGATCGATTCCAGGCTCACTCCCGCACATGCGCGCATACCGCGACCGGTTCGTGCCCGGCAGGCTCACGGCCACGCGTGGCTGAAGGATACCGTACCCGGCGACCACACGCTGCCTGTCTTTGTCGTACTGCGCACGATTCAGTGGATGCGCCATGGTCCCCACAAACTGCCACGCCGAATCGCGGGGCAGTTGAGTATCCGTGTCAAGGGTGATCACA
>JAUSAI010000022.1 GCA_030652945.1 Caldisericota bacterium | reverse complement strand
CAGATGAAGTGGTTGAAGGACCTGGGCATCGACTTCTACCGCATCGCGACGCCCGGGCATGCAAACGAGCTGGATGTGAAGGAGATGGTACGCCTGGCAGACCCGAGCGTCTTGGTGCCCATGCACTCCAAGGCACCTCAGGCACTCTATGGTTATGTCACGGAGACCGTAGCCCTCAAGAAGGGCACGACGTACGAGTTCTGAGAAGGAGCAGCCATGAGCAAGGCGACCAAGAGCAAGTCGATACGCATTCTCCTGACCAATGATGACGGCATCAACGCCAACGGCATCAACGTTCTCGCCGCCGCATTGGTCGAGCAGTACGTCGTCACTGTCGTTGCGCCCGAGGGCAACCAGAGCGGCTCGAGCCACTCACTGACGCTGGGTGACATTCTGCCGATCCGTGAGGTCACCATGCCCTGCGGCATCAAGGGGTACTCTCTGCGCGGGACACCCACCGACTGCATCCTTGTGGCACTGCTGGACGTCATGAAGGACAATCCGCCGGACATCGTCGTGAGCGGCTGCAATCACGGGCCCAACGTCGGCGTGGACGTGCTGTATAGTGGGACGGTCAGCGCAGCTCTCGAGGGATTGCGTCAGGGTCATCCGTCCATCGCGGTCAGTCTCGACATGGCATACGGTGACAAGCCTCATCACTTCGAGACAGCGGCATCGGTGGTCATGGAACTCCTTGCCGAACCGTCGTTCTATAGCGGCCTAGTCAAGGCCACTTCCATCCTGAACGTCAACGTCCCCAACATCCCGATGGCTGGAATCAAGGGTATCATGATCACCAAGCAGGGGTTCCGCGCGTACCAGAACTTCGTGGAGAAGCAGTTCAGTCCTCGCGGTCGTGCCTACTACTGGATCGCGGGAAACTCCGGTCCCCATGATGTACAGCCCGGCAGTGACGGCTATGCACTGATCAACAGCTATGTTTCGGTGACCCCCATCAATCTTGACCTCACCAGCGACGGCTTGCTCGCCCCGCTCGAGAAGAAGAAAGGCCTCATCAACGACCGGCTGACAGCAGCTCGAAGCACGGCAGAAACGGCGTGCCCGACTGAGCGGAAGTCTCCTGCAGCGAAGGTTGCATGCAAGCGGGCGAGGCCACCGTCGAAGAAACGCTGAACGAAGGCCAGGTGTAGTTCTTCACAGAATCGGCACATACCGTGCCCAACGCCCTTGACAAGCAGGGGAAGGCCACTATAGTCTGTCCGCACTTCATTTCAATTGACGATGGGAGCATGGTATTGTGAACACGGACAGACATAAGGTTCTCTCGAGCGAAGACTTCGACTCTATCGACGAACCACCTCCAAGGCTCCGACCACACTCCTTTCGGGGCTGCGCACGGCTCCGTCTATCATCGCTAGACTCCTTTCTTGCGTATCTCGCCGCTGACGCCTGTCAAGGGCATGGCATCGCCATGTTCCCCGGTGAAGGCCGGGCGGGCACTCTTGATCAGCGTCTCAGACCCAGTTCGTCGTACGTGGCTCACGTGATCAAGGAGCGGTCATGCGCATAGGCATCTCGTACAATCTCAAATCGGACTTCAGCCACGTTGCCGCGGTCATGCCGGACGACCGGTTCGAGGAGCTGGACGACATCGGGACGGTCGAGGACATCGAGAAGGTCCTGCACCGCCTCGGTCACGAAACGGTGCGTCTTGGATTCGGCATGGTGGCCATCAGCAGACTGCGCGAAAGTCCGGTGGATCTGGTGTTCAACATCTGCGAGGGCGTCAATGGACGGTCGCGCGAAGCACAGATGCCGGCGATCTTCGACATGCTGGGTGTTCCCTGGGTGGGGTCCGACGCGCTGACGATTGCATTGGCGCTCGACAAGGCATGGACGAAGAAGATCGTCCAACAGGCTGGATTTGCCACACCCGCATTCTACACGGTGGACAACTCCATCCAGCTTGAGCGCATGCTGGAGAGCCGTGACCTCCACTATCCCCTGTTCGTCAAACTGTCGTATGAGGGTTCCAGCATGAGTATCGACAACCGCTCACGGGTACGGAACGTACAGGAACTGCGAGACCGCGTGCAGTTTCTCCTGTCCACCTATGAGAGTGAAACGGTTCTGGTCGAGGAGTTCATGCCGGGCCGCGAGTTCACGGTCGGAATTCTCGGGAACCGCGAACCCGAAATTGTCGCCATCATGGAAGTCGCACCCAGCGACGCGAGCAAGGACATGGCTAGTTTTGTCTACGGAATCGACGAGAAGCGCAACTGCGACAAGAAGATCACGTATCGCATTCCCGAGAACCTGGACGAGGCA
>JAUSAI010000016.1 GCA_030652945.1 Caldisericota bacterium | reverse complement strand
GTCGACACGGCGCTAGCGTGCCTTCCGCGACCGAGCTGAGGCAGCATCACCCTAATCAAACGGGGCGTAGCGACACGGCGATGCGGGTCAGGATGGTGCAAATCCTTGTCGATGCAAGCGCCGATGTGGGCCACACGCACGTCGGACATTTCTGATGTGACCAGCACCGTCACTTGGCAACGAGCTCGGCTGGACTGCCAACCCACCCAACCCGGCGGGTCTCCTTAGGGGGCAAGATATTTTTTGAGGCCTTCCGAATGATGCGATTTTGTTAATGCTTACGTCGGCATATGGGCCGGCAGCATGTGGCTAGCTCTGGAGCGTATGCGAGCGCGGCGCGCAAACTGACATTGCCGGCTGACGGCAGACACCAAGAATGACTATTGATGCTGAATGCAATCGTCAAGCGTGGCTATGCTAGAAGCTGCGGTTGCGCGGGGGCTTTGGCATCGCCATCGGGAAGCCTGCGTAGAACCCCAAACCGAAAAAGGAATCTCTATGCCAATTGCTTCCGCGACTATCTGTGCGCGCAGGCGCTACGGTGATGGGTTGAGACACAGACCAGTGGATTGCGATGCGCGGCGCGGGCCGTCATGGCTCAATGTGTCGGTTGTAACTTTGATGGCTGCTTTCTCTATTGCGGGGTGCGCCTCCCCGGTGTATGAAGAAATGTATGATTGGCGCGAAGGCTGGCGCAAGGCTCGGGTGGAGAGAGTGGGGCGCGCGGATGAGCTGGGCGGCAAACACTACTCTGACTGTCGCGCTTGGGCGACGCGTGAACAACTTGCGAGTGCGCAGTTCGCCGTCCTTTCGTACGAAAACATGAGCCGACCCAGGCGCCGAGTTGTTCCGCTGCACGTAGGCGAAGCGTTCGGTCCTGGCGATCTCGTTTACATGAACTTGAGAGACTGCGACATACCCCTTGCAACCAGGACCTCCATCGTCAGAAACTAGGCCATTAGAAGCGGGGGAGGATGCCGAGCGACGTCCTGCCACTGTGCTGTCGCATCCAACGAGGCACATTCGCGCACAGCAATTGGCAGAGCCGTGGTTCGCAACGCAAGGCCGATTCACCATCGGCCGTTTTGCTGCTATAGCGCTTGACGCTGTCGGCTGACAAGCTGACAGCTCGTGCACCAGCGCTACAGAAATCGGGGCAAGCCGACCGCCTGTCGGAGCCGACCAGTGCCCGCCGAATTGGCTTGCAAGCAGTCCCAGATCCATGCCAGCGTCCATCGCACGTCATCCGTAAGCGGCTGGGCATCCCGTCTTGACTGTGTAGTGCAGTTTGCTGGAGGCTGTTAAATACAGAGTCTATGCACTTGGCCGACCTTCGCACTTGGCAAACAATGCAATCGCCCGGTCGCAATACTTGCAATGCCCCTGGCAGCAGTCGTGCATCAAAAAAGCCACCAAGTCGGATAGCACTGAGAATTTTGCGCTGTAGATGATGGAGCGCCCTTCGCGGCGGCTTTGCACAAGACCAGCTTTTTCTAAATGCCCTAGGTGAAACGAAACGCGCGAGGATGCTGCGCCTCCCAGCTGTTCGCCGATGGCTCCCGCAGCCATCCCGTCCGCGCCCGCGACCACCAGCATGCGAACAATACGCAGCCGTGTCTCCTGTGAAATTGCACCAAAGCCTTCTACGGCTTGCTGTTCTTGCATCATTGT
>JAUSAI010000272.1 GCA_030652945.1 Caldisericota bacterium | reverse complement strand
TTTTACGGGTGGGCCGAAGGCTCATGTCCGCCTCCCCCGAAAAGCTCCTGGTGGCGCCGGCATCTTGCCGCTGGGCCGCACCGGCTGGAAGCCTATGCCGCTCAAGGCGGTGAGGCCCCGGCAAGATCACAGGATGACGTTATAGGGATCCCAGATAAAGGCCAGGACCCCGGCCAGGATCATGTTGCCTTCCACCAGGGACTCCAGCATGAGGCTCGACTCCATCAGGTCCCGGTGGTAGAGGATAAGATAACCCAGCATATAAAGGCCGGACAGGCTCAGGGTGTAGCCCAGGGAAGGGATGACGCCCGCCCAGGCGGCTACCAGCAACATGGCCACAAAGGCCAGGGAACCGCCGACCAGCAGGGTAAAGGTGCGTTCTTTGCCCAGGGCGATGGCCAGGGTTTCCTTGCCCACCACCCGGTCCCCTTCGATGGCCATGATCTCAAAGAGGCCGGAGCGGATGAAGATCATGCCCGCCACGAAGAAAAAGGCGATGGCCGTGGCGCCCGAGATTTCCTGGTCGGAGCACACCACCGGGATGAGGGCGGCCAGCACGCCCCAGGCTACGGCGGTGAACATGGTTTTGGACCCGGGGATTTCTTTAAGCCGGTAAATGCCGGTGGACCGGGCCAGGCGCTCCGGGATGATCTTGAAGCTGTACATCAGGCCGATGCCGCTCATGACCAGGACAAAGATAAAGGGCAACAGCCCCAGGTAGGCTCCCAGACCCAGGGCGATAAAGGCGGAGAGGAACCCGGTGACCAGGAGAAAGCGCCGGTGGCGGCCGTAAAACATGGTCTGAACCGGATCGTTGAGTTTGGAGGCCTTGTCGGTAAAATGGTTGAGCAGATGCATGGAGTAGACGTAGAAAAACGCCACGAAAAAATAGGTGAACTGGGGCTCCACCTGCTGCAGCAAGGATGAGGTGTAGCTCAGGGACCCGGCGCCGATGGCCACATAGATGTTGGATTTGAGGAAAAAGCGCCAGACGCGGTACAGGTAGTTGGTCCAGGAACCGGGGCGGAAGGCCCAGGCATGCTTCAGGGTGTTCACCACGTTGCCGATGAGCCAGTTGGGAGTGGAGGCGCCGGCGGTCACCGCCACGGTCTGGTACCGGCTGATTTCCACCAGATCCAACTCCTGCTCGGTCTCCACATGGTAGGTGGGGATGCCGGTCCCCTGGGAGATCTCCACCAGCCTCTGGGTATTGCCGCTGTTGCGCCCCCCCACCACCACCAGGGCGTCCGCCTGCCGGGACAGTTCCTGGACCTCGGCCTGGCGGGAGGCGGTGGCATCGCAGATGGTATTGAAAATCTGCGCCTGGGGAAACCGGGCCGTAATTTCCCGGACCCGGGCCTCGAACTGGGATTCGCTCTGGGTGGTCTGGGCCACCACGATCAGCTCGTTAAAGTCTGGCAAGTCCGCCACATCCCGGGAGGTGGACACCACGTAGCCCCGGGCCTCGGTGTAACCCATCAGGCCCCGGACCTCCGGATGGTCGGCGTCCCCCACGATCAGGGTGGCGCACCCT
>JAUSAI010000271.1 GCA_030652945.1 Caldisericota bacterium | reverse complement strand
CCAATTCACGCGGCCTCATCCCAAGCACAGCTAGAACCTCGACAGCAATCGCGTCAAACTGCGATGCGCCGCCCCCGTAGCCGCTTCGAATCCTATTGCTGGCGGGACGAACTTTTAGAGCGGCCAAGGTCTCTCGGATGGCCTGCACAGGCATGCTCTTCCGGTCCCCGTTTCGGGGTTGCATGACCCCCTTTAGTTCTCTCAGCACGGGACGTTGCAACTTGGGCATCACGCGGCGCAGCGCCGACACCATGCAGTCAAGCTGCCCACTCACTGTTCTTGGTTGAACAACTTTCAAACGAGCCTCGCACCATGCTTTCAATCCCTCATGCACATGATGCTCAGCGGTACTCTGCACGGCAACTTGAGGCAGCTTCGACTCGGCCAGCTTGTATCGGGAAGCACTCACATCTTCTTTGTAGCCCTTCAATGCACGCGCACATAGTGCGGCCCAAGATTCACGCGCTGCGGCTGGTGCGGGAGGAGCTGCAGAACTGTCTACAGCATGTTCAGGCACAGCAGGCAGCGGCTTCCCCTGTATCGCCATCCGAATCCCATTCAAGAATGCCTGGGCCTCCAATGCTGGACGCTGGATGCCGCTCGGCACCTGCCCCCTCTTCATCGCCTCATAGAAGCTCTCCCACTGCTTCACGGTGGCTAGCCAGCCTCGGGGATCGCGCTTCTGCTCCTCGATTACTCGGACAGCAGCAAGCCGGATCAACTGAGGAACACTGGAAAGCAAAGAGTCTGCTTCTGCGCGTAGCTCCTGAGCGGTGTCCCTTTCGACGATCTCGTTGAGCGCATCTACGGCATCGCGCTTCAACCTCACTTCATGGCAAATAGTGTCGAACTCAACGCTGAGCTGACGGGACAACTTTTCAGCATCGCGCTTCACCGATGTTCGTAGACTCTTCATGAACATTGAAGCCTTCAACACCTTGGCCACGTCTTCCGGGTACCTCCTCCTGTAGTACCAGACGCTAGAGCCCTTCTTCTTGTGCAAATATTCCGCCAACGTGTGCCACCTATCCGTGTATCGTTTTCGTGATAGCTTGTGTCACCTTGGATGAGGTCCGAAGGACTCTGTAAGCCCTTGATTTCACAAGCATATTGAGCCATCAGGCTATCACGGAAAAACACAAAAAATGTGCCAACTGCTCGGACTCAACTGCGCCACCCCCAC
>JAUSAI010000006.1 GCA_030652945.1 Caldisericota bacterium | reverse complement strand
TGGTGCCGCAGTCGTCCACCAGACACATGGTGATCCGTTCCCCCGCATGGTCTGGCCGACCAACGCGTCCAAACTGGCGAGCGCAACCATGTTTACCCTGTTCTTTGGAGGCAACGACTTCGCCCCGCATCTCAGCGTCGACGGTGTTGCTATCCAGGAGTACCTGCAGCAGCACTATGTCGAGTCACTGGTGCAGGTCGCCCGGAGACTGCAGGGCATACCCTGTGTCATCGGCTATGACACCCTGAACGAGCCTTCGCACGGATACATCGGCTGGAAGGACCTTTCCAGCCTGGAGTCGCCGCTCCTGCTTGGTGACCAGCCGACTCCATTGCAGTCGTTTGCCCTCGGCGAGGGACATGCCCAGCAGGTTGCTCATTGGGAAATCGGTCTGCGGGGACGCAGACAGACGGGACTGGTCGGCATCGATCCTCACGGAACGCGTGCGTGGCGCGAAGGAATCCCCTGTATCTGGCGCGAGCACGGCGTCTGGGACCAAGGGGACGGTGACGAGCCTCATCTGCTGCAACCCGACTACTTCAGCTCTGTCGGTGGCCGGAGCATTAGTTTTGGGCGCGACTATCTGGCGCCGTTTGTCCGTCGGGTGGCAGAAGCCCTCAGGGAGGTCGCACCGCAGGCTTTCATCTTCGTCGAGAGTGAACCCGATGCGCCGCCGGAGATGCCTGTCGAGCATCTGCCAGGACTGGTGTGGGCGCCGCACTGGTATGACGCGGTGACCATGCTGTTCAGGCGGAACATGCCATGGATAGGTGTAGGGTCGTCAGACCAGCGGGTCGTCGTCGGGAAGGAAGCCGTGAGGCGGCTCTTCCGCCGAGAGTTCGTGAGCTTGCGCCAGCAAGGTGTCGACGCATTCGACGCGCCGACGGTCATCGGCGAAACGGGGATACCTTTCGACTTCAAGGGTTCGACGGCCTTCCAGAGCGGCGATTTCCGTCAGCAGGGCGCCGTGTTGGACAGGATTCTCGGGGCAGCCGAGGAAGCTCTTGTTTCGACCACCATCTGGAACTACACGCCGGACAACAGCAACGAGTATGGTGACCAATGGAATGCGGAAGACTTCTCCATCTGG
>JAUSAI010000270.1 GCA_030652945.1 Caldisericota bacterium | reverse complement strand
CGCAAGCAAACTGGCGCTGAGGTAATCCGACAGCCTCGCACCCGACCCCAACGTCGCCCTCGTTCTGGCCATGGCAGTTCCTTCGGTTGCACACAGGCGAAGTGTGCGCCAAAACTCACTAATGGAACAGTATTGGGTTAGACCCCACTGCGCGTCTCAGGCAGCCTGGAGCAAGAACTCGACCTTGACGGCTTCGTACGGGAACTCGATCTGGCCCGACTCGGTTCGGCTAAGCACGCCAGCGGAGAGCAAGGCAGACAGATCGGTGTGCACTGCCTTGACGTCTCTTCCGACGCGGCGTGCTGCCTCTCGAACAGTGACCGGGCCGGCACCACACAGGGCCTTGAGCAGTTCCCAGCGCTTGGCGGTAAGGACCTTCCATAGAAGTTCCGGACTGGAAAACGAGATTCGGTCCGCCTTCGAACCCTTGCCGGTCTTCCAAGCCAGAGCAAAGTCTGCCATCGCATCGGTAGGCGGACGAACATCAAGAGTCACTGTCTTCACGATTGATCCTTTCGATGTCCCTCTGGAAGGCGGCAAGGAGTTTGTCTACGTCATCAAAGGCGTACCGGGACTCCTTGTCCCTGAAGTGCCGATGATCGCCTTTGCCAGATTCGTTGTCATACCTGAGCACGCACACTCCTCTGACCACATAGGCGAGCCGGTACTTGTAGGAGTGAGTCGACCCCGGTAGCGGCGCTGGAAGCTGCCAAAGTATGAGTTCCGCAAATGCAACGTCGGTGTATGGGATGCGTCTCCGAAGCAGCTCGATGGCCTTCATGTTGGTGAGTGTGCCAACACGCGCTCTCGTTGTCAACGAAAACAACGCGGAAATGTTTTGTGGGGTCTAACGTTCGAGTTAAGCTGGGACCGACGGCGAGGCGCCAAGCCCAGACTGGCGAAAATGTACCGCGTACCGCCAGACTGGGCTTGGTGACTTGCCGTTGGGCCTCAGCTTGAACGAGGGGTTAGGCATCAAGTGGGTACGACCGGGGCGGATGGGTTACACATTTCTCGCAGCGTGTGGGTGACACAGACAGGGACGATGGGTCTCCAAAAGGAGACCGAGGATGCCCTGGAAGGACGCCAACATCATGGAACTGCGAATTCAATTCATTACTGACTGGTTGAGCAAGAAGCACACGGTGAGCGACCTTTGTGCACTGTACGGGATCAGCCGCAAGTGCGGCTACAAGTGGATAGACCGCTACCAGCACGAGGGTCCGGACTGGGTGCTGGACCGTAGCCACACAGCCAGGGTGATAGCCAACAAGACGCCGCTGGAAGTGGAGCAGGCG
>JAUSAI010000005.1 GCA_030652945.1 Caldisericota bacterium | reverse complement strand
GTTGGCCGGTTGTTCCAGGAGCCGACCGAGGTCGTTGAGCCGAACCGGATGACCGCCGTCCAGGCGGCAGAGCATTACCTCCGGTGCGCTGAGGCGTACTACAGCTGGCCTGCTGGTCATTCCAGTGCCAGTCGTAATGAGAGTCAGGGTTGTAGGGAGAGCGTGTGGGCCTGGAGCGCAGGCTGAGGCGCAGCCGAAGCCGGAGCGGAAGGACCACACGCTCGCGCGAACTCCGCCGGGGTCACAGACCCCAGCGAACTGTGAGGTCGCACTTCGTTGTACTGACGTCGCCACGAGGCCCCCAGGGCCGTTGCATCCCGCAGCGACTCGAACACCTCGCAGCCCAGAAACTCGTCTCTGAACTTCGAATGAAAACTCTCCGCCGGTTGGCCGACTACCGCCTCGGCCTTCATCCTCGCGTTGCTCGGTGGCCTCGTTGCTTCCCACGGTGATCCCGGCTCGATGTACAGCGGCCCCACCGCGGACCGCTCCAGCCACTCCCGCAACGCCTTCGCAATGAACTCCGGCCCGTTGTCGCTCCGGATGTGCTCCGGCACGCCATGCGCGATGAACAGACCTCGAAGCACCTCAATGATGTCCTGGCTCGTCATCCGACGCGCGACCTTCAGGCACAGGCATTTCCGCGTGTGCTCGTCGATCACGCTCAACCACTTCAGACTCATCCCGCCGGCTGTCCGATCGAAGATGAAGTCCCACGCCCAGACCTGGTTCTTCCGACTCACACGCTGACGCGTGCAGCCGTTAGCGCTCGTCCCCAGTCGCCGCTTCTTCCGCGGCGTGTTCGGCACTTTCAGACCTTCCCGGCGCCACAGTCGATAGACGCGGTCGAACCCCGCTTGAAACCCTTCTCGCTGCAGCAGCACCGAGATCCGGCGGTCGCTGAATCGCGGATGCTCGCGCACCAGCTCGTGCATCCGCGCCACCAGCGATGATTCGTCG
The DNA here is from genome assembly GCA_030652945.1 of Caldisericota bacterium. GTDB lineage: Bacteria > Caldisericota > Caldisericia > Cryosericales > Cryosericaceae > Cryosericum. The sequence continues at coordinate 464 of JAUSAI010000005.1, read as the reverse complement.
CTCGCCGGCTTTCGCCGGTAACGCTGAGTGCTTCGCGGCTGATCCAGCACCACGCACGCCCGGCGTTCGCTCACCTCGAAGGAGCCTTCGAGATGTTCGACCGCGTCGCGTTTGCGGGAAGGGTTCACCAGTTTCCCGGCGCGATCTCCTTCAGCATCGCCTTGTCCAGCTCGGCCTCCGCCAGCAGCTTCTTCAACCGGGCGTTCTCGACCTCCAGCTCCTTCAGCCGCTTCGCCTCCTCAGACTTCATGCCCCCATACTGGTTCTTCCACCGGTAGTACGTCTGCTCGCTCACACCGAGGTGCTGAACCACCTCAGCGACCGTCTTACCGGCATTCAACATCGCGTCCCCGTCCCGCAGCTTCTGCACGATCTGCTCAGGGCTGTGACGCTTGCCGCCTCGCTTCGCCATTCGAGATCCTCCTTGCCGAATTCCTCGGCTCGAAGACTCTCATTTCTTCTGG
>JAUSAI010000260.1 GCA_030652945.1 Caldisericota bacterium | reverse complement strand
TGCCTGGGAGTCTCCATCCGTGGGTGTCTCGTGGCGAAGGAGGAAATGTTGTTACAGCAAAACCCGACGACAAGCTTTTCCTTACAATTACATGGAATGGTGACAGTAGCGAAGAGATGGCACTCGTTAGTCACTAGCCTTAAGTTCAATAACACACTAACTGGGTCAGGTCTCCACCGCCTTCCTCACAGACACGACATGTTGGCGGCTCTGGTAGCGAATGTCTTGTCAATAGTTCTTGTTGGAGGTGCATGATATGAAGACAACGTCACGACTCAGCTCAAGGATCGTCGTACTCACGAGCATCCTGCTTGCACTCACTCTCACGACGGGTTGCGCACAGAGAGTCGTGGGAACCGTAGACGTGCCGATCGGTGATGAAAAGCCAGTCTATGGGGATACTATTCCTCTATCGATTCTCAGGGGAGAGAACAAGTACGCCTCGGACTTCTCCGCTGTCGTGAAGGTGATGTCAGTGGGGGGTACCAGGTGGATTCGCGGAGAAATCACTTCACCAACTTCTCTCGTTGGGCAAGACCCAGACCTAGAGCACGTCGTGGTAGTTCTCTATCTTTGTGAACTGCTCTCGAACAAGGCAGACAAGCTTTCTGACGGTACGATAGTGTACAAGGGCGACGGGTATCCGCAGATCATCTTGGGGAAGTTGTATAATGTGGTTGGAGTCCTCCAGCCTGGATGGCAGGACTGGCCTCTTGTTTACGTTCCCACCGCGAGTCAGATCACACAGGTTTCGTCCGGTGACTAGGATCGGCAGCGTGGCGCAAGAGTCTCATCAACACACAGCCCCGGCGGGGAACCGCAGGGGCTTCTCTATGACATCCTCACCCTGACTGCGAGGGTGGGCGAGACACTAGCTTGCAGGAGCTAGGCAGAGTCACGCGCCATGTACTTCTGCAGGGGCCGGCAGATGGCGTTGGCCAGCACACCGCCGACTATTGCCTCCGGGACACCACTCGTCAAGACGGTCAGGCCGATCAATCCGAGGAGCAGTTCGAAGCCCTTCCCCAGCACCGACGCATAGGTGCGTCCAAAGAAGAGGTAGATGCCCCCGAGGACTCCAAACGTGTTGACGAGGCTGGCCAGGGCGCCACTGAGGCCGTAGACGAAGACACTGCGCCACTTGAGACGCGTGAACAAGTTGAAGCAAGCGCCAGCAGCTACTCCGGTGAGAATCCTCGGCACAAAGCAGATGACAAGACTCCACAGGTTCCCCTGGGTTGTGCCGAGCGTGTAGAACGGGGTAAAGACAAAGGCAACGAGAGGGTTTGGAGGAGTAAACGTCCAGATCAGGAAGCTGAACAGACCGGCGAACGCTCCCATAGCGGCGCCTGCGCCAGTGCCGAGGAGGATGGCTGTGATGATGACGGGGACCATGGCCAGCGTCGCAACGATCGGCCCTACCGCCGGCAGAGAGCCGAGCGGCGTGAAGCAGACCACAGCCTCGATGGCAAGGAGCATCGCGAACTGGGTAAGCGCAAGAGTTCTTCTACGTAGCGGTGTCTTCATGACAAACCTCCATATAGGCTGTCAGCGGCATCCCTGGCGCAATTCCTGCGGCCGCTCCACTGCTCATGGGAGCTGGCGACGTCACCTCTGGGACCACAGACAAGGGTGGTCCGCAGCTATTGTAGCAGGGTTTCTTAGGGTGCAACAGTCGCCGGATGCGTTGTGCCAGCAGACACTGCGATACTTCCTCAGTTGCCGTCACCTCAAGCCAGTCTATACTGGACCATTCGGGTCCGCGGACGCGAGACTGCCGGGCCGAAAAGCTGATGAGATGGAGCACGCAGATGAAAGGGCTCACAAGGTGGCTGGTACCGGCCATTTTTCTGGCTGTAGCGGCAGGCGCGAGTACCACGTTCAGCCATAGTCGGGTTCAAGCTCTCCCCTACGTTCCCTTCGTACAGACGTCGCATGTCTGGACAGAGCGCCAGGGCAGATTGTGGCAGGATGTCACGTCATACGTGGACGGCGCATTGGCACATCGCCAGAGGATAGCTGATGCGGAGAAGGAAGCCGAAGAGGCAGACATCCGCGCTATCGCGGGTGGGGACCATGATGCCATGGTGCGACAGGGTCAGCGGGAGGACCTGCTGGTTCGGGACATCATCGCGGGGTGCGACCCGGCCCTGTTGAGCCAACTGCCGGCCCTTGAGGACATGCGCTGGCCACTGGCGGGCGTCATGAAGATCACGTCGCCGTACGGCAATCGCGTCCACCCCATCATCGGCGAAGAGGCGTTTCACCATGGCGTCGACCTGCAGGCGCGCTATGGTTCGGCCGTCTCTGCCCCAGCAGACGGTCTGGTTCTGTATGTGGGAACGAAGACCGCCTACGGCAACCTG
>JAUSAI010000257.1 GCA_030652945.1 Caldisericota bacterium | reverse complement strand
CCTGTCGGGAAAGCCGCTCGACCTGAGACAGTCGGATCACCCTTGACAGGGGAACCTGCGCAGGTCGCCTCTCGACTCCACTTTGCTCTCCGACCCCTGCACGGCCATGCTAGTTGAAATGAGCCGAAAATCAAGGTATGCTGAGTCCCGTACACTATTCGGAGGTGGTGAGTGACAAGGGCAAGAGAAACAGGATTGAACAAGGAGTCAGCGTGGAAAGGGCTGGACAGGAAGGCAGCAGACCTGTTCGCCAGGGAATACATGACGGTACTCGGTGCAGCCAAGACTGAGCGCGAGTTTGTCGACGCTTCTGTTGCCATTGCGCGGGAACGCGGCTACAAACTGGTCGATGCGACGTCGCTGAAGCCCTTGCCGCGTGGAACGAAGTTTGTCTTCGTGAATAGAGGGAAGAACGCTGTTCTCGTCAAGCTCGGAAAGCAACCTCTCTTCGAGGGCATGAACATTGTTGCCGCGCACGTTGATGCCCCCCGGATCGACATCAAACAGAACCCGCTGTTCGAGAGTACCGGGCTTGCCATGCTTCAGACGCACTACTATGGAGGAATCAAGAAGTATCAATGGGTAACCATTCCCCTCGCCCTGCACGGCGTCATCTATGACCGGGAAGGGAAGAAGCTGGAGCTGCGCATCGGAGAAAGCGATGGAGACCCCGTCTTCAGCATCAGCGATATCTTGCCGCATCTTGGACAGGCACAGGCGGAGAAGAAGATGAGCGAGGGCGTGACAGGTGAAGCGCTCGACGTCATCGTAGGCCACATTCCCGTTTCCTCTCGGGACGAGAAGCAACCAGTCCGTGCGGGCGTGGTCGAGGAGCTTGTCCGTCAGTTCAATCTGGATGACAGGTCGTTCGCTGCGGCAGAACTCGAGCTCGTACCCGCGATGAGACCAAGGGAAGTTGGATTCGACAAAGGATTGATGCTGGCCTACGGCCACGACGACCGCATCTGTGGATACTCCTCGATGCGAGCGTTGCTTGACGACAAGGAGCCGTGTGAACGAACCCAGATGGTGTTTCTCGCCGACAAAGAGGAAATTGGCAGTGATGGCGATACCGGCATGCAGAGCGAGTTCCTTGAACTCGTTGTTGAGAAGCTTCTCGATGCAGCCAAAGAAGCGGTGTCCGCTCGCCAGGTCTTCTGGAACTCGACTGCGCTGAGCGCGGACGTGAGCGCCGCCATGGACCCCAACTACCTCGACTCGTTCGAAGCATCGAACGCTGCGACGATCGGCAACGGCATCGTTATCACGAAGTACACTGGCTCTCGCGGAAAGTCGGCGGCGCACGATGCATCTGCCGAGACTCTTCACAGATTGATACAGCTCCTCGACCAGAATCACGTCCGGTGGCAGGTGGCGGAGCTAGGGAAGGTCGACGTCGGCGGAGGCGGAACGGTCGCCAAGTTCCTGTCCAAGAGGGGCATTGAGACGCTCGACGCAGGACCGGCACTCTTGTCGATGCATGCGCCACAGGAGCTTGCCAGCAAGGCCGACTTGTATGCGTGCTATCTGGCATATCGGTCCTTCTTGAACGCGCCTCGCTAGGCAAACTGCCGCCAATCGCACTGGACAGCTCAATACAACCGGAAGACGGTTCATGAACCGTCTTCCGGTTGTATTGTCGACGTACCTCGCTATACTTCCATTGCTCTCTGCCATCGCGAAGATGGCCGAAATCCATAGTCCAAAGGGAGGAAATATTGAGAGAGTTTGAATTGATGGTCATTGTGGACGGGTCACTGTCGGAAGAGGATGCAGCCGCTGTTGCCGAAACCGTCCAGTCCTTCATCTCATCGAAGGGCACAGTTCTGAAGGCCGATCCGTGGGGCCGGCGCAGACTCGCGTATCCCATCAACAAGAAGTCGGAGGGGTACTACTGGGTACTGAGCTTCGAGTGTGAACCCGGAGACATCGACAGCATCAAGTACCAGCTCCGTGTCAACGAGAGCATTGTGCGTTGGCTGGTCACGCGTCCGGAGCGCAAGAAAGCTACCGTTCCCGCCGTGGCAGTGCCGCCCGTGGTCGAAGCGCCCGTGGTCGAAGCACCCGTGGCGGTCCCGCCCGTGGTCGAAGCGCCCGTGCAGGCAGAACCTTCTCTACCTGCGACAGGAGCCGGGGAATGAACGACCTGAATCAGGTCGTCCTTACGGGGAGGATCACGCGTGACCCCGACATTCGCTATACGCCATCCGGAAAGAAGACTGCCCGCGTATCGATCGCGGTGAACCGCAGTTGGAATGCCTCCAAGGATCCATCGGTCCGAGACTGGAAAGAAGAGGCCTTCTTTGTCGATATCACGGCGTGGACATTCGTCGCCGACAAGATTGAGAAGAGCGCCGAGAAGGGGCTCCGCGTCCTGGTGACGGGACGCCTGTCCATCAGAGACTATACGGCCGGCGATGGGACCAAGAAGCGAGCGACAGAGATTGTGGCTTCGACATTCGAGGTCATCGGCGCTCCGCAGGGAAGACAGATTCCCTCGGCCGAGCACGCCGAATCAATGGCTGATGATGATTTGCTCAAGGACTTCGACGTTCCCGAGGAGTCGCTGCAGCAAGGCGGCGCCGGCACCGAAGACCACGATGTTCCATTCAATTGACGACGAGGAGCCATAGACCATGCCAAATGCACCGTTCAAGAAACCAGGAAAGAAGAAGTCTTTCTACTTCAGAGCGCGCAAGAAGTTCTGCCCTTTCTGCACGGACAGATCTGAGAGTATCGACTACAAGGAGACCGGCCGACTGCGTCGTTTTGTGAGCGACAAGGGGAAGATCCTTCCTCGTCGCGCCACCGGCGTCTGCGCCAAGCATCAGCGTGCACTGGCAGCCGCCATAAAGCGGGCGCGTGCCGTAGCGCTTCTTGCTTTCGTCAACCGCTAGCGCCTGAACTATGGACCGGAAGGTAGTACTGCTGGCAGAGGTCAAGGGCGTTGGCCGCAAAGGTGACGTTGTCAACGTTTCTGTCGGCTATGCGGCAAACTACCTTCTTCCCCAGCACCTTGCTGTCGACGCTACGCCGCAGAGACTTGAGAGTATCAAGAGGAAGAGGCTTGCCGAGTCGCAGGAGAAGGACGTTTCGCTCGCCCGGGCGCGTGAATTGGCGGCCAGCCTTGAAGGGAAGACCGTGACCGTAAGCGCCAAGGCCACACCGCAAGGAAGGTTGTATGGAGCCGTTACGCCTGACGACGTCGTCGCGGCGGTCATCCATCAACTAGCCGTGCGTTTGGACAAGAAGTACGTCGTCATCGAGAAGCCGATCCGGACTATCGGTTTCCATACGGTCCTGCTGAAGCTGAACCCTGAGTTGTCGATCGACCTGAGCGTTACGGTTGCCGAGGCCTGAGCGACATGCCTGCTTCGGGCGAGTCTTCCGTCAGTAGCGTCCGGTCTGCGGGTCTTCCCGGCAATGAGCCGGTAGCCGCGCCAGTCGTCCCACCACATGACATGGAAGCCGAGCAGTCCCTGCTCGGCTCCTTCATAGTCTCCAATGCCACTGCCGATGAAGTCATGGACTACCTCAAGCCCGAGGACTTCTATTTCGATGAACACGTCATCATCTGTGGAGCCATCTTCGGCCTTCGTGCCATCAACAAACCCGTCGACGTCGTCGTCCTGAGTGACGAGATCAAGAGCCGCGGGGATCTGGACCGCATAGGCGGGCCATCGTATCTGGCGAGACTCGTCGAACTGGTACCGACGACGCAGAATGCAAAGTATTATGCCGCAATCATCAAGGAGTCTTCGGTCAAGCGCTGTGTCATCCGCGCCGGACGGGACATCTATGAACTCGGCTTCTCGCCTACCGTGACTGCCATGGAACTGATCGACCACACCGAGAGACTCATCTATGAGGCGTCTCAGGGCATGGTCCGTGGCGACTTCCAGTCACTCGAGCACATTCTTCCGACAACACTTCAGAAGCTTGAAGAGCGGTATGACCACAGAGGGTCGATTCGTGGCATCGCCACCGGCATCAGGAATCTCGATCTTCAAATCGGTGGATTCCAGCCGCAGGAGCTTGTCGTCATTGCCGCACGTCCCAGCGTCGGCAAGACCTCCCTTGCGCTCAACATCGCGGCCTACAATGCTGTTCGGCAGAAGAAGCCGGTCGGTATCTTCAGCCTCGAAATGTCCAGAGAACAGCTCGCCGAACGGGTCATTTCGGCGGAGGCGATGATCGAGTCAGACAAGTTGAGATCAGGGTATCTCTCGCAGGAAGACTGGCAAGCACTTACGCAAGCCAGCAACAAGCTTGCAGACGCGCCACTGTACATCGACGATACTGCAGGGCTTACCGCGCTCGAGATACGCGCCAAAGCAAAACGGCTGGCCGTGACTGCAAAAGTGAGCCTCATCATTGTCGACTATCTCCAGCTTGCCTGCAGTGGCGAGAAAGTGGAGAGCAGAGTCCTGGAAATCGCACAGATCACCCGGTCCCTCAAGAACCTTGCCCGAGAACTGGATGTCCCGGTGATCGTCGTGTCTCAGCTGTCCCGCGACATTGAGAAACGTGACAGGAAGAAGCCTCAGCTCTCGGATCTTCGCGAGAGTGGAGCCATTGAGCAGGACGCGGATATTGTCATCTTCCTCTACACGGAGGACAGCGTCGACACCGCAGAGGTCAATACGAGGACTCCGACCAACGCTCTGGTAGCAAAACACCGCAACGGCAAGCAGGGCATGGTCAAGCTCATGTTCGACAAGCGATATACCAAGTTCGAGTCGCTCGACTCGATATCTGAAGACTGACGAGCCTCTGCAGCAGTCCTCGTCTATTGACGACGCGGACGATTCTGTTAGAATGCAACGGCATGCGGGCCGTTAGCTCAGGTGGCAGAGCATCTGCCTTTTAAGCAGAGGGTCACAGGTCCGAGTCCTGTACGGCTCACCAACGCCCTCGTAGTCTAATGGTTAGGACACGGCCCTTTCAAGGCTGCGATAGGAGTCCGATTCTCCTCGAGGGCACCACGCATGGGCGGATGGCTCAGCGGTAGAGCACCTCCCTCACACGGAGGGGGTCGCAGGTTCGAATCCTGTTCCGCCCACCAGCATATACTACGTATGGCGCGTAGAGTGCCGTTGGCGGTTTTGGAAGCCGCAGTGCCGGATACAAGGTTGACTTTCCGAGGAACGAAGTATACTAATCGAGGTACGGGGTCGTGGTGTAGCTGGTCCAACACGCTGGCCTGTCACGCCGGAGACCACGGGTTCAAATCCCGTCGATCCCGCCAGAGCGGGAGTAGCTCAGGGGTAGAGCACTGCCTTGCCAAGGCAGGTGTCGCGGGTCCGAATCCCGTCTTCCGCTCCATTTCCTTTTTCTGGCCGTTCAAAGGCCGGCGTAGCTCAGTTGGTAGAGCAGCTGATTCGTAATCAGCAGGTCGTCTGTTCAAATCAGATCGCCGGCTCCATTTTGCAGCAGTGCAACATCTAGTTCAGGAGGAGCCTGCATGAGTCTGCCACCGCCACTGTCGGCATTGACGTTACCCCTTGTTCTCGTTCCGCTCGTTTCTCTCCTAGGTCTTCTTGCCGTTGCTCTCCTTGCGCGAGGTATCGTGCGGCATCCACTTGATGACGATGCCATCCTGCGCATTACGCTTACCATCCATGAGGGTGCAACGACGTTCCTCGCTCGCGAATATGCTGTTCTGTTTCCGATCCTCGCCTTAGTGGCAATCCTCCTTGCGGTCGGTGACGGCATTGTCGCGGGTCTTGCATTTGTCGGAGGTGCCGGTTTCTCTGTGCTCTCTGGCTATATAGGCATGCAGGTCGCCACTATAGCGAACGGTCGCACGACGCTTGAAGCACGGCGGTCGCTGGGTGCGGCGCTGAACATGGCATTTTCGGGCGGATCGGTAATGGGCATCGTCGTCTGCAGTCTGGGCGTCGCAGGGTCGTTCGTGTCGTTCTTCGGATCGCTTGCCGTGGTCCACTCCGTGGAACGCGCTCTCGTCGCCGCCACGGGGTACTCGATGGGTGCCTCGCTCGTCGCGCTTTTTGCGAGGGTGGGCGGCGGTATCTTCACCAAGGCTGCTGACGTGGGCGCGGACCTTGTCGGCAAGGTGGAGGCGGGCATTCCGGAGGACGATCCACGGAATCCTGCGTCAATCGCGGACAACGTCGGCGACAACGTCGGCGACATCGCCGGCATGGGTGCAGACCTCTACGAGTCATATGTCGGTGCAATCCTGGCTGCCAACATTCTGGGATACTGGTTCGGAAGAAACAGTACGCTCGCCGACGCTCTCGCCCCCATCCGCTTCGTCTACTATGTCGTGGGGGTGGGACTGCTGTTCTCCCTTGTGGCGGTCGCCAGCGTGAAACTGTTCTCAAGGGGGGATCGCGTCTCTCCGGAGGCACTCCTTCGCTACGGCTCCATCGGAGCTTCTGTGGCACTGCTGGCATCGTCGATACCCCTTTCGCTCGGCATGTTCGGCGACCTGAAAGCCGCATGGGCGGTGATTGCGGGAGTCGTGGCAGGGGTCCTCATCGGACTCGTATCAGAATACTACACATCTGCGCGGCCCGTGGCAGAAATCGCTGAAGCGTCCAAGAGTGGAGCTGCCACCAACATCCTGAGCGGCATGGCCACCGGCATGAAGAGCATTGTTGTTCCTGTCTTCGTCATTGTGGCAGCCATTCTGGCTGCCTACGCGGGGCTTGGCATGTTTGGTGTCGCTCTTGCCGGCGTCGGCATGCTGGGAACCCTCGGGATCTCCCTCTCCGTAGATGCCTACGGTCCCATTGCGGACAATGCCGGAGGAATTGCGGAACTGACCGGGCAGGATCCGAGCGTCCGGGAGCGCACTGACCAGCTGGATTCACTCGGGAACACTACCGCCGCCATGGGGAAAGGATTCGCGGTCGGATCGGCCGCGCTCACCTCTCTGGCGTTGTTCAGCAGTTTCGCCCAGACGGCGAATCTCGGTGTTCTCAACGTTCTTGACCCGCGAGTGGTCGCCGGTGTCTTCCTGGGAGGAGTCCTCCCCTTCTGGTTCTCTGCACTGCTCATAGAGGCAGTCGGATCGACAGCGGCGCTCATGGTGGCCGAAGTCCGTCGACAGTTTCGAGAAATATCCGGTCTTCTGCAGGGGCTCGCTCCATCAGATCCGAATGCGTGCATTGCCATCAGTACGCAGGGTGCCCTCCGATACATGGTTCCTCCAGCGCTCATCGGGATTGCCACACCGTTTGTCACCTTCTTTCTGCTTGGAAAAGAAGCGGTGGGCGGCGTCCTCCTTGGGGCGACGGTCTCGGGTACACTGCTGGGGCTGTACATGGCCAATGCAGGCGGAGCGTGGGACAATGCAAAGAAGCTCATAGAGAAGTCCCTGGGCGGCAAAGGGAGTCTCCAGCATCAGGCGAGCGTCGTAGGCGACACCGTCGGAGACCCGTTGAAGGATACGGCTGGACCGTCGCTGAATATTCTCATCAAGCTGATTTCTGTTGTTGCGTTGAGCTTTCTGCCACTCTTCATGCGCTAGGAGTCCGATGTATACTTGTTTCAGCTGAGGGAGACACTTCACATGCGAATTGTAAGCCGACCATTTCTGCGACTACCACTTGATCGTATGCATCGAGGCTTGGGCCGATGAGCACTGCAGGGAGATCCGGGGCACGCGTCCGTCGGCGAATGACGGTTCGGAGAGCCGTGACGGTGACACTGCTCTGCCTTCTGCTTGTGGCCGTCTTGCTGGCAAGCTACGGCATCGTATCGCTCTGGCGCTCTCTCAGAACCATGAACCCGGGGACGACAGGGAGTCAATCGAGATTGAACCTGGACAACCATGTCAACATCGTCCTGCTGGGAACAGACTCTCGTGCCAAAGAAGATCCTGGTCGTTCGGACAGCATCATGCTCGTCGGGCTGGACCCGGCAACAAAGAGTATCACCCTCCTTTCGATACCACGAGACACAAGGGTCTCCATTCCAGGTCACGGTTTCGACAAGATCAATGCGGCCACCAATGGGGACTACTTTGCCGATGGTGGCGTGGATCTCCTGAAACGCACGATCGAGACGATGCTCCCCGGTATTCTCGTCGACTACTACGTGCAGGCAAACTTCGATGGTTTTGAGAAGGTCGTCGACGCATTGGGCGGCGTGACCATCGATGTCCAGAAGACCATGTACTACAAGTCCGACGATACCCTGATCGACCTCAAACCCGGAATCCAGCTGATGGACGGCAAGACGGCGTTGGGGTACGCGCGGTTTCGCATGGATGCGACCGGCGACTATGGATACTGGAACGGGGAAGAGTATGGAAGGGTGGCGCGTCAGAAGGAGCTCTTGAGAGCGATTGTCGCTCAGACAACGACGCTGAGAAACGTCTGGAGACTGCCGCCGATCATTCGGGCCGTGGAAGAGGCGGTCATCACAGATCTGCTGCCGAACGACTTGCTGCGCATTGCCCTGGCATTCAAGAATGCGACCGACGAGGATGTTGCACTGGTCGGGTTCCCAGGAACGCCGGGCTATGTGGATGGCATCTCCTACGTTCTGCCTGACCTGGATGCCCTTCAGGCATCCATCGCTCCTCTCTTTGCACCCGGGGCATCTCAATAGCCGTGTGAGCACGTGTCCTTCCCGGCGCCATCCCCGTCCGAGTCTGTACACCACATGATTGCGGCCGTTGTTGTCACGACCGGGCGCAAACGCGAGTTGAGTGCCTGTATCGCGAGCATCCGGGCGGGAACCGTGGTCCCGGATGTCATCGTCATCGTCGACAATGGGTCATGCACACCAGTCTGCGCCGAAGAATTCGCCCCACCCAACCCCGTCGTCATCGTGCGAAGCGAGCGCAATACTGGTCCCGCCGGTGGAGCCGCGCTTGGTCAGCAAGAGTCCATGGCACGTGGAGCGGACTGGGTGTGGATGATAGATGATGACGCCGTCGTCTGTGCTGACGCGCTTGCCGAGCTTCTTCACATCGTTGGGAAGCCAAACGGGGCAGGATACCTGCGGTCCGTCGTCTATGAGCAGTCATGTCCGGAGCGTGCCTTTCTCAACGCGTTCACGTACAATCGTCGTTCGGGGCTCCTCACGCGCGTACCCGAGAGTGCCTATTTGGCGAAGGTATTCCCTTTTGATGCTTGCAGCATGGCAGGGCTGTTCCTGTCGCGCGCGCTCATTGAGCGCATCGGCGTCTTCGATGCGTCGCTGTACGGGTGGTATGATGACACAGAGTACACGCTGAGAGCCACTCTTGCGGGGTATCAAGGCTTGGCGGTCCCTGCCAGCAGGCTCCTGCACCCGACGATTGATCGGCGGCAAGTGGTGGTATTGGGGCGGCGTCTGACGGTACTTGCGGACAAGCCGGAACGTGTCTACTACGGTACGCGGAATTGTCTCGTGGTACAGCGCAAGCTGCTGCCACACTGGAGATTCTGGGTGGCATTTGTGCCTGTCTTTGCAATTCGGAGGTTCTTGCTCATTCTCATGACGTACGCGAATCGGCGTGCGTTTCTACGCCATTTTTTGAGGGGAGTCTGGGACGGCCTGCAGGGCCGGACCGGAGAACTCGTCCAAGGAGGCTCTTGCTGAGATGAAGAACAAGTGGGTAATCGGCGCGGTCCTGGCTGTCGTCATCGTTGCAGGCGTGGTTGCTGCGTGGCGGCTGACAAGGCCGGACGGCGGGGCACCTGGCCTTGCCGGAAAGCGTATTGAGGCAGTGTTTCTGGCGTACGGCATTCGACCCGAGACGGCAGAGCTTATCGATGTTGGGGACACCATCTACGATGAAACGGGGGCCGAGCACTTCAAAATCTCGGGTGTGTCGGTCAAACCGGCAGAAATGGACTCCATCGACGATGCAGGCGTGCTTCGCGTTGTTGGTCACCCCGTTCTGAAGGATGTCATCATCACGGCTCAGTCTATCGGACCGAAGGTCGCATGGGCGTATCTGTACGGCCGGGACAAGATCCTTGCGGGTGCCAACCTGGCTCTCTACGGCGACAATTGGAAAGTGTGGACCAGGGCCCTGACAGTCACAAACCTGGACTGACGGTGGCAGGATGAAGCGCGACAAGAAGCGGCTTGCTCTCGGTGCATTCCTCCTGCTTGTTGCGTACTACCCACTCGTAAACTGGACGCTGCGCAGGCTGAGCACGACGCTGGGAAGTCTGTGGGAAGATGCTGCTCTCATCGCCTTCATGGCGATTGCTGTTGTCTTGGGATGGAGCAGGATCAGGTCTCTGGTGACTTCATCGGTGTTTCTGGCCGGAATCGCCTATGCCGCCATGACACTCTTCAGCTATGCTGCCAACTCCTACTACGTCGGCGCATACATCCACGAAGCGCGTCTCACCTTCGAACCGTTCATGGCCTTCATCATCATCGCTCTTCTCATCGAAGACGACGGGGCGACGGTGCTCCGCAGGATGGCGCCGCACCTGGTAGCGTGTGCCACCCTTCTGGCGCTTGTCGGCGTGTCGCAATACGTGCGCAAGGTGCCAATACCGGCCCAATGGCTCGACAAGGACCTTGAGACAGGTGTCATCAGCACACGGGCCTTCTCCCTGTTTGGCAGCCCGAACGTTCTTGCCGCCTACCTGGAGGTCATTCTTCCTCTCGCGGTCTATCTCTTCCTGGAACGGCGGCGGCCCGTTGAGCGCCTGTGTTTCGGCGCCTGTACTATCGCTATCGGCGCAGGGTTCCTGTTGACCCTTACCAGAGCATCATGGCTATCGGCCGCGGGGGCATTCCTCGCCGGACTGCTCGTGCTCAAGCCGATTCTGGCGGGCGTCTTTGCCGCACTGGGAGCCGGACTACTGCTGGCGGTCCCCACCTTCCGTCTCCGGATGGCGACCCTCCTCAGTTCAACGTATATCGAGAAAAGCAACAACCTTGGCCGTCTGTTCCGATGGGGGCAGGCGTTCCAGAATCTGTCGAGGCATCCATTGCTGGGGAGCGGATTGGGGACCTTTGGAGGGACTGCTGCACAGAGGTTCGGGTACTTCTCGGGGATCTCCATGGATTCTGTGTGGATCCGCGTTCTTGCTGAGACCGGCATTCTGGGCTTCATTGCGTTCCTGGTGTGGATCGCGGCAGGTTTTGCAGGCGTTGCTGTGCGGTTCTTTCGAAGCGGGGACAGGCTGTGGTTGTTCACGACCATCGGATTGCTCGCTCTGCTCATCAACCTCTTCACGGACAACCTTCTCAACTCCTGGGCCATAGCCCTGCTGATGTGGACACTGATGGCGTTGGGAGTATCCACAAGAGAGTCGGCATGAAGGCTCTCGTGTTGAGTACCAACGACTATCGGTCCTTTCCCAGTCGTAAACAGCGCTTCGCCGGTTGCCTGGCATCATTGGGAATGGACGTTCTGTATGTCGAGGCTCCGGTTACCTGGCTTGCAGCACTGAGGCCTGGCCACATGCGCAAACTGCTGGCCTGGAGGGAGCCGCCGCGGCTGGTAACGGAGCATACGTGGACGATTTCGCCATCCCCGTGGTTGCCACTGTTCAAGAGGTATGAGCGCAT
>JAUSAI010000242.1 GCA_030652945.1 Caldisericota bacterium | reverse complement strand
CCAGGAAGCGCGTTGCACCACCCGTGATGCTGTCGATGGAGTAGGCGGTCGTGTTGCCACTGGTGAAGTAGAAACCAAAGTTCAGCGGATTGATGCGAGCGTCTTCAATGTAGGTGCAATTGACTTCGCTGGAACAGGTGCTGGGAGAGGCTGGAATTGCCGAACCAAAGACTTCCATGAAGCCATTGCCCATAGTGATGCCTGCAGCGCTTGGATTACCGCCACCGATTGCGCCACCCAAGAGCAGGTCAATCAACAGCAGGTTGGAGGAGTCGCTGCCAAACCAGATGCCGAATTTCTGGTTGGCGGCACCGCTGGTCTGCTCAATCACCAGAGTCGGAATCGTTGATGCGGGTACGCCGGTAGCCGAGCCCCAGAGACCGGCAGTGCTTTGATCGGTTGAAGCATTCACAACGCCAGCGCCAAAACGACCATCCAGAATCGACTGGAGGGACGTTTCGCCTGGGAACGATGAATTGACGACGACGGGGCGAACGTTGCTGTTGACGATCGGGGAGGCATGTACTGCGGTCGCAACCATCAGGGTGGCAGCTGCGGCGACGAGTGCTTTAACAAAACGCATGAAAAACTCCTTGGAGGGTTCGACCGCGGTTGCGGCTTGTAACATCTGTAAGCCAAAACCGTGCCAGGCAATGAAATCAAGCACTTACCTAAAAATCGGGGGGGGGCTGTAAAGCTTGCCGACACGGTTAGAGCGAAATTTGGGTGCCGCTTGTTACCAAGTGAACTGACGCAGCTTCAAGCTACGACCTTCCTGGTCTCTGAATAGCCCGACTTTCTGTCGGTCTTTTGGACAAAGTCAACCCAACTGCCCAGGGTAGATAACGAAATTTTCAGGAATATCAAGGATGTGTGCACTCTGGCACGGCCTATGCATATTGCTCGGGGCACGGCAGTCCGCCGGCTTAACCGAGGAGAAGGAAATCATGTTGAAAAAGCTTTTGGCATCGGCGTGCGGAGCGGTCGCTCTGTTCGCCTCGGCACCGGCCTCGGCTGTGCCTGTCGGTCTTGAACTTGTGTTGTTGATTGACGTGTCTGGCAGCGTTGACGGCAACGAGTACAACTTGCAGAAGAGTGGTTACGTGCAAGCGTTCCAGAACGCCGCTGTGCAGAACGCGATTTTGGGGAGTCAAGGTGGGGCGATTGCGGTGACGTATGTTGAATGGTCTGGTGCTGGTGAACAGTCGCAAAAGGTGTCGTGGGCGTTGATTGACAGCGCTGCAGCGGCCAACGCTTTTGCCGCCAGCATCAATGCCGTCAGCCGTGCATTCAACGGCAGCACCGGCATCCAGAGCGCCATTCGTTATGGCGCCGGATTGTTCGGCACGGAGACCGGTGGTGCTGCCAACGGATATGAATCCGCGCGACAGGTGATGGACGTCTCGGGTGACGGTGAATGCAACGACGGCAATTGCACTACCGCCTTTGGGCGTGGCTACGCTTTGGGGCTTGGAGTTGACACCATCAATGGCTTGGCCATCGGCGGTAGCGGCATCACGAGCTATTACAACAACAACGTCAAGGGCGGCGCAGGTGGTTTCGTCGAGGGCGTCAACAGTTTTGACGACTTCGCCGCAGCCATCCAAAGAAAGCTGATCAAGGAAATCACGAATGAAACGCCTGAGCCAGTTTCCCTTGCTCTGCTGGGCATCGGCCTGATCGGCGTGGGCGCAGCCCGCCGCCGCGCAGCGAAAGCCTGACGGGTT
This sequence comes from Caldisericota bacterium, assembly GCA_030652945.1. Taxonomy (GTDB): domain Bacteria; phylum Caldisericota; class Caldisericia; order Cryosericales; family Cryosericaceae; genus Cryosericum. The sequence continues at coordinate 56 of JAUSAI010000242.1, read as the reverse complement.
CTTCAAGCCCGGTTTGCCGGTGAAAGGGGCTGGCTGTTGCCAGCCCTTTTTTTCTT
>JAUSAI010000054.1 GCA_030652945.1 Caldisericota bacterium | reverse complement strand
GTTTTTCTCGCTGAACTCGCCGGATGGCACGAAGGTGTTCTGCGTGGGCGCCTACCAAGCTTGCACCCTTCTCGGACCACACCAAGAATCGGCGGTACAGCGTTTGCACCTGGCGCGGATTTAACGAATTCAACAAGGGGTTGCTTGGAGCTTGAGTAGTGATTCCGAACGTTTCAAGCGCTTCCTCGACATCCTGTTGAAACTGTTGCTTCTGGTCTTCAGCAAGTGCAACCGGGGGGAGCTGCAAGGCCAGGCGCCGTAGCAACTCGACAGGCAATTCCTGATGCAGTCGCTGCGCAACACCGGGGTTTACGTTGCGGTTGAGTTCTTCTTCTAGCGCCTGGAAGGCTTGGTTCACCAAATGTAGATTGGTGAGCCAAGGAGACTCCGTCGGTAACTGTTCCGACACCTCTTGTGCGAGGCGGGCGTACTCCTGACGCAAGATATCGATTCGACCCGTCATTCGAAGGCGCTCTGACTCGGCAATACCCGTTCGAAGCTTGTAGCGTTCAGTGTCCCTGCGGCGTCGGTCCCGCTGTAACTCCTGAATTTCGTCTTCGATGGCGATGCGCGCATTGCTCGCTAGGTCCGCGCGGGCCTCCGCCTCGCGCTTCGCGTTTTCGGCTTTCACTATCTGGTACCTGGCGGTCGCAGGAATGCCTGCTCTATGCTTATTCTTCGTGTAGAGCTCGACCTCCCGAATCAAGGCGGCAACGAAGGAAAGTCCAAGAAGGCGCTCAATTTCCGTTTGTTCTCTGCCGATCTCCGCGTCGGCAATGGACTGGATCTGTTCACCGTCAAAGAAAAAGAATGGCACTACCTCGCGTGGCAAAAGCTGAAGCAGAACCGAGTCGGGGTCTTTGATGGGCTTGCCATCGGCCGTGGCAAGAAGGGTTTCCTCGTAGCTGCCGGCGGCTCTTCGGAAGCTGCGCTCCGCGCGGTAACGATGGCCGTCGTCTTCCCATTCCAATGCCACGCGGGCACGGGCCTCCGCGCCCTGAGCCCTGGTGTTGAAAACCCCATACCAGCGACCAGTCTGACCGAGCACAAAGTGCTTGGAACTAATCGCGGGGCCGCCAAAAATTACTCGTCTCAGGCTGTCGTCTTCTGCCCCCAGGAACAGGAGTTAGATGGCATTGAG
>JAUSAI010000227.1 GCA_030652945.1 Caldisericota bacterium | reverse complement strand
CTCGTCCAACCCAACTGTGCGTCCCTCGTCCCCCCTGAGTTCGATGCGACCACGCCAGTCGTGGTGGCGACGCTCGCCGGCGGGAAAGGGGCCGACGTTTTCGGCTCTACTAAGATCACATCCGGGAGCATGTACCAAAAGTTTACGATGGCAGACTGTCAGATTATTTTTTACCCAGCGAGGGAGGTGGCTGATATTTGGTGGACGATGTCCACGACATGGTGAGGAGTGCACTCCTCACCATGTCGAGCCTAGTGCCTGGCGGTCGGGTCGCTGAACGCCTTGCATCTTTCGCACAGTACTCTGACTTCAATTGAAAAGAGATGCCGGTATCCATACGCTCCGGCAGGCGCCCACGCCACGTACCGGTAATTTGTAACGGGCAGCTCTGGACAGCGTGCATTATTATGAAAGGGTTTTGAAATGTCACTATAACCGAATACAGATATAACCGAATACACCGTCGTATGCTAATGCATATGACCTAGCTTGTACTTCTGTTGTGCAATTTGTGTCCCGCGGTTGTTTATTGCGTGTGTAATTACCTCCCCGCCCGAGATTTCGTAACGGAATTCTCGGGCGGTCGAGTTTGCGCCTCTGCGCGCCTTTTTCCGTGCCAAGGCGCGGTCCAATACCGGTTACGACCGGCGACATATACACATATTCCCACATTTCGTTTGGTTTGCCTTGCTTTGCACTCGTCGGCCGCCTGTGCCTCTCGCGCGCTCGTATGGACGAGCTCGGGGCAGAGCGGCGGCCCTGTGCCTCGGGCGTCGCGGAGTTCAAAGAGGGCCATCCCGCTGATAATGACAATGATTCCATGCTTGCAGATGATTTTGGGGACCTGGAGCTCGCCTTCTCCTGCCAGGACTGTGGCGGTCTTCGCGCTCCTGATGCGCGCGTCTGTCTGGATTGCGACATTGCAGAATGGGAGAGCATACACGGACCGCGCCTCGATGCGCCCGTACCATCCTCTGCACCTAACGTGTTTTGCGGGGCATGCGGAGTCAGGTGCAAGCCCAATTCCTTTAGGTGCTACCGCTGCGAGCCGGAAGACGTGGTCCTTGACAACGAGAACTCCGTGGGGGGCGGCGGACTGGTTGAAGACCGGGAGGAGGAGGACGAGGAGAACGAGGACGCAGGTTTCACGCGGCGGCAGCGACCGAGCCGCAAAAAGTAGGTGGCCCTCATCCCCAGTGCGGTTGCCCTGAAGCGCACTCCGAAGCCGGCTTCTGCTCAGCTACTTTGCCCAACGGTCCTGCGC
>JAUSAI010000211.1 GCA_030652945.1 Caldisericota bacterium | reverse complement strand
ATCGTCGGCGATAATAGCCCTCCCTACTATTATTGAAAAATGGTCAAATCCGATAATAATGACGCCAGGGCTACTATTACTAGTGGGTGGAGGAGCACTATGAATACTGACGACAAGTTCAGAGCAGGTAGATACATACTGCAACCGCAGGGGTACCGCGCCTTCATCCCGGCGAGTCTCCCTCCCATCCCACCAATCTCCATGGATGACGAAATGTGGACGTTGTTGTCGCAGGCCGATCGGGCCATTGGCGGACTGGACGGATCCACAACGGTTCTTCCTAACCCAGATCTGTTTGTCTACATGTATGTTCGGAGAGAAGCAGTCCTCTCCAGCCAGATCGAGGGTACACAAGCATCGCTCATCGACTTAGTAGAATTCGAGTCCAAAGCCGCCGAATCTGGCATGCCGGGGGACGTCGAGGAGGTCGTGAACTACGTAGCAGCCATGAATCATGGGCTGAACAGACTCAAGGAGCTGCCCCTCTCTCTACGCCTCATCCGGGAGATCCATGAGAAACTGTTGAAGGGAGTGCGGGGGGCGGACAAGAATCCAGGTGAGTTCCGCTCAAGCCAGAACTGGGTTGGAGCACTTGGATCACGCCTAGACACGGCGCGCTACGTACCACCACCTCCCTATGAGATGCAGGGTGCACTGGACAATCTGGAGAAGTACATCCATGACGAAGTGCCTGTCCCCTTGCTTGTCAAGGTGGGTCTGGTTCACGGCCAGTTTGAGACGATTCACCCGTTCCTGGATGGCAACGGCCGCGTCGGACGCCTGCTCATCACCTTCCTGCTCTGCGAACGGGGGGTACTCCAGCGACCGTTGCTGTACCTGTCATACTACTTCAAGCAGAACACAACCGAGTACTACGACCGGCTGCAGGCTGTCCGCGACTCGGGCGACTGGGAGTCCTGGCTCAAGTTCTTCCTGCGCGGAGTCGCTATTGTCGCTCAGGAGGCCACAGCCACTGCACACAAAGTCGAGGATTTGCACGAAGAGGACCGCAAGAGAATCACCACACAGATGGGCCGTGGCGCGACCAAGGGACTCGTTTTGTTGGAACAGTTGTACTCGCGTCCTATCGTGGACGTCGTGGCTGTGAGTAAGATGGTCGACCGATCCGTCGCGAATGCGAATGACTTGGTCCGGGAACTGTGTGAGATCGGCATTCTCAAGGAGACGACCGGCCGCAAACGCGATCGAAGGTTCGCCTACTCAGCGTATCTCGACCTGTTTGCTGATGGCGACGTAGCAGCTAGGTCGTAACCGTCACTCAAGATGGAGGATAAGAGGGAAGACGCAACGACGCCGACATACAGGAAGTTCCTGAACCCCAACTTTGAAGTGCATTCCGACGGTGACTACTGGGAGAAGTTCAAACCGCTGAAGGACAAGACTGCACTGCTCATCATCGACGTTCAGAAGCACGATCAGGACCTGGCTGTCGAGCTCAGGGATGCAGGCAACAGCTACCTGTACGACCGACTGAGGGGGACAGTCATCCCAAATGCCAGGCGACTCCTCACGTTCTTCCGTGACCAGCAGATGGCCGTGACGTTCGCGACACTCGGAAACCAGCGTGAGGACGGTCGTGACCGTTCGCCTACCCAGGCCAGACCGGGCTGGAACTACACTCTGCTCAAGATCGGCTCGAGGGAGCAGGAGGTTGTCGATGAGCTGAAGCCCAGGGATGGCGAGGTCGTCGTCTGCAAGACCACAGACAGCACCGTGATGGGTACCCAGTACGGCCACATCCTGAGATGGATGGGCATCGAGCACGTGGTAGTCTGCGGCTTGTTCACCGATCAGTGCGTCTCCAGCACCGTGCGCGACTTGTCGGACTGGGGCTATACCGTCTTCCTGGTGGAGGACGCCACGTCGGCCATCAACGCCGACCTTCAGGTCTGGGAGACCAGGATGCTGAACCAGATCTACTGCAAGGTGGTGTCAACTGACGAAGTGCTCCAGGATCTGGCAACCCAATAGCGAGCGTGACGCAGTATGGTGACGCAGTACCTGGATGTTGGCTTCGTAGTGAGCAGTGGGGTCATGACCCCTCGGACTGTTGATCGACTCTTCAAACCCTCACATCTACCGTTAACAAGCGGGTGTCTACAGCCCTGTGCAAATTGAAGACAACAAGGTATTAGATTACTGATAAGGCATATCCAACCGTGTCGAGTCGACCACTCTCTTCTAGCATCTACCCTTACAGAGGGTAAAGACCAATACTACGGCTTCGTTGTGATAAAGGGCTTCTTATCCCTCTTGCAGATAAGCTGTATCGTATGGTTGCCGGATATAGCCGCCGTAGGCATGCCGCCGCCCGGGTTGACCCACTGACCCGCCATGTAAAAATTGTCCAGCCCGGGAAGGGTTTTGCGCATTGATGAAGTGAATGATTCGGCACTGAACACCCATCCTTGATAAGCGCCCCGCCAGTTGCCGGTATACCGTTCCCAGGTTATGGGAGTAGCGACATCACGCATTTCCACCTGCGCTGTGATGCCCGGGAAACGCTGTTCAAGCCCGGCGATAACGTCGCCGGCAATCCTTTCCTTCTCTGCTTTGTAACGTTCCGGGTCCTCCCGTAGATTCTTCCAGTAGTCGTAATCGGTCTCGAACCCGACCACGGCGATGTTCTTACCGGGAGGCGAGAGGGTAGGATCGAAGTTATAAACGCGTACATTCAGGTACTTTTCTTCCTTCCCGGCAACAACTATCGGTGTATCGAGCGGATAGCTTGTTCCGGCGATGGAGGGGGGAACGTCATCGAAGGTACGGTTTACCCCCAGCGCCACGTATACCAGCGGCTTGAAAAGATCAGGGTGTTCATACCTGTTTCTTATCTCATCGTCCGTGTACTTGCCTTCGAGCATGTCGAATATCGTGGTTCGGCCGTCGGCGGTGGAGATAACCCAGTCGGCCCGGCGTTCCGTCCCGTCGACCAGCTTTACACCTACGGCCTTGCTATTCTCGACCAGTATCTTTTCGACTCTGGCATCTACGTGCAGTTCCCCACCCAGCGCCTTATAGCGGCGTTCGATCGGCTCGACCAGAGCCAGCGCCCCGCCGATGACATAGCCGGCCAATTTCCAGTGCTGCATGGCAAGCGCCATCAACGACATTATCAGAGGAATATCGCCACCGAAGGCAAGCACAAAGACCTCGCGCAGATAGGGGTTTCTAAAGCGTTGGGCATACTCCCTGGTGTTCACCGTACTCCACTTGCGCATCATGTTCCCCAGAGGGAGCATCTTCATCATGGCTATGTTATCGAAGAAGTTGTTCAATTCAGGCGGTTTACCCACCGGAAAGTCGAGATTTGCAGAACGCTGTATTTTAGTGAGTTCCCTGATAACGCCTTCATCTTCCGGGGCCAACTCCAGCAGATACTGCTCGAAGCGTTCGGCATCGCAATAGACGGAGAACGCTTTGCCCTCCCTATTCTCGATGACGGCGTTCAGGTCGTGGTTGTAGATCTTCCAGTCCTGTGTTACCCCCAGCTCCTCCCAGACTTGATAGTTACCGGACCCGGGTTTAGTCCCCATCAGCCAGTTCATCGCGCCGTCGATGGTGTACCCCTTGCGCTTCCAGGCGGTGGCGACCCCGCCGGTGATGCTGTGCATCTCGAAGATAG
>JAUSAI010000207.1 GCA_030652945.1 Caldisericota bacterium | reverse complement strand
GAGCTGTATGACTTCGACAAGCTGCGCGAGCAGTGCCGCGTCCTCACCAGTAAGTTCCTGCAGGCTGGCAATGTGCTTGCGAGGAATAGCCAGAATGTGGACTGGCGCCTTGGGAAACCGGTCGCGGATGACGATGACCGTGTCGTCCTCATAGACGAACTCCGCCGGCGATACATGCGCTGAAATCGCACAGAAGACGCAGGCCTTCTCTGTCATCATATCGCCGTCCCTGACAGGATGATCCGTTCGCCGTCGTGCCGTACGTTGCGCACCGCGACGTCGTAGAACCGGTCCCGTTCCATCGCTTCCTGTCCGTCTCTGGCAGTCGCTTCGGTCCAGAGGTAGTATTCGCTGTATCCCTCTGCGACCATCTCAGCGGCTTTCTCGGATATGATGCGGACTGTTCTGCCGATGAACTGCTGCGCATAGGCAATGCTGGCGCCTGCCGCGACATCCCGTGCCTGGTGGACGCGAAGCGAAACGACGGCTGGGGGCAGTGGCACCTCATTGGCAGCCGGCGTGAATGGCCTGGACGAGTAGGGGAAGATGTGCACCTTGGTGAAGCGGACACAACGCAGGAGCTCCAGTGTCTGGTCTGCGTCGCCCTCCTGCTCACCGGGGTAGCCGACGATAAGGTCGGTCGTGACCGAGAATGACGGGTCGATGGCGCGCAGACGCTCCACGCGCTCGCAGAGATCCGCAGTGGTGTACGGCCGACACATGCGTTCAAGGATTGCATCGCTACCGCTCTGCAAGGGTACGTGCAGTTGCGGGCACAGCAGGCTGTGCCGTTCATAGAGGCTCGCGAACTGAGGGGTGATCGCGTCAGGATTGAGGGAGCTGAGACGCAGGCGGCACGTCAGACCCTCGGATTCCAGTGCCGACAACAGCATCTCAACAAGGTCTGTCAGGGTGGCATCTCCAGATCGATACTTGCCCAGCTCTGTCCCTGTGAGCACGACCTCATGCACACCGAGGCGAGCGAGCCCAAGCACCTCATCGACAGCCGTCGCAACCGTCTTGGAGGAGAGGCGCGTCCCTCGCACAAACGGAACGACGCAGTAGGTGCACATGTTGTCACAGCCTTCCTGCACGCGGACATCGACACGGTTGCGGCGTCCCGCCCGTACAAGCGACGCCTGGATCCATGCTTCGCCGCTGTCAGCGGTCGGCGAGACGCCGAGGACCTGGCTGGCCACCTCGGACCGGTCCTGCATGGCAACGAGGGTAGCGCCGGCCGGAATGTCGCCGCGGGTCAGGCGCAGTAGCGCCGCACCGCAGCCGGTGAGAAACACCGGCCGATCCGGTTGCTGGCGCAAGGCACGGCGGACGAACTGCAGGCTTTGCGCCTGTGCGCGCCCTGTGACACTGCACGAATTCACGATGACGGCATCGGCATCAACAAGATCCGTGGCGATCCGCGCTCCCCTTGCCCGCAGTTCCTGGGCGTACAGCTCTGAGTCCACTTCGTTGACTTTGCAGCCTAGAGTGTAGATGAAGACGTTCATAGTGACGTCTGCAGTTCCCGGATGACCAGGCATGTGGCGAAACCGGCCAGCTCACTGCGAAGGATGCCCGTACGCAGTCTGACGGACGTGGCGCCGCGCGCCACGAGCTGGTCCTCTTCGGAAGGAGTCAAGCCACCTTCCGGTCCGATGACCACGGTGACAGATCCATTCGGGGCCAGCTGTCCGGTCGCCTCCGCTTGGAGCAGGGAACCGCCGCCTTGAGGCGACAGGACGAACAACCTGCCTAGAGGCTGGGCGCAATCCAGTGCGCCGCCGATGTCTTGTGCCAGGTGCACGCGCGGTATGATGCCCGTCTCCGACTGTTCGGCCGATGCGGCCGCAATCTCCTGCAAGCGTTCCATGCGTGCCTCGACATTCCAGGATTGGGCGCGCGCAGAACGGAACAGGACGATGTTCGTCACGCCGAGTGGCGTACAGAGGCGCACGACGTCGTCAAGCAGTTGGGGGCGGATGAGAGCCTGAACGACGTTCAGCGAACGGTTCAGCCACAGCGACGAAGCAGAACTCTCGATCACGACAGCAACCGAATTTGCACTGATCCGTTCGACGATGCCCGTGCCGACGGTGCCGTCGTGAAAGAGACGGATCGAGTCTCCGGAACGGAGGCGGAGGACTCTCAGCAGGTGATGGACGGTCGCCTCGTCGGCCAGCACAACGCGCTGCCCGGCACCAATCGGCACGCCCGCCTCAAATGCGGGCATGCTTCATGCGCGGGCGCAGACTCGCCCGAGATAGGCAGCGAAGCTTTCGAGAGCAGTGATGGCCCTCACGTAGTTCATGCGGATGGGACCGACGAGACCCAGCACTCCCGTCCGATTGGACTCGAGCGAATATCGGACCGACACCAGACTGAAGCTCTTGAGTTCCTCGCGGGGATTCTCGTCGCCGATGAACAGACTGATCTCGCTCAGGTCACCCAGCGAATTCAGATATGGCTTCACGACTTCCTCTCTGCTGAGGAACGTGCTGAGCGCGGAAAACGAACTGACCTGATCGTCCGGGAGTTCTCCCAGCATCTGCTCGATGCCCCGCACGAAGATCTGGCAGTCGCCTCTTCGCACTTCAGCTTCCATGAGCTCCGCAACTGCATCCAGAATGGTACCGAAACGCAGGGAAAGGCTCTGAGGCAGTAGGTTGCCACAGTGGAGCGTCCGGATGCCCTCGTCAAGGGTCTTGCCCAGCAATTCGCGCGCGAGGATGGTGTTGACGTTCGCAAGCTCTGCTTCAGTAGCGTCGGCAGGCAGGGGAAGCTTGTAGCCGTCTACGTTCTCGCGCTCCGTAATGAGCACGAGCATCAGCATCGCCTCACCGAAATGGACGAGGCTGACATGCCGCAGTTTGACGGAGTTCATGGGCGGCGAGACGACGAAACTCACCTTCTTGGTCCGGTCGGACAGTGCCACTGCGACGCCATCAAACAGGCGCGGCAAGCTCTCGTACTGAAGTGGAAGCTCCATCGGGCTGGAGAACATCCGATGACCGGCAGCCTCCGCAAGGAATGTCGAGATGTACTGGTGGTAGGCAAGGACGGTCGGTGTGCGTCCCGCCGACACGTGGGGCTGCTGGAGATATCCCATGCGGCTCAGCTCCACCATCTCGTTCCTGATGGTCGCCGATGACAGGTCATTGCCCAGGGTCTGAGTCACAAACCCCGAACTGACCGGCTCGCCGTCCTCCATGTACTTGCTCACCACAGCGAGCAATATGCGTTTCTGCCGCTCTGTCAGGATCATCATCTCACCATGATTATTGTAGCCTAAACCGGCTCTGCTGACAAAAGAAAGTCAGGCCGCCTTGCAGATGCGCTTGTGACCTGAACCCGCGGACCGTAAAGAATCAGCTTCTCCCCACGAAACCGTCGATGCGAGCCGTCAATGTCCGCTTCGGGACGAACCCGACCACCTGGTCGACGAGGTTCCCACCCACGAACAGGGCGATGGTCGGAATGCTCATGACACCGTACCTTGATGCGATTTCCTGGTTGTCGTCGATGTTGAGCCTGGCGACCTTCAGCTTTCCCACGTACTCGGCGGCAATTTCGGCGACGATGGGAGCGATCATCCTGCACGGATTGCACCAGTCGGCATAGAAGTCCACCAGAACGGGGATCGTCGACTCCAGGACCTCGGCCTTGAAATTGGCGGTCGTCGCTACGATTTCATTGTTGTTTGTCATGTATCCCTCCTCGAATGGCATCTACTTGTTCAGAGCTTCTTCAATGCTTGCAGACAGGATACTGTACAAGTCAGGAAGGGCGCCTGTGACTTCCTTGACCTTGGCGCCGTCCTTGCCCAGTATCATGAAGTGCGGAATGCCGGTCACGCTGAACGCATTTGCGATGGAACCGTCGCGGTCACGCGCGATCGTGTACGTCATCTTGTTCTCGGCCGCAAACGCTGCAATCATAGCATCCGAAGCCGTCCCGTCATCCAGACTCAGCCCCAGGACGACGAG
>JAUSAI010000204.1 GCA_030652945.1 Caldisericota bacterium | reverse complement strand
GAAACACTTCCAGAGAACCATCCGGGAGAAGCACCATGTCAAACGCCGCTGAGTTGGTGGACCTACGGTCCACGCTGGCCGAATTTGCAACCTACGACGCGAGTCTTCAGCTCAACGAGTTCATGCGCACCGCATTGCAGTACGCCTATTCCGAAACAGGAGCGATTGAGGTGAACCCTCACTATCAGCGAGCACTGATCGTCCGGCTGCTTACTCACTCGGTGCACATCAGCGGCCGGTTCACGTGCGCCCTCATCGCAGATCTTCGACTTCCTGTCGATCGATTCGAGACTTCGCCCAACTCAAAGGCACTGGCATTGTGCATCTGGACGGATGCCACGCATGAGATGGCCGATCTACAGCGCGCAGTTCGCCGAGTAGATCCCGCTTTTTCGATCCGCGGCAGCCTCGTGGACCCACTGCGCTACGCCCGGTGTCTTGAATCAGCCATATCCGACACCGTCAAATTGACACTGGAAGAACAGTACATTGTGTACAACGTGTGGGCGGAATGCTTCACTGCCGTGATGCGCCGAACCTACTCGAAGTACGCAAAAATCGTTGCAGCCTCCACAACATCGGCCAGCCCCACGAGGCGTGAGTTGGTAGACGCGAGGCCCCTGCCCTCGTAAGCGCGCAAACGCCCTAGAGCGCGGGATCGCGGGATCGCGGCGCACTATTCGCCAAAGCAGTGCTTCTTTGATGTCAGAAGTGATTGTCTCAATCGCCGCCTATCGCCACCTCAAGGACATCCGCACCCTCGACGGCAATTCACGCCCCAACGGGCCGATGCTCGTGACGCACTTCGCCAGCTTCGCTCAGCCTGGACCCAAACGGACTGACCACCAACCGCCTCCACACCCCAGCAGCACGCAAGCCACCCCGCAGTCAAGCCTTCAACGCGCGGTCTCAACAACAATGCTGCGCCGGCGCCGAAAACTCACAAACGGCGGGGCGCATTCAGGCATGGTGTTGCAGCCTGAGTCTGACCGTCTGGCACAGTGGATTTCAGCGGCCTTGAGGGCGCGCTGAACTTTTTGAGTCCTGAGCGTTTGAACGGTCGCCCCATTGACCTGCACATACCGACCGTCGGGGGTGTGAGCGAGTGCCCCGATCTGAAACCCATTCTGAATCACGCCCAAATATTGAAACCCTTCGTGTTGCACGAGGACAAATGGGCGAATCTTCAACGTTGTTCTGATGATCACAAGCACCATCCCGGTTGAAGGCTGTCCAGTCCATCGCCCTGTACTACCGCCTTGCGTAGAGCACTCTTTCGATCTTGAGATCCGCCCTGTATTGACCCAACGCACACACCGACCAGATGACCGCCGGTATCCACCCGATCAACGTCAGCTGCATAAGGAGACACAGGAGGCACGCCAAGGGGCGTTTGATTGCAAGAAACACGATCCATGGAAAG
>JAUSAI010000203.1 GCA_030652945.1 Caldisericota bacterium | reverse complement strand
GATTGAACGACCCAGCAGATCATCCACCAACTGGCGCATCGCCTCGCGCGCTGCCAGCAATGGATATCTCCTGGGGTCTATGCAATCATCCGGGATGCGACAGGTACATGCTTTTCAAATACCCAAAAGCCGTCCACGAGCCGTCCGGAAAAGTAGCCCTCTTCCTCTTGGTACACATTCATATCGCTGCAGCCGTAGTACGCAGTCCATTCGTAGCCATATGAGATGTGAACCCGATCGCCATCGATACGGACGTCAGAAATGTTGACATCCCCTAACTCGCCGCGCTCATCGTCGACGCTGAGGTCCATTGCCGGTGCTAGCTCTTCAACGGACCCGTAAAACCTATCTTGCATCTCATCAAGGTCATCCATGGCCTCAATGCGAATCTGCTGGTTGCTCATGTACTTTTTCCTCCAAGGCGCACATCGTAACGAAACGTGAGCCGAAGGCGCACCCCATGTAAATACGTCTTTCAAAAAGCGGCACCAGACCGCAGGGGAGACGATTTATGTGTGGTGGTGGACCAAAAGGACCTAGTGCCGAAGAGATCGCAGCGCAGACGAGGGCGAACAAGGAACTCGTAGACGCTGAGACGAAGAAGATCAACGACGAGCGTGAAGCGCAGAAGGAGAAGGAAGCGCAGAAGGTCTTGGCCGATCAAACTGCCATGGCCACCGCTGACCAGCAGCGCAAGCAGCGTCAGCAAACACTACTGGGCGGCATCCTCGAAGAGGACGATGACACGCTGCCTGATGGAACAGCGGCCCCCGCAGTCGCAGACAAGCCCAAGTCCAAGAAGAAGTCGAAGACGATCCTGCAGTCGCTTGGGGAGTAAGCCATATGGCAACTTCCTACGCACAGCCCTCGGAGAAGGGCAAGGCAGTCGTTGCGCAGTTCGAGAAGCTGAAGGCAATCCGAAGCCCTCTCGACCGTGAGTACCGTGAATGCTACGAATACACCAAGCCGACGCTCGGCGCTGGATTCGGTGAAGGCACGGATGACGATGGCATCAGCAACGCACAGAACACGAAGGCCAAGCAGTCGAGGCTTCTGGACAGCACTGCGACGGACTCCGTCCGAATGCTCGCAAGCTCCGTACTGTCGAGCCTCACCCCACCGAACACTCTCTGGTTCGACCTGGCTGACGGGTCCCGCCTTGACGACGACCTCGACCAAGACTCCAAGGAGTGGCTGAAGACGGCGGCCAAGCGCCTGCACACGCTCATCCACTCGTCGAACTACGACAACGAGGCGATGACGTTCGTCAAGCACGAGATCATCGCTGGCATCGTCGGCATGTACGTCGAGCTGAAGAACGACCGGCTCCGCTTCGAAGTCTGGCCGCTCAATCACCTGTACGTCCAAGAGACGCTGAACCTCGGATACATCGACACCGTGTACCGCCAGTTCTTCTACACGGTGCAGGAAGCCGTGCTCGAATTTGGACTGAACGCACTGCCGCAGAAGATGCGTGAGTGCTACGAGCAGAACCAGCACGACACGAAGATGCACCGCTTCGTCGTCGGCATTCGCCCACGCATCAAGAACGGTAAGCAAGCCACTGGCAGCACCGCACGCAACCTCCCGTGGGAATCCATCTGGGTATCCGGCTGCGGCACTGTCGTCCGTGAGTCGGGCTTCCACGAGATGCCGGTCATCGTCCCACGTTGGCAGACCATCCCCGATACCGACTACGCACGCGGCCCGGTCTTCGACGCACTGCCAGACATCAAGTCGCTCAACAAGGTGACTGAGTCGTACCTGTTGAACATGGACATGCACGTCGCTGGCATGTGGAAGGTCAAGGACGACGGCACGGTGAACCCGAACACGATCAAGTTCGGTCCACGTCGCATCATCCCAGTCAACAACATGGAGGACATCCAGCCTCTGTCAGCTGGCGGTGACATCAACTTCGCTGTCAACCAGATCGAAGCACTCCGTTCGAACATCAAGCAGATGCTGCTGTCGAACAAGCTCAGCTTCGAAAAGGCGATCCAGACGGCAACGGAAGTTCAGACACGCAACAACCAAGTTCGCCAAATCCTCGGTCCGATCTTCGCTCGCATGCAGTCGGAATTCCTGACGCACCTTGTAGAGCGTTGCTTTGGCTTGGCAGTCCGCGCCAACCTGTTCCAGCCTATCCCTGACGGTCTCGCAGGCCGTGAGTTCGAGATTGACTACCGCTCACCACTTGCGCGCTCGCAAAAGATGCAAGAGGTCGAGCAAGCAGACGAGTTCGTCACGCGAATTCAAAGCATTTCGCAATTGAAGCCCGAAGTGCTGGACTTGCTCAACTTCGACGCCACAGCGCGTACCTACGCCGAGCAGCTTGGCATCGATCCATCGATGCTGAATGACGAAGGCACTGTGAAGAAGATTCGCAAGCAGCGTCAAGACGCACAGCAGGCCGCAGCACAGGCAGAGCAGCAAGCCATGCAGGCGCAGCAGCAGGCTCAAGCGCCACAGCAGCCAGGACTACTGGAATAGCGAGAACCGTTGTCTGTCTTGTAAATACGCTCCTATCAACAAAGGAGCCCGCATGACGGACAACTCTCATCAACGAATCGCAGAGGCATACGCCATCGCGTTCAACACCCCAACGGGTGTCACGGTTCTCGACCACCTCCACAAACGCTTTTATGACAACGAAACGTTCGACAAGGACCCATACGTCCATGCTCGAAACGCGGGTCAGCGTTCGGTCGTGCGCTTCATCATGCAGATGATCAGTCAGCCACAGAGAGACCACCAGCAGGCACAACAAGAACAGGGAGAAGAACAAGAATGAGTGAAGAAAACACACAAGCAGTGGACACAACTGCAGAGTTGGCGGCAGACACAACGGTAGACACGCAAGTGAACCGCCCCGGATTTTGAGGAGGCTCTTTTCTCTGAGAGGATTGAGCCATGAAGAAGTCGAACCACTTTTCACCCGAGGTCCGCGAACGCGCCGTTCGCATGGTGCAGGAGCACCGAGGCGAGTACCCCTCGCTGTGG
>JAUSAI010000183.1 GCA_030652945.1 Caldisericota bacterium | reverse complement strand
CATCCGTTGGCGCAGCACCGGCCAAGACCCCGAAGTTCTGCCCCGGCTGTGGTGCCCCGGTGAAGCCGGGGGCGAAGTTCTGCGCTTCCTGTGGCCGGGCATTCTAGTCACAACGTAGAACAGAGCCAGTCCCTGTACGCTTCTTTGCTGCAGCAACTGCCCCCACATACTGGGGGCCGAGCGTTGTCGCGACCAGACATAACGTGAAGATGAGGAGAACCAATGCCCGAACTGCCTGAAGTACGACACCTTTCGCATCAGATGGACGGCGAACTGCGCGGCCGCACGATCGCCGGTGTCGACGTAGCCCAGCCCAAGTGCCTGAACGTGCCGCTGTCCGAGTTTGAACGGCTGACGGTGGGCAGGACAGTCACGAAGGTGACGTCGCGCGGCAAGTGGGTCTTCGTGACACTCGAGCCAGGATCGATGTTCCTGCTCAGCCTGGGGATGGGCGGTGAAGCGCTGCTGCACGCCAAGGGTGAACCAGTGCCCGACAACCGGCAGGTGGCATTCCGCTTTGGCGATGGCTCAGCCCTCAGCCTGCACTTCTGGTGGTTCGGCTACGCCCACGTCGTGCCAAGTGCAGAGCTCTCGTCACACGCGATGACATCGCGGCTCGGTCTGGACCCGCTGAATGAGGTCGAGTTCACGTGGTCGGCGTTCGACTATCTGCTGGAGATGCGGAAGCGCAGCGCCATCAAGGCCGTCCTGCTGGACCAGAAGAACATTGCCGGCATCGGCAATGTGTACATCCAGGACATCCTCTTCGCCGCACGTCTGCACCCGATGCGCAAGGCAGGTGATGTCAGCAGTGCTGAACGGCAAGATCTGTACGGCGCCATCCGCTCCCAGCTTCGGCATGCGCTCGAACTGGGCGGCCTGGCGTACGAGAAGGACCTCTACAACCAGTCAGGCGGGTTCAAGGACTTCCTGGTCGGCTACCGCGAGGGCAAACCGTGCCCGGTGTGCGGCACTGCCGTCCAGAAAGTCAAGACCGGCAGTACCGCTTCGTTCATCTGCCCTAGCTGCCAGACGTAGCCGTCGAAGCAGGGATGTCGACAGGGACCCTCGTCGTGTTGCCTGCGTCGTCCACAGCGACAATGGTACCGTGGATGCCACTCCGATTGACCAACAGCAGTTCGTTGTGACCAGCCGTCAGCCACGTGCGCAGTGAGCCGTCAGCACTCTTCACGAAGTACGCTTCGTGCAGGTTCGCTTCGGTGATGTCGACCTCGATGGTCACGAGGCGAGAAGAGACACTGCTCGCCTGAACCGTCCACCTGACACTCGGTGCAGTCGTATCGGATTCCGGTTCCTCGCCGCCGTCACCGGGAGCGGGATCAGGAACGCCGGTCAGAGGGATCCGGATCATGGTCGGCTCCTTCGTTGTCCACACCAGCACGAAGTCCTCGGTGGTCAGCTCAACAGGCCCACGAACATTGTCGAACTCCAGGCGCACCAGCACCTCGGTGGAGGTGCCGATGTTCTTGTCGGGGGCAATCACCAGTTCCTTCTGATACCGGTCCGGCTGGTCCTCGAAACGGTCGGTTGTCACAAGCAGGGGCAACCGTCTGGGCATCAATCCATACGGCAGAGTGCTCAGCCAGACGTCGGGTGTTCCAGCTCGGTCCCACAGTGCCGACAGCGCTGGGGATAGCCTGATGGCAATGGTAGCGGAAGCAGTGGCAACACTCGGCGGAAAGCGCGTGGCAGGCGTCCCGATCAGCGCTCCATTCTGACCCGTCTTGAAGCGCACCACGACGGTCAGCCGGTCGGTACGGGGCGTGTCGACCGTCAACGAGACTGGTGACACACGTGTCACCGTGCTGATGCCGTAGTAGTTCGACACCAGCACTATCCCCGCCGCGTCGTCCCGCAACAGGAGGCGGACGTGCATCGCCGTCCATGGGTTCTGTACCATCGCACTGCGCAGGATATGCATCTCGTGGACCGTTCCCGCTGAAAGCACGCTTGGTACCGTCACGGCGAGCGTATGCCCCGACCAGTGCGCTGACGTTCCTGCGAGTGCTCCATCGATCGCTACATCTTCGGCCGCCAGTTCGCGCAGCCCTGCCCGGTTGATGCTGTCGTCGAACACGACGCTGATGGTCTCCCCTGCTTTCGCCTCGCGGTCCAGCAGGAAGCTGATGTGGTACTCCTCGTACTCGCCGACATACCCGCTCGTGATGGCAACCTGAACAGAGGGAGCCGGTTCTGCACCGACCGCGGGCAGGACTCCCATCAGCGACGCGGCGAGAACGATACCGGCCACGAGTGACATCAGTTTCTTGTGCATGAGGAGCCTCCTATTCATACCGCAATGCCTCGACTGGCTTGAGCCGCGCGGCCTTGCGTGCCGGGTAGACACCGAAGAAGATGCCGACGGCGATGGAGAATCCGACGGCGAGAATGACCGACGAGGTGGTCACCGCCGTCGGCAGGAACCGTTTGATGATCAGGTTTGATGAGAGCACGCTGAGGAGGACGCCAAGCACGCCACCGATCCCGCTCAGCAGGGATGACTCAATGAGGAATTGTGTCAGGATGTCGCG
>JAUSAI010000051.1 GCA_030652945.1 Caldisericota bacterium | reverse complement strand
ACCCCTCCACGTAACCTTCCAGCACCGGGCAGGCGTCAGACCCTATACGTCGTCTTACGACTTAGCAGAGTCCTGTGTTTTTAGTAAACAGTCGCTTGGGCCGTTTCACTGCGCCCCAAGAAAGCTCACAACGCGAAGTTGATCACCATCCTGGGTGCTCCTTCTCCCGAAGTTACGGAGCCATTATGCCGAGTTCCTTAACCATAGTTGTCTCGATCGCCTTGGTATTCTCTACCTGCCTACCTGTGTCGGTTTGGGGTACGGGCACCGATAGAACTCCCTAGAGGTTTTTCTTGAAAGCATGGGATCACTGACTCTGCCTCGATCGGCTCGTCATCAGGTCTCAGGATATGTGTGTCGCGGATTTGCCTACGACACTCCCTACGCCCTTTCACCGGGACTACCAACGCCCGGCTCAGCTACCCTTCTCCGTCACCCCATCGGTATTAGCGCGCTACCAGTGGTACAGGAATATCTACCTGTTGTGCATCGACTACGCCTTACGGCCTCGCCTTAGCTCCCGACTGACCCTGGGGGGATTAGCCTTGCCCAGGAACCCTTAGGCTTACGGCGGAAACGTTTCTCGCGTTTCTCTCGCTACTCATGCCAGCATTCTCTCTTCTGTACAGTCCACCGACGGTCACCCGCCGACTTCGACCCGTACAGAATGCTCCCCTACCACTCCACTTACGTGAAGTCCGCAGCTTCGGTGTATAGCTTGAGCCCCGTGTATTGTCGGCGCATGTCCACTTGACCAGTGAGCTATTACGCACTCTTTAAATGATGGCTGCTTCTAAGCCAACATACTGGTTGTCTGAGCAAACGCACATCCTTTGCCACTTAGCTATAACTTGGGGACCTTAGCTGGCGGTCTGGGCTGTTTCCCTTTCGACTATGCGGCTTAGCCCACACAGTCTGACTGCCGATCTCTAGAGTGCCGGCATTCGGAGTTTGGTTGACTTCGGTAAGCGGTGAAGCCCCCTAGGCCATCCAGTGCTCTACCACCGGTACTGAACGATCGACGCTAGCCCTAAAGCTATTTCGGGGAGAACGAGATATCTCCAGGTTTGATTAGCCTTTCACTCCGACCCACAGGTCATCCCCTCCGTTTTCAACCGAAGTGGGTTCGGGCCTCCACGAGGTCTTACCCCCGCTTCACCCTGCCCATGGGTAGATCACCTGGCTTCGCGTCTACCGCACGTGACTCAAACGCCCGTTTAAAGACTCGCTTTCGCTACGGCTCGCTTTGAGCTTAACCTTGCCACGTACGAGTAACTCGCTGGCTCATTCTACAAAAGGCACGCCGTCACCCTGCCCCTCCGAAGAGTGGCTTTCCGGGCTCCGACTGCTTGTAAGCACACGGTTTCAGGTACTATTTCACTCCCCTCTCGGGGTGCTTTTCACCTTTCCCTCACGGTACTGGTGCACTATCGGTCACTTGGGAGTATTTAGCCTTGGAGGGTGGTCCCCCCAGATTCCTACCGGATTTCACGTGTCCGGCAGTACTCGGGTGGTCACTAACGGAGTTCGCAGGGGTTTCGCTGTACGGGGCTTTTACCCTCTATGGCCGGCTGTTCCAAGCCGTTCTGCTACCTCGCGAATTTGTAACTCCGCCGCGCATCGACAGTTGCGCGATCGTGACTCCCACAACCCCTCATGCAGCAACGCCTGTCGGCTTGACACATACATGGGTTTAGGCTGTAGCCCGTTCGCTCGCCACTACTAGGGCTATCTCGGTTGATTTCTGTTCCTCGGGGTACTGAGATGTTTCAGTTCTCCCGGTTGCCTCCACCTGCCCTATGTGTTCAGGCAGGGGTACGTGGGCATGACCCCACGTGGGTTTCCCCATTCGGACACCCTCGGATTAGCGGTTGTGTGCACCTACCCGAGGCTTATCGCAGCTTGCCGCGTCCTTCATCGGCTCCAAGTGCCAAGGCATCCACCGTGTGCTCTTAATATCTTGCTCTGTTGTACTATTCGTCGTTTCTCTCTCTCGCTATGCAGCTCTCAAGGTGCGAACGCGCCCTCGAGGAGCGAGGACGCGCGTGAGGGTGCCTGAACCCTCAAAGCTGGATACTGTGACGCCCCTGATCGGGGTCGATGAAGCCAGATCAACGTTTGGTTTCCTAAGGGCAGAGAGGGCAAGCCCTCGATCCGCGCCTCGGCCGGCAACCGTGGTTGCCGTCCATGAACTCCCTAGAAAGGAGGTGATCCAGCCGCACCTTCCGGTACGGCTACCTTGTTACGACTTCACCCCCCTTACTCTCCACACCTTCGGCGCCTCCCTCCCTTACGGGTTGGGCCAGCGACTTCGGGTGCAGACAACTCGG
>JAUSAI010000174.1 GCA_030652945.1 Caldisericota bacterium | reverse complement strand
GTGGCCGCAATGCATGCCCAAATGCCGGTGCCGCACAGGACGATACCAACAGTATCCGCCTGGGCAACGACCTTGCGCGCAACGGCAGCGGCGAAGTCGGGGTAGTCGACGGCATGGTCCCCGTCGCTGGTGCCGACGTCTTCCATGTCGAACCCCTTCATGGTCAGAGCGTGCAGGAGTGCGGACTTGAGGCGGAACCCTCCGTGGTCGGAACCGATGACGATCTTCATCCACTCACCTCGGTTTCAGGAATGGTATCTGCAGGGAAAGAAGTGCGACGAGCAGGCCGGTCAGGATGCCCCCAATGACCTCAAAGCGCGAATGGCCGACGAGTTCGGTAAACTTGCGATAGTCGAAGCGGTCCCACAGCTTGAATTCGTCGAACACGGCGTTCAGCGTGCGGGCATGCTTGCCGACCTCCTGGCGCACGCCCGAAGCGTCGTAGAAGACGAGACTGGCGAAGATGACGCAAATGGCGAACAGGGGCGAGCCGACACCTTGATCGACGCCCACAAGCGTCGTCAGCGCCGTGACTGCGGCACTATGGGAGCTGGGAAAGCCTCCGGTGGAAAACATGAGACGCCAATCCCATGTGTGATAGGCCAGATAGTGAATGAAGGGCTTGAGTCCCTGAGCTATGAAGTTGGCGATGATGGCGACAACGAGGATCTTGTTGTCCCACACGTTGTTCACGCTGATGCCTGTTGTTCCCATTGATAATCCACGGGAAAAGTATACAGTGACTAGGCTGTTTGTAAACGTGAAGGATGCACAGCATGGTCGTTGCCGTACGGAGAGCGCGACCACCAACAGGAGGAACCTCGTGCCCCAAACTACTGCAGATACAGTCACCAATCCAGCAGGCGCAGGCGTCAGCTTCTGGGTCTTGCTCGGAGCCGGCCTTGTGCTGATGCTGGGCGGCAACTTCGTCGGACGGTTCCTCTCGACGCGAACCGGCCGGGTTGTCACGCGCAAGCTCTACTACATGCTGACCATTCCGCTGATGATCGTCTTTGTCGTCGCCGTATTCCTGTTTGGTGGGCGCCTGACCATGGAAGGGCAGTATGCGCTGTTCGGCGGGTACATCCTGGCGTTCTCCATCCTTGGCGGATTCGTCGAGGCTCCCCGCATGTCCAATGTTCCTCGGTACGGCGGGCGTGGTGGACTGGAACCCGGTACGAAGACCGGAGACACGGTCGATGCCGAGAGCAGGGACGTCACCGCTGATGCGGGCGACACGGAGGCTTCTCAGTCGGAGGGGCAGGACAGTGCCCGGTCAGCGGACCAGGACACGATTCAGTCGCCGGGACAGGATCCCGTGTCGGTCGATGGCGACAAGGACTCGCCCGTTCAGGACCGCCACCCCTGATTGGGGTCAGCTGACAATTGGGGTCAGCTGGTAATGAACCTTCAAGTGGTACGCAAGCAAGTACCCCGCTCCTCGGAGCGGGGTTTTTTCATTTGAGGGCTCCCCATCCTTCACGCCATGTCGATGAGGTTGCGGATGGTCTGCTCGATGGCATGCATCGTTGGCTCTCCAACGTGCCCCAAGAGCTCAACGAGGCGCTCCCGATCCACCGTGCGCATGTGGTTGGCCTTGGTCTTGGAGTCATGGTCCGTGCCACCCTCACCTTGAGGAACGACGACTTCAAAGACGGGCGCCAGCTTTTCCAGTCCCTGAGACGTCATGGGGACAACCAACACCGGCCAGGCGAAGGCGTTGTACTCGTCGCGCGATACCACGACGGCCGGGCGCTTCTTCTGGATTTCCTTGCCGCAGGTTGGGTCGAAATTGACCAGCCAGACGTCGCCCTTACGAGGAGAGTCCATCGCCCACGCACCCGTCGAGATCTGAGCACATCGCGCGGTCGGCCTGCTCCTCGCGCCTACAGTAGTCGGCGATTTGGTCGCCCAGGTCACACGTGCGGTGGCGCGCGCAGTACTCGGTCAATGCCTGCTGGATGAATGCAGAACGGTTCTTCTGCCTCCGGACCTCCTGATACAGGTCGTTTGGCAGGGTGATGGTGATCCTGACGTGGGACACGGACTGCCTCCTTCTGTTGATAGGACAATCTCAATCATGACGGGATTGCACGTGCGGTCAACTGGAGTACAGTCACAATAGCATCACGAGGAGCTGACCGCATGTCAAACGCAGCGAGCGAGCAGTACGCGTCACCTGTGCCCGTGCTGATGCACATCTGCTGTGCACCGGACGCGACGGTGCCCGTTCTGCGCCTGCGCGGCAAGGGATACGAGCCCATCGGCTTCTTCTACGACCCCAACATCCACCCGCAGGCGGAGTATGAACTGAGGCTTAGACAGGCGCGCAAGCTCGCCCACATCCAGGGATTCGAACTGCTGGAGGGGCCGTACGAACCGGACCATTGGCTGGCGGCGACGCGAGAGTTCTGGAAGGAGCCGGAGGGTGGCCTGCGGTGCAGTCGCTGTTTCGGTGTTCTGTTGGACATGGCGGCCCGCAAGGCCCAGGAACTGCATGTCGGCTTCTACACGACGACGCTGTTCATCAGTCCCCACAAAGACGTGCACGTGCTTGAGCACATCGGGAGGGAGAAGGGAGGACTGTACGGCGTCACCTTCTTGCCCGAGGCCTTCCGCAAGCAGGACGGGTTCCGCCAGGCGGTGCGCCTCAGCAAGGAGTACGAACTGTACCGGCAGAACTATTGCGGGTGCATCTACTCGAAGCTGGAGTCTGACAAGTGGCGCGCGGAGCACCCGAATGGTACTTCATGGCAAAGGGAACGAAGGAGCACGTCAACAACGGGCGAGTAGCACGGTCGTGCGCTTGACAGCATCAGTATTGCACGTATAGTACCTCTGCTCGGATCGGGCAGTCAGAAAAGGGTCTCCGCCAAGCACGAATGAAAAGGAGAGCTCTTGACACGTGTGCCATCCCGAGTAGAATAAAAATTCGCCGCCTCACCCCCAGGGTGTCCGTCGGCCTCACGACGGGGATGCACGCTGTCTCCGCTCGCACCTTGAAAACTAGACAGTGAAGAGAATGGGTGGAGGAGCACACTTGGTGTGTTTTCTACCCGACAAGGATCGTCTTTTCTGTACAAGACAATCCCTGTCATTCCTTTGTCCTTGTTCTTCCTTCGGGAAGACAAACAATGAACCAAAGAAACACTTCGAAGAGTTTGATCCTGGCTCAGAATGAACGCTGGCGGCGTGCTTTACACATGCAAGTCGTGCGGAGTTATTGTCGAAGGGCAACCGGAGATGATGGCTCAGCGGCAAACGGGTGAGTAATGGACAGGTAACGTACCCCCAAGACGTGGATAGCTCGTCGAAAGACGAGATAATACGCGATAATGTTGCACTGCGATGGCAGTGCAAAGAAAGCGGGCGCAAGCTCGCGCTTCCGGATCGGCCTGTCTCCTATCAGCTTGTTGGTGGGGTAAGAGCCTACCAAGGCGATGACGGGTAGCTGGTCTAAGAGGATGGTCAGCCACATTGGAACTGCGACACGGTCCAGACTCCTACGGGAGGCAGCAGTGGGGAATCATGGTCAATGGGCGAAAGCCTGAACCTGCGACGCCGCGTGAGTGATGAAGGTCGTAAGATCGTAAAACTCTTTTCAGGGAGCTTAAAGCTTCCGCTCTAACAGAGCGTGAAGTCTGACTATCCCTGGAATAAGCCCCAGCCAACTACGTGCCAGCAGCTGCGGTAATACGTAGGGGGCGAGCGTTATTCGGAATTACTGGGTGTAAAGGGTATGTAGGCGGTCGCGCAAGTCGGTGGTCAAAGCCCAATGCTCAACATTGGGTCTGCCTCCGATACTGTGCGACTTGAGGGCTGGAGAGGTGAGCGGAATTCCCGGTGTAGTGGTAAAATACGTAGATATCGGGAGGAACACCAGCGGCGTAGGCGGCTCACTAGACAGCATCTGACGCTAAGATACGAAAGCGTGGGGAGCAAACAGGATTAGATACCCTGGTAGTCCACGCCCTAAACGATGGATACTTGGTGTTGGGGGGTTGCCCTCAGTGCCGGAGCTAACGCGTTAAGTATCCCACCTGGGGACTACGGCCGCAAGGCTAAAACTCAAAGGAATTGACGGGGGCCCGCACAAGCAGCGAGGTATGTGGTTTAATTCGACGCTACGCGAAGAACCTTACCTGGGCTTGACATGCTTGAGAAAGAGCCAAGAAACTGGCTTTCCCATGGCCGCAAGGCCATGGCTCATCCACAGGTGCTGCATGGTTGTCGTCAGCTCGTGTCGTGAGATGTAAGGTTAAGTCCTTGAACGAGCGCAACCCCTGTCGCTAGTTGCTAACCCGCAAGGGTGCACCCTAGCGATACTGCCAGCTAAAAGTTGGAGGAAGGAGGGGATGACGTCAAATCCTCATGGCCTTTATGTCCAGGGCTACACACATGCGACAATGGTCGGTACAACGGGTCGCAACACCGCGAGGTGAAGCCAATCTCTTAAAACCGACCTCAGTTCAGATTGTAGACTGCAATTCGTCTGCATGAAGATGGAGTTGCTAGTAACCGCGGGTCAGCATCACCGCGGTGAATATGTTCCCGGGCCTTGTACACACCGCCCGTCAAACCACCCGAGTCTGTTGCACCCGAAGTTGCCCGTTGGGTGACGAAGGTGTGGCCGGTAAGGAGGGTTAAGTCGTAACAAGGTAGGTGTACGAGAACGTGCGCCTGGATCACCTCCTTTCTAAGGAGCATCGCTCTTTCTCCATTCCCCGCTCACTGTCTAGTTCTGAGGGTGCGAACAACCCTCACCGATCGTTTCTTCGATCGCACCTTGAAAACTGTACCGAGCCAATTACGTAGAACGAGCAGTTGGTGGATGCCTTGGCGCACAGAGCCGATGAAGGACGCAGCAAGCCTGCGAAAGTCCCCGGGGAGTCGCAAACAGACATTGATCCGGGGGTCTCCGAATGGGGCAACCCCTGCGTTGCAGAACGCAGACTCCTGTCTGAATCCATAGGGCAGGAGAGGGAATCGAGGGAAGTGAAACATCTCAGTACCTCGAAGAAGAGAAAGCACAAGCGATTCCGTTAGTAGCGGCGAGCGAAACCGGAACAGCCTAAACCACCGTGACGCATAGCGTGCAGGCGTTGTCACGGCGGGGTTGGAGGACCGACCAGTCCAGGTTGCACCCTGGAGCGGGAGTCACAAATGGCCATGATAGCCGAACCCTCTGGAAAGGGGGGCCACAGCGGGTGAGAGCCCCGTAGGCGAAATCATGGACACTCCCGGGACGGTTCCTGAGTACCACGGGACACGAGAAATCTTGTGGGAAGCTACCACGACCATGTGGTAAGGCTAAATACTCTGGCGACCGATAGTGAACTAGTACCGCGAGGGAAAGGTGAAAAGAACCCCGGAAGGGGAGTGAAACAGAATCTGAAACCAATTGCTTACGAGCGGTAGGAGCCCTATGTGGCGCAAGCCACAGGGTGACTGCATGCCTATTGAAGAATGAGCCGACGAGTTATTGCAGCCAGCGAGGTTAAGGGAGATCCCCGGAGCCGCAGCGAAAGCGAGTGTGAACAGCGCGTCAGTTGGTTGCAGTAGACCCGAAGCCGGGTGATCTACCCATGGACAGGTTGAAGGGGCGTTAACCCGCTCTGGAGGACCGAACACGTTAGGGGAAAAATCCTATGTGATGAGCTGTGGGTGGCAGAGAAATTCTCATCGAACCCGGGAATAGCTGGTTCTCTCCGAAATGCATTTAGGTGCAGCGGCAGGTAAGTAGTATGCGGGGGTAGAGCACTGAATGGACTAGGGGCCTCACCAGGTTTCCAAACCCAATCAAACTCCGAATACCGCATTTCTGTATCCTGCTAGTGAGACCGTGGGTACTAAGATTCATGGTCAAAAGGGGAACAGCCCAGACCGTCAGCTAAGGTCCCTAAGATAAGCTCAGTGTTAGAGAAGGATGTGGGGTTACTCAAACAGCCAGGAGGTTAGCTCAGAAGCAGCTATCCTTTAAAGAGTGCGTAACAGCTCACTGGTCGAGTGGTCCTGCGCCGAAAATGTAGAGGGGCTAAGTTTATCACCGAAGCTGCGGATGTCGCCCTATGGGCGGCGTGGTAGGAGAGCGTCCGTGTTGCAGAGAAGGCATACCGTAAGGAGTGCTGGAGCGTCACGGAGCGAGAATGTCGGCTTAAGTAGCGCAAAAACGAGTGAGAATCTCGTTCGCCGGAAATCTAAGGTTTCCTGGGGAAGGCTCGTCCTCCCAGGGTTAGCCGGTCCTAAGGCGAGGCCGAAAGGCGTA
Organism: Caldisericota bacterium; assembly: GCA_030652945.1. GTDB lineage: Bacteria > Caldisericota > Caldisericia > Cryosericales > Cryosericaceae > Cryosericum. Next base: position 2,121 of record JAUSAI010000174.1, on the reverse strand, counting down.
GCTGATGGGCTACGGGTTAATAGTCCCGTGCTGCCATGCTTCGTTTGAAGGATGGGGTGGAACAGAAGGATACGCTGAGCGCGACCGTTGGTAGTTCGCGTCCAATCAGCAAGGGTGGGATGCATGGCAAAACCGGCGTCCCGTGTGCCTGAGCTGTGATGGGGAGCCGCAAGGTGAAGCAGCCGATTTCATGCTGGCAAGAAAAACCTCTCACGAGAAGTATGGTATCCGTACCGCAAACCAACACAGGTAGATTGGGAGAAGACTCCTAAGGCGTGCGAAAGAACCCTCTTTAAGGAACTCGGCAAAAAGGTCCCGTAACTTCGGAAGAAGGGATGCCTCCGCAGGGAGGCCACAGGAAATAGGCTCAAGCGACTGTTTAACAAAAACACAGGTCTCTGCTAAGTCGTAAGACGATGTATAGGGGCTGACGCCTGCCCGGTGCTGGAAGGTCACAGAGAGGAGTGAGTGGGATTCGTCCCGCAAAGCCCTGAACTTAAGCCCCAGTGAACGGCGGCCGTAACTATAACGGTCCTAAGGTAGCGAAATACCTTGTCGGGTAAGTTCCGACGCGCATGAATGGCGTAACGACTTGAGCGCTGTCTCAAAGAGGGATTCGGTGAAATAGCAGTGCCCGTACAGATGCGGGCTACGTGCGGCAGGACGGAAAGACCCCGTAGAGCTTTACTGTACTCTGATATTGAATTTTGGTGGTAGTTGCACAGGATAGATGGGAGACTTGGAACCTGGGGCCTCGGCCTCAGGGGAGTCGTCCTTGGGATACCATCCTCCTTCCCCTAGAATTCTAACCCTGTACCCTGAAACGGGTCAGGGGACCATGTCAGACGGGCAGTTTGACTGGGGCGGTCGCCTCCCAAAGAGTAACGGAGGCGCCCAAAGGTTCCCTCAGGCTGTTTGGAAATCAGCCTAAGAGTGTAAAGGCATAAGGGAGCTTGACTGCGAGAGAGACATCTCGAGCAGACACGAAAGTGGGGCTTAGTGATCTGGTGGTTGCAGCATGGAATGGCCATCACTCAACGGATAAAAGCTACCTCGGGGATAACAGGCTTATCCTTCCCGAGAGTCCACATCGACGGGAGGGTTTGGCACCTCGATGTCGGCTCGTCCTATCCTGGAGCTGGAGCAGGTTCCAAGGGTCCGGCTGTTCGCCGGTTAAAAGGGCACGCGAGCTGGGTTCAGAACGTCGTAAGACAGTTCGGTCCTTATCCGCCGTACGCGTAAGAGATTTGAGGAGATTTCCCGGTAGTACGAGAGGACCCCGGGAAGTCGACCGCTGGTGTACCAGTTGTCCCGCCAGGGGCACGGAGCTGGGTAGCTATGTCGACATGGGATAAGTGCTGAAGGCATATAAGCGCGAAGCCCACTCCAAGAAGGGATCTCTCATCGTCGCAAGACGAGGTAGGCCCCTGGTAGACTACCAGGTTGATAGGCTGGAGGTGTAAGCGCAGCAATGCGTTGAGCTGACCAGTACTAATAGGCCGGGGACGTCATTGGCTCGTACAGTTTTGAGGGTGCGTATCCTGCACACTTCACAACTTGGTTCACCACGCACCAGGACTCTGGTGGTCATAGCGTCGGGGAAACGCCCGTTCCCATCCCGAACACGGAAGCTAAGCCCGATACGCCGATGGTACTAATGGGGAAGCCCGTTGGAAGAGTAGGTCGCTGCCAGGGTCATGGTGCTTTTTCATCTCCACGTCACGCCCCCTTCACGGGGGTGTTTGCATATCCGGGGGTTGCACGTGTAACATTCTCCGCGCAAAGGGGACTGTCCCAAGCGTAACATTCTCAGACAAGACGTGACTCGACGTGGTCTGTTGACTTTCCCGGGAGTTGCACAATACTTAAGAAAAGTTTAAGGGTTGTGCACATGGGAACAACACAGGAATCGGAACGCAACATACGGAGCATTGCTTCTCTCCAGCAGGGATACTTCACTGCCAGACAGGCCTGTGAGGCTGGCTACTCCTATCCCGCACAGTACTACCAGCGGCAGGCAGGAAACTGGGTACGGGAGGTGTACGGCGTGTACCGCATTGCTGACTACACTGCCGCCGACCGGCCAGACCTCGTACTCTGGTCGCTCTGGTCTCGTGACCG
>JAUSAI010000166.1 GCA_030652945.1 Caldisericota bacterium | reverse complement strand
CGGCTGCGCGGCGACACATTGGACATCGAACCGCAACAGGAGAGTCAGGTAACGATAAGAACGTGAAGTAACCGGTGCCGAGAGAGGCGTCATGCAACACGAAGAGACAGACAACAAGACGACTGGAATGGAGTTTGGCGGAATGACGGAGGAGAGGGAGGTTGCCTGTGAGTGGATTTCGTAGTATCCCCCACATCTCATACCGGACCAGACCACCGAAAGTCAACATAGACACACCGCTCACATGACGAAGAGGACATGGCGCCAGGTTGTCGTCATCTATACGCTCCTTGTCTGTATGCTACTATTCCTTGCTTACAGTCGATTCCGTGCACATGGAGGGGATGCATTCTCGGCTGTGGTCCGGTCACTGCAGGGAGAGGGCGGCAGGGGCTGGTCGACGTTGTCTTATTCGGTGTGGGAGGAGACGATCGCGTCATCCGAGGGGGAATACACCCGGATGAACCTGCTACTGGTGTACGGAGAGATGCCCAGCGAGTCAGCATATCCGCCACCCGATCCACCTGATTTCTATCACCGCTACAGGACGACAGTGGAACAGTCCAGCTCTGTACTGTATGTCGACGTGGAGACCCATCTTGCGGAGTTGGATTTCGACCTTCTCCATCACGGACTGGTGGAACGCATCGTGGACCAGTTCAAGACTCCACCTCGTGTTTCTCTGGTCGAGGCGCTGCGGACGCGAGTGGAGTTGCTGCCGTACGTGGTCCACAACATCATCTTGTCGTTCTGGGACTTCGTATCAACAAGAGACGCCTGCACTATCGCAGCAATCCTTGGGGGCCCTGGGCTTCCGATTCTGGCAGTGCTCGTCTTGGTTCCCTCGTGGCTTGCTCTCCCCACTTTCTGGCTGTGGGTGGTCCTGAGCGTGTTGTACGTCCTGCTGCCACCGAGGGCATGGGGATGGATGAGGGCTGCAGTAGTCCGAGGATGGAAGAAGATAGCGAAACACCGCCAATAGCCCGTGCGTTGCCTGTCTTCTGATTCCCCGAAGGCTTGCTAGTAGTTGAAGAAGCTGTTGCCGATGAACTCGCGGATGATGGAGGTGCTGGGGATGACGTCGATGTCCATGACCGGCAGGAAATAGTCGAGGAAGCGGACCAGCCGCCGAGCCTCGGAGTATTCGGGGACGGTGTTGTCGATCTGCAGAAGCAGTTGTTCTGCGTAGTTCTTGAGGAAGGCGAGCTCGTAGACCAGTGACGAGTTGAACATGGCATCGGCGCGTTCCTGGAAGGGGAAGATGTGCTCCTCTTCTCCCATCCGGACGGAGTGCCAGATCCGAAGAGTCTGCAGTGCCGAGTATCCCCTGAAATTGTGGTCGCGCACCATGCGGCGCAGGATGCGCACGTCGGTCGTGGGGATGCGGTTGTCGGCATCCAGGTTGAGCGACGTGAGTGCGGACACGTAGATGCGGAACTTGGCGCTGTCCGGGATCTGCGACGTGAGCTCGGGGTTCAGGCCGTGGATCCCCTCAACAATGACGACCGTACGGTCATTAGGTGCGATGATGTCGGTGCCGATGAAGGACTTGCCGGTCTTGAAGTCGAACTTGCGCAGCTGCACGGTCTCCCCCGCCAGGATGCGATTGAGGTCCGTGTTGAACAGAGCCACTTCCAGCGCCTCCAGTGCCTCGAAGTCCGGTTTGCCATCGGTGTTCAAAGGGGTCTTGTCCCGGTCCACGAAGTAGTTGTCCAGTGCTACCGGGTGCGGGTCGAACCCGTTGACCCTGAGTTGAAGCGCCAAACGCTTGCTGAAGGTGGTCTTACCCGATGAGGATGGACCGGCGACCAGCACCAGCCGTGCCCCCGACGCGGTGACGCGGTCGGCGAGCAGAGCGATCTTCTTCTCGTGCAGCATCTCGCTGACCATGATGAGTTCGCGTGAGCGGCCGCGGGCGACGACGTCATTGAGGTCGCCGGCGGTCTCGACACCGATGATGCGGCCCCACTGTTCCGCTTCGT
>JAUSAI010000165.1 GCA_030652945.1 Caldisericota bacterium | reverse complement strand
CAGTCGTTCTGGAATGGCGAAACCGAACCGTCCGCCAAGGAGGGTTCGGACGACCCCAACGACAAGCGCGGCTCCACCTTCCTGGTCGGCGGCACGAACGTCGTTGGAGGCAGTGCAACGATGCTGGCCGTGGCGGTAGGCGATTCCTCCGAGCGTGGCATCATCATCCGCGACATCCAGACGACCGAACGCGAACAGACCCCTCTCGAGCGCAAGCTGCAGGATCTGGCGGACGTCATCAACATCGCCGGCACGGGAGCCGCCGTGCTTATCTTCACGTCCGTGTTCACCGCCGATGCCTTGCGCGGCGACTTGGGTGGTCCACTGACCTCTTTCGGCAGGAACATCCTCTCAATCGCAGTTCTGGTCATTGTAGCCATCGTCGCTACCTTCGCGTTCACTAGACGTCGGACGCACCTGCGGCGCTTGGTCCCCGCTTTCCTTACAGGTGGCCTGGCGGTCTTCGCTACCGTCCTCGCCGCTGTTTTTGCCTGGGGCACTCCTTTCGCCGGGACGGGCACCGTTTTTGGCAACCTCATGACTGGCGTGGTCAGCCCGACGCTGGAGGTTCTCATCCTTGCGGTCACCATCGTCGTCATCGCTGTGCCCGAGGGCCTGCCCATGGCCGTCTCCATCAGCCTGGCGCTCAGCGCTCGCAACATCCGAAAGGACAACAATCTGGTTCGCAAGATGATCGCCGCCGAAACAATCGGCTCCGCCGACGTTATCTTCAGCGACAAGACTGGTACCATGACTCTCAACCGCATGTCGCTCGCGAGCCTCTACACTCGTGGACAGCTGTATGCTCGCGAGCCGGAGGACAACGGGCTTGACCTCGACGACCTCGATGCCGACCACCTGCTGGTTCTTGGCATGGCCTGCAACTCCACGGGCCACCTCGAGGAACGCAACGGCGAAGTCCGCTTCGTCGGCAGTTCGACCGAAGGCGCACTGCTCAAGTGGCTTCAGGAACGCGGCATCTCCTATGCCGACCGGCGCGAGCGGCACCCCGTCCTTCACCGCGAGGACTTCTCTTCCCAGCGCAAGACTATGGCCAGTGTCATCAAGGATGGCGACGCGACATGGCTGCTGGTCAAGGGAGCCCCTGAACGTGTCCTCGCCCGGTGTTCACACATCGAGACCGCATCGGGAGCGAGCGAACCCATTGATGCACACCTGGCTGACCTCGACCAGGTGCTTGCTACCATGGCCGAGCGCGAGATGCGAACCCTTGCCCTCGCTTACCGCAAGCTGGACGACCCTGACGATACAAGCGAGGGTGAACTCACCCTGCAGGCACTGGCAGGCATCGTAGACCCCGTGCGCGTCGACGTGCCCGCCGCCGTCGCCACGGCGCACGCCGCTGGCATCGACGTCAAGATGGTCACGGGCGACAGCCCCGCCACCGCCCGTGCCGTGGCCAAGCGTGCCGGCCTCTGGTCCGACGACGCCCTGCTTCTCACCGGCGAACAGTTCGAGGCCATGACCGACGACGAACTGCGTGAAGCGGCACCACGGCTCAAGGTGCTGGCCCGCTCAGAGCCGATGCAGAAGAAGCGGCTAGTCGAGATACTGCAATCTCTCGGCCACGTTGTCGCTGTCACCGGCGACGGCACCAATGACGCGCCCGCCCTCAGGACCGCAGATGTTGGCATCTCCATGGGACTCCGCGGCACAGACGTCGCCAAGGAGGCGAGCGACATCGTCCTCGTCGACGACAACTTCGGCAGTATCGTACGCGCCGTCCACTGGGGCCGCACGCTGTACGAGAACATCCAGAAGTTCCTGCAGTTCCAGCTCAGCATCAACCTGTCCGCACTGACAATCGCATTCGTCAGTCCCCTGCTGGCATTGGGTATGAGCTTGCTGGCCCAGTACGGCATCCGGCTCCTGCCACACGCCGACTTCCGCGAGATGCCCCTCACGATTCTTCAGCTGCTGTGGATCAACCTCATCATGGACACACTGGCCGCATTGGGTCTGAGCCTTGAGCCCAAGCGCGCCGAACTCATGAACGACCGGCCCAAACGCCGCACCGAGTCCTTTGTGACCCATAACATGCTGCACAACATCATCGTTATGAGCGTCTGGTTCGTGGCTGTGACCCTGTTCATGCAGGCGACGGGCTGGTACCTGGGCGTGGACCCGACGAACGCGGGTCAGGTCAGTTCGGTCGTGTTCACCTCGTACGTGTTCATGCAAGTGTTCAACCTGTTCAACTCGCGCAGTGTGCGCCCCGACAAGTCGGCCTTTGCAGGCCTCGGCAGGAGTCGCACCTTCTGGGCCGTCGCCCTGGTTATTACCATCATTCAAGTCCTGTTGACCCAGTTCGGCGGCGCCACCTTCAGCACTGCACCCCTGTCGCTCACCATCTGGCTGCGCATCCTCCTGTTGGGCTTGGCGACCCTGCTCGTCGGAGAGGCCTCGCGGGCTTTCCGGAGGTATCGGTTCAAAGCAGCTCACAGCGCATAGGCACCATGCCTGTAGCAGCCAGTCCTGAAGGCTGCGCGGCGTGTATCACGGTGTGTCCCCTGTTACAAAGTTGACAGCAAAACACCACGGCCTTATACTTCAGTTGTGCATCCAAGCCAGGGTGCACGTCAGAGAGGACCAGACTGGTACAGTCGGGCAGTCACTGCAGCGGCATTGCCGCGGGACCTCCACACCGATATGATGCGAGAGGGAACTATGACGATGACAGCGCTGAGTGATGCTGAGCGTGCCCGTACAGGGACAACAATAACGTGGCGAGTGGCCGGGGCGAACCTGAGCCTCGCGCTTCTCAAGGTTCTGGCCGGCTACTTTGGCCGCAGTCAGGCCGTTCTGGCAGACGGCGTGCATTCGGCGTCGGACTTTGCCACCGACATCCTTCTCCTCATCAGCCTGCGCATCGCCGCCAAACCACCGGATGCTGACCATCACTACGGTCACAAGCGCGTCGAGACCCTTATGGCTGCAGCATTTGGCCTGATACTGGCAGGCGTCGGCATAAGCTTCGTCCGCTCGGGCATCGTCCGCATCGACCAGATCGTCAATCACGGCCTGACCTACGAGATCAGCTGGATTGCGACGGCCGGAGCCCTGATCACGGCAGTGTGCAAGGAGTATCTCTATCACTACAACCTCCGGTGGGGAACGTTGCTGAACAACCAGGGGATCATCGCGAACGCCTGGGAGAACCGCTCCGACGCAATGTCCTCATTTGGCACATTCGTGGGCATTACAGCCGCCGTCATCGGAGGACAGCGGTGGACCGTGCTCGACCCCATCATCACCGTCCTCGTCGCCCTGCTGATCATCAGGTTTGCCCTGCACATCCTTCTGCCCAACACGAACATCCTGCTTGGCCGCAGTGCAGACGATGGCGTGGTAGAGAGCATCAAGGCCACGGCAGAGTCGATCTCGGGCGTCCAGGACGTGCACAACATCCGCACTCGGTTCGAGGGCAACAGTCTCGTTGTCGACCTTCACCTCGACGTCCTGCCAACCATCTCCGTCGCGCAAGGGCACGACCTTGCCGAGCAAGTCGAGAGGAACATCAAGGCATCTGTCCCAACGGTCTATGAGGTGGTTGTCCACGTGGAACCAGGAACGCGAGTGCCACCAGCGCAAGAACAGTAACGTACGTCCAGGCAGAGGCCGGGCCTGGCGCACGTGCAGCAGTAGTCGGCCGCAACGAGCACTTGTTGACGCGTTTCAGTGGTTCCTATACT
>JAUSAI010000162.1 GCA_030652945.1 Caldisericota bacterium | reverse complement strand
TGTGCTGCAGCAGGTCGACCAAGCACAATTGGCAACGTCCGAACTGAACCGACCAGGAGGAACTGCATGAGGAGAGTAGCACTGCTTGCCTTGGTACTGATGCTGGCCGTTGGAGTTGCAGGTTGCGGCGGCACCACGACGAACCCCGACACGAACGGAACCACTGACGGTACCAAGAAGATTGTCGAGGTGGACCCCGCCAAGGCTGAGGAACTCATCGCCACGGACCGAGACCTGGTCGTCATCGACGTGTCCGGCAGATGGAGCGAGGGGCGTCTGGTGAGTGCACTTGACACTCCGCTCGACCAGCTTGATGCGATCATCAAGGGGAACTATCTGTTGAATGCAAGCAAGCACTACCTCCTCTACTCTCGGGATGAGGAATCCAGCAAGCAGGGGGCGCAGACCCTTCTGGACAGCTCCTTCTCTGTGGTCTACCGTCTGAAGGGCGGGTTTGATGCGTGGGTCGCCTACGGCGGATACGTCGAACAGTAGCGCATACACTCAATGACATGCGAAGCCCCGGCGGTGTATTGCCGGGGCTTCTTGCTGATCACGGGTCACATGTTCACGACGAGAACGACGGCACCTTCCCGTCAAGAGACATCAGCACGGTCATCGCTATGACTGATACGACGGCAAGGATAGCGCCGAACAGGAAGGGGGCGCCCGGATTGACGTGCTGCCACAGCAAACCGGCGATGAGACTTGCCGGCAGAGCACTGATGCCTATCGCCGCGTTGTACAGGCCAAAGGCGGTGCCTCGCTTGCCTGACTCGGGCACAAGATCCGCGACAAGCGCACTGCCGATTCCCTCGGTCATGGCATAGAAGACACCATACAGAGCATAGAGTCCCCAGATTTGCCAGGTCTTGTTCGCAAAGGCGAACCCCAAGTAAACACCTGCATAGATGATCCAGCCAGCACGAATGACACGGCCGCGACCGATGCGGTCGGAGAGGATGCCGGCAGGGATACCCAGCGCCGACGTCACACCCTTCCACATGGCCAGCATCAGGAAGATCTGGGCAATATCCAGGCCGGCATTCTGCGCCCTGAGCAGGAGAAACGCGTCGCTGCTGTTCCCCAGGGTGAAGACGACCATGATGGCGAGAAACGCCTTGAACCTCCAGTCGAATCCTCGTAGCGATAGGCTCAGCGTGCTGACCGGGCCGTGCTGTGGTGCGATCTCACGCACGAAGAAGACGATAAGGGGAAGCGCCACAAGCGCCGGGACCGTAGCCATCAACACCAGCTTCTGATACATGGGGCGCGTCAGGACAACCGCCGCAGCACCGGTCGAGGCGACGATACCCGCTGCCGCCAGCATGCTGAAGACCGACCCCAGCGTATCCATGGAACGCCCGTATCCGAATGAGCGTCCAAGCTTGTGTTTTGACGAGGAGTCTGCGAGCAAAGCATCCTTGGGCGACGACCGAATTCCTTTGCCCGTTCGGTCCAGGAACCGCAACGCAGCCGCCCCCGGCCACGACGAAACGAAGTACAGAAATGGCTTGCTGAGGCTGGAAATACCGTAGCCAGTGAAGGCCAGCCACTTGCGACGGCTCAGCCGGTCGGACAGCCACCCGAACACCCACTTGAGCAGCGTCGCCGCGGTTTCAGCCAGCCCTTCGATGAAACCGATGATCGATGGCTTGACCCCGAGGACATTGGCCAGGAACAGTGGGAGTATCTTGACGGTCAACTCGCTGCTAAAGTCTGTCAGCATCGAGACGAAGCCAAAGACAAAAACGTTCTGGCTGAGCCCAAAGAACCTGTGCTGCGGTACTTCTTTCGTGACTTCTATCGTTCCCTGTGAATCGACCTCAGAACTCATGTAGCCCACCCCGATGTCGCATGACCGAATGGTTCGAAAAGCCTTACATCATAACTTCCCGGCAACATTGTCAAGAGTTGGGGGAAAGTCTCAGGACGCAGGAGAGCGCCGATTCTCGGTACGGCGAGGTCCTGGTGCTTCGCCATCTACGACAGCATCACCTTCCGACCAAGTTCTAGAGCATCGTCCAGGGGATTGCGACGATACGGCGCGTCAGGTTCCTGATGACTGATCCACCATAGACGACCATGCCACTGACACAGGATGGGTCGTTATCCATCAACCATTGAACATGGGCAGCATCGTTCATCGTCACACCATCGCTCATCTTTGCCTCGACGGCAACGCTCTTGCCGTTGCGTTCAAGGACGAAGTCCACTTCATGCAGTTCTGCTGTTCGACGTGTGTGCACAAAGTGCATGCCCATGTCCCAGAGGTCGCACAGCGCCTGCAGTGTCATGAAGACCATGTCTTCAAAGAGATGCCCGCAGAATATTTCGCCGAGTGCTTCGGGGGTCTTGAGCCCGAGAAGCGAACAGATGAGTCCGGTGTCACATGGATACGGCTTCCACTGCCGTCGGACCGAGGTCGTGCTCGTCAGGGGCGCCGGAGGCAGGAGGGAGAGCAGGTAGGCCTTCTGAATCGCATCGATGTACCGCGCAACCGTCCTCTCGTTGACGTGCGTATCGTCGGCGATCTTCCTGAACTCCAGGAGTGACCCGGTCGTCATGGCAACACGACGCATGACGGCTCGGTAGTCAATGAGCGAAGATGTCGGCGAGATATCCGGCAGATCGCGCTCGAGGTAGGTGGTCACGTAGCTCTGCCAGAAGATGGCTGCCTGTTCGCGTGACGCGTCCCGGATACCAGGCAGGAACCCTCTGAACAGGACGCCGCGAAGGTCCGGCACGGGCGGTAGTTCCGAACCACTCACCGGAAGCCGTGCGTCGAACATATCCAGAAGCCAGTTGGGTTCCGGTTGCCTGAGCCACTCGGTCCAGAGGGGTTGGCGCAGAACATGATAGGCGGCCCGTCCAGCCAGAGAATCCTGGATGCGCTTGAGGAGCAGGAAGTTGGCGGATCCACTCAGGACGAACCGACGCCTCTTGTCCTTGCGAAGCGCTTCCTTGACGGCAAGGAAGAGGTCCGGTTCCCGATGGGCTTCGTCAATGATCAGCTTGTCTGCCGTATCCACAAATGCTGACGGGTTCCGGTGTGCTTTCTCGCGGGAGTCAGGATCGTCAAGCGTCGTGTAGGAGTAGCCGCTGAACATCGGTTCCGCTGCAAGAAGCGTACTTTTGCCCGTCTGCCGCGCTCCAGTAAGGACGGTGATGGGGAGTATGGTCTCTGAAAGCTGCAATCGGTGCGTCAGCCAACGTTGTATGTACATTACCGTCACCTCATGTCAACATTGTCGTCATATGATGTCGGTATTGTACATGACACTCTGGACAATGCAATATGCGCTCGGGTCAGCACGTAGGAATCGAGAGGACAGCGTGGGGCGGTTTCACCGGCCTGGACAACGGGCCACCGCCTGTGCCGGCAACTGCCCTATGAGCCAGGACACTGCTGACCCTTTAGCTACGGCACTGGCAGGATGCGAACCATCGCGGCCACGCCCTGCACGGGATAGCTCTCGGCTACCGGGCCGGTGAACGTAACCTCAACGGTATCCCCCGTCTCGATCTCGGAATACGCGAATTCACCTGTGACGAGGACCCAGTCACGAAAGACTCTCGAACTCATGTTTACGGTGACGCTGGCCTTGTCGAACGATGCGTCCGGGTCCAGCTGCCCCTCCACGAGCATGGTGATCCCGTCCTTCCCTTGCACATTGTTCTTGACGACCCCTCTGATGCCTATGGCGCCGCCCTCGTCGACGATTGGCTGGGCACGCTGCAGCAGTTCGCTTCCGCTCATCGTGCAGATGTCGTCCGGACTGGCAAAAGAGACGTACAGGTTCATCCGTCCGTCGACCACGTACCGTGCGACGTGCAGACCGCTGCCCACGTCTCGCGTCGTGCCCAGTCTCGCAATGATCTGTCGATATACCGTGCCCCTGTCGATACCTTCTACGTCGCGGGTACTCACGTGCCCGACAGCATTGTAGGGCGAGAGGAACTCGTAGAGATCCGGGACGCCGGAACTGTTGCAGGCAGTCAACGACAGTGCGATCACCATCAGTACCACGACAGCTGTCAGTCGCTTCATCACTCCTCCGCTTCAACCACAATGTCCAGAGACGAGGACCAAACGCGGAAAGGTCCTCACCGCTATGACACGGCGTCTCCATGAAAGTTCCAGTGACCTTCAACCCCAATCTATTGTACCGTACCGGTGGTAGGAGAAACGGGGCAGGGGCGCGGGGAGTCTCCCCGCGCCCCATTCTATCTTGTTGACAGCGAGCTGCGCTACCTCTGCGTGATACTCACAGAGCCAACACCGACGCTGACATCGATGCGAATCGTCGTCGATGTTGTCCCGTAGGAACTGTTCGAATAGGTGTTCCCGCTCTTCTCAAACCCGGTGGCGGTCACCCCGCCAAGGCCACGCTGTACGTCAAGAACGGTGCCGACACTCCGCGGCACAATCAGTTCAACACTGCCGACCCCACCCCGCACTTGCACTGCCACATCTTGCTTCCAATCGCCGGTCAGGTCGAGCACAACCTTGCCAACGCCCGCCTTCACATCTATGCTCCGCATCGTGGACGGAGATCCCTTGATTTCCGTGTCTGATGCCCCCGTCTGCACCGCCAGAGTTGTCACCTGCAAATCAGACAGGTCGATGTTACTGTCTCCTGCACCTACCGTGACATCCATAGTCATCGGGATCTCCTGATTGAAAACGATACTCCAGTCATTGTGAACGTTCCCTATGACGCCAGTTACCGAGTTCTTCGGCTGGCGGACCGAAAGCCGCCCCTCCGTTCCCGAAAGGACGAAGTCGACGATGGGCTTCCACGAGTCCCGGTCGTACTTGAACTCTGCCTCCATGAGAGACGATGCACCGCCTCTCACGTCGAGGCTCCCTACCGCCTGATCAATTGTTACGTCGGCAGACAAGGCCTGACCGCGGCCGACGGTCTTCTGTTCGGTTCTCAGCGTTCCGCCGTCCTTGTCCCGGTTCCACCACGAGTCTTCCGAGAATGCTCCAAAGGCATACAGACTGCCCACGATCAGCAAGGCAACGACCAGAAACACCGCAAGTCCCTTCATGCAGTTCCTCCTCGTGAAATGCGGCCTCAGCCGCTCGTTGGCAGGCTGATGCTCCAATCGAGTCCATATCCTGCTCTCATTTCGCGTACGACACACCGAGGCGTGTGGTTACATACGAAGTGCCCTTCCTGGAGGTGCCGCGCGCGCGGGTCACACTATGGACGGAACGCCCCTGGTGACGTAGCTGTCGGAGTACTGGCCTGTTCCGCCTCGGCACGACCCACCATTGCGGGCATGTCCCCGCTGATCTCGAGACCGGCGTTGCGTCCGCGCCCTTCGAAGATGACAGTGTCACCGTCACGACCGTGTTTGACAAGACGCACCTGCACGATGGCACTCAGTTCCTCCACGAGCATTTGGACCATGGCGCCGGCGCGTGGCGCAAATACCTGTCCCATGCTGGTATGGCCGCCACTCCATACCTCGAGTCCATAGTGCCCGTTCGTAACCTCGAACTCCGCATGTTCGTCGTCGCGTCGCAGTGACAACAGACGACTGCCGTTCCACGTCGCCCACCGATACAGGGTTCCCTGGTAGAGGAATGCCACGATGATACCGCGCAGGACGTTCCCAAACAACGGAATGTCGGCAATGGAAGCGCTCAGACACACGTGGTCCTCATCGAAGTGATTGCACTGCGTCCACGTCCACGCTCTAGGAAATGCACTGCCCCAGTCCCGCTCAACGTAGCCCTTGCCGCCTATAAACGAAATGTCCTCTCCATCCAGGCTGAGAACACCGGACAACCGCGGTTCCAGGCTCAGAACGCCATGGTACCCCTCCAGGAATGGCAGAAACGCCAAGGGACCCATAGCACCGGGTGCCCACGCGCGAACAGGCCACCCGGGCGACGCCGAAAGCTGCAAGTTGCCGTGCAGATGCAGTTCGGGCTCGTCGATATCGAGATGGATCTCTGTCAGACTGAAACGGCTGCGGCCGCAGACAATGTCGAAGTGGTCACGCGAGGACCAGAACTGCTCTACGGGATACCTGTGCATTGTTGTGCGGCCCGTGACACCATCCAGGAACTGGATGAAACAATACTGCCTGTCGGGATCACGGTCCATCCAGACACCCACGATGATTGCCCAGACATGGCGTTCGGTCTTGTCCACAATCTTGAAGTACCAGCCATCAAAGGCTGTGGAACGGTGGCCCCGTCCGTGAAACAACTCGGGATGCCAGACCATATTCAGTCTGTTCATGGTTCAGTATGAACGATTGGCGCTCTGCACGCAAGAAACAAACAGCCCCATTCTGCATCCGAGTTGCACATGGCAGTCAAGTGGATGGAAATGTGAAAGCCCCCGGCTTTCGCCGGGGGCTGATTGGGTTCAGTTTAGGTAGGAACTACTTAATCGTGACGTCCTTGGCCTGTGGACCCTTGTCGCCCTGCACCACTTCAAACTCGACCGGGTCGCCTTCCTTGAGCGACTTGAAACCGGAACCGAGGATGGCACTGTAGTGAACGAACACGTCCTTCTCGCCGTCATCACGAGTGATGAAGCCATAACCCTTCTCTGCGTTGAACCACTTGACTTTGCCTGTAAGCACTGAAACCTCCGTAAAACTTGGCATGTATTATCTTGCCAATTAGTGAGTATACATACGTCATTCACAATTACAAGTACCGATCCGTGAAACGCATCCATCAGAAAGCCCCCGGCATCCGCCGGGGGCTGATTGGGTTCAGATGTCGGAAGCTAGGCCTTCACCTGGACGTCCTTGGCCTGCGGGCCCTTGTCGCCCTGCACGACCTCGAACTCGACCGCGTCACCTTCCTTCAGCGACTTGAAACCGTTGCCAATGATGGCACTGTAGTGAACGAATACGTCCTTCTCGCCGTCATCACGAGTGATGAAGCCATAGCCCTTCTCTGCGTTGAACCACTTTACCTTACCTGTAAGCACTGCTGACCTCCATACCGGCATTGGCATGTACGCTCGGTACATTGCCATGTCAAATTATACAAAAAGGGAAAAGATGGGTCAAGTGTTTCTGTCAATTCCCCGAGCAGCGGGATCACGGTGCGACACAATGGAATGTTCGACACATGAGGCATCGCCGCTATACTGGTTGAGTTCTACAGAATCGCCACCACGGAGCAGAACGTGCAGGATACCCAAAACCGACTCAGGGTTCTCGTTCTCTACTACTCGATGTACGGCCATGCCCGCTTCGTTGCCGAGGCAGTTGCTGTGGCAGCCCATGCAGACATCGAGGAGCTGCATCCCCTCGGCGAGCCGGCAGGGTCCAGTCTGCGACGGTATCTCTGGGCAGTGCGGGGTACCCTGCTCAAGAAGAAGCCGCTTCTTCAACCTCTCGCTCACGACCTGTCTGCCTACGACCTGCTTATTCTGGGCAGTCCCGTCTGGATGGGGAACGTTGCGCCTGCCATGCGGCAGTTCATTTCCAGGACACCCCTCCAGGGACGCAAAGTTGCCGTCTTCTGCAGTTACCGCAGTTCCCCGGGTCCGGCTTTCCATGCTGTCAGAAGAGCACTGAGGAGTGCCGACATCATCGACATCACCGGGTTCCTCGAGCCCCTCGGCTCCAGCCACGCCGGCATCGCGGTGCGAGCTCGACGCTGGGTCCGCGACCTGCTCGCCCATTTCCTGCCCGCAAATGGCCCCGGGGTGTAACCTCCGACGGGAACTTCGCGTACACAGAATGAGCTGCCGCACGATACCTGTCTTTTCACGCTGTAGCCGGATGCATAAGGGGGTACCAGATGAACGATACTGAACAGCGCGCGCGGAACAACCGCGTTCTTGGATTGCTCCTGCTGGCTGCAGGCGCCTGGATCCTGGCAGGTCGCTTCCTGCTCGTCGATTTCGGCCGGTGGCTGTGGCCGTTCTGGGTCATCGTACCCGGCGTCATCATCACGGCGATGGGGCTCCGCTCCGACAACCGCGGGGGCGAGGGCCTTGTCATCTTCGGCAGTATCGTCACCGCGACGGGAGCCGTCCTCTTTGCCCAGAACCTGCTGAGCCACTTCGAGAGCTGGGCATACGCCTGGGCGGTTCTCTTCCCCGGCAGTATCGGTGTAGGGCAGTACCTCTGGGCCAAGAAGATGAACGATGCGCCAAGGGCCCGCGACGCACAGCATACGATGCGCGTGGCCGCAGCTCTGTTTCTGGCGTTCGGCGTGTTCTTCGAGTTGGTGCTTGGGTTCAGCGGCCTGCACTGGGGTCCCTATGGCCGCGTCGCGCTGGGTGTCCTGCTGATTGCGGGAGGTGCCGCCATTTACGTCACATCTACCAGCAACGAGCGGCGACGGGCGCCTGAGCCTCCCAAACCTCCTGTGCCCCAGCCACCCGTCGATGACCTGACGCCTCGGCCGTAGTCCACAGGAACAGACTCCTGACGACCCCTGTCCCTTGCGGGATGGGGGTCGCTTCTTTCGTGGCTGCTGCCTGCCTCCGCTTCACAATGCGCCAGCTCGTCCTATACTTGCAGAAGCACCCATCCTGGGAGGTGGCAGCATGTACAAGGTCGTTCTACTGCGGCATGGCGAAAGCACCTGGAACAAGGAGAATCGATTCACCGGCTGGACAGACGTTGACCTGTCGGAGCTGGGCACGAAAGAGGCACATCAAGCCGGAATCCTCCTGCGGGATGAAGGCTACACCTTCGATCTGGCATACACGTCCGTCTTGAAGCGTGCGATCCGCTCACTGTGGATTGCGCTCGACGAGATGGACCTCATGTGGATCCCTCAGCTCCGCAGCTGGCGACTCAACGAGCGCCATTACGGTGCCCTGCAGGGATTGAACAAGGCCGAGACGACCGCCAAGTACGGCGAGGCCCAGGTCAAATTGTGGCGGCGCAGTTACACGACACAGCCTCCTGCGCTCGAGGAGTCGGATGCCCGCTGGCCTGGCAACGACCGCCGATACGCGGATGTCGACAAGGCTGACGTGCCCCTCACCGAGTGCCTCAAGGACACCGTCGCACGATTTGTCCCCTACTGGGAGCAGACGATCGTTCCCTCCATCCGGACGGGCCAGCGCATCATCATTGCCGCTCATGGCAATTCCATTCGCGCTCTGGTGAAGTATCTGGATGGCATCTCCGACGAGGACATCTCGGAACTCAACATCCCGACCGGCATCCCCCTCGTCTATGAACTGGACGAACACATGGCCGCCATGCGGCACTACTACCTCGGTGATCCCGAGGCTGCGGCCAGAGCCGCCGAGGCTGTTGCAAACCAGGCCTCAGCGAAGTAGCAGGACAACAGAAGCCAGGTCCCCAAAGCCAAGCGCCCCGACCGTGTGGTCGGGGCGCTTCTTCTTCCGCGTACTATGCGAAGCCAGCCCTACTTGAGGCCTGCTTCGCGGTGCTTCGCTGCAATGGTGTCGGCCAAGGCGTCGACTGCAGCCAGATCCGTCGCGCGCGGCAGACCCTTCGCGAAGACCGGTGCAAGAATCTCGGCCTTGAGCGGCGCGACCAGCCCACCCAGGACCTCCACGATGCGCTGTCCCCATCCGAAAGAGCCGATGATGGACACGAACCGGACCTTTGGCCGCAGTGCGCCGACGAGATAGGCAGCTTCGATGGTTCGGGGATGCGGTCCAGTCAGGACAGCTGGCGTCCCGACGACGACGGTCGCGGCGTCGACCAGTGACATTGCAAGGTCGCCGATGTCTGCCGACGTCAGGTCGAAACGCTCGACGGTGATACCCCGGTCGGTGAGCGCGGCCGTCAGTCGGTCGACCATGATGAGCGTACTACCATGCATGGAGACGAAGGGGATGACGACGGTGTTGCGGGGAGGAGCACCGGCCCATTCGCGGTACGCCTCGAGAATGAACGAGGGGTCGCGGTAGACGGGGCCGTGACTGGGGCATATCATATCGATTTGCAGACCCTCCAACTTGACGAGGTTCTTCTCGACGAAACCCCGGAAGGGCATCATGATCTCGGCGTAGTAGCGCTTGGCGCCTCGCATGACCGCATCGCGCTCGGCGAATACGCCGGACTGCGCTCGATGAGAGCCGAAGAAGTCACATGAGAACAGGATGTGGTCCTCCTCCAGATAGGTGCCCATCGTTTCGGGCCAGTGAACCCACGGCAGGTAGATGAAGCGCAACGTCCTGTCCCCGAGCGACAGCGTCTCGCCGTCCGCGACGGTGCGGAATCGTGCGTCGGGTATGTCGAGATGCTCCTGCAACAGTTCCTTTGCCTTGGGATCGGTGACGAGGACGGCTTCGGGATACCGGGCCAGCACTAAGGGGATGCTCCCGCTGTGGTCCTGTTCGGCATGGTGGGCTACCAGGTAGTCCAGGCGGTCGACAGCGTCGAGCTGTGCCATCAGTACGTCGACCTTGGATGGGTCCACCGTGTCCAGCAGGACCGTCTTCTCGCTTCCGCGCACCAGATAGGCATTGTAGCTCGTTCCGTCAGGCAGGGGAATCAATGAGTCAAAGAGACGCCGATCCCAGTCGACGGCTCCCATCAGTGTGATGCCAGGCAGTATGGGGCGTGCGTTCATGATACCTCCTCTTCCGCTTGTACAGTGCTAGTCGATGACCGTCAGGGCACGTTCAAGAAGGCCGAGCAGAGCCTGCTGCTCGTCGTCGCTCAGTGTTGCCAGCATGCGTTCCATACGCACTGCTCGCTGCGCCCGCGCCTTGGTCGCAATCCTGCGTCCCTGTGCCGAAAGATACAGACAGACCGCCCGCTGGTCGTCGGGGTCGGAATCCCGTTGCACCAGCCCCAACGTCTCCAAACGCCGCACGCCGATGCTGATGGTCGGTGCCGTAAGGTCAAGACGATGTGCCGTATCCTGTACGCGACAGCCGGGGTTCTCAGACAGTGACAGAAGCAGGGAAAGCTGCGGCCCGGTGATGCCCAGCGACGGCTTCGGGTCGTCTGCCTCCCAGTCACGATGCACTCGCGCCAGCAGGTCCTCCAGGCGTTTGCTGTTTGCCATCTTCTTTGTCATGGTTCCCCCTTATTTTGCTAACCTAATAATAGGGGCCGTAGCCTGACAGTCAATGGTCTGTTGTGGCGATATGTTGGCGCCTCTTCCTTCGT
>JAUSAI010000159.1 GCA_030652945.1 Caldisericota bacterium | reverse complement strand
GGCGACGATGATCGTGGACAGCGACATGAGGACGGCGCCGATGGCCGGACTCATGACGAAGCCGACGCCGGCGAGCACACCCGCCGCCAGCGGGATGGCGACAACATTGTAGCCGGTTGCCCATGCGAGGTTCTGCAGCATCTTGCGGTAGGTGGCACGTGACAGCTGGACGACTGCGACGACGTCGCGCGGGTCGTCACGGACAAGGATGACGTCGGCTGTCTCGATGGCAACGTGGGTGCCGGCGCCAATCGCAATCCCGACGTCGGCCTGTGCCAGAGCCGGCGCGTCGTTCACGCCGTCACCGACCATCGCCACCGTCAACCCCCTCCGTTGCACTTCCTGAATCCTGACTGCCTTCTCATGGGGGAGCACTTCGGCAAAGAAGTCGTCGAGACCCAGGTCCTTTGCCACCCACTCGGCGGCAGCGCGGGAATCACCGGTCAGCATGATGCTCTTGATGCCCATCTGGTGCAGCGCCGCCACTGCGTCACGAGACTCGGGCCGTATGGTGTCCGCCAGCGCTACCGCTCCCTGAACGACACCGTCAACAACGACATAGACGACGGTCTTCGCCTCCGAGGTCAGCCTTTCGACCTGAGCAGAGGAGCCGATCAGTCCATGCTCGACGACGTAGCCGGGCCGCACAACCATGACGACACGACCATCGACCGTTGCCTGGGCGCCTACCCCAGGGAGTGCCAGGAACTCGGTAGTCGGCGGCAGGACGATGGAGCGTTCCTGCGCAGTGCGCACGATGCCAAGCGCAATGGGGTGCTCGGACTGAGCCTCGACAGCACCGGCCAGCCTCAGGATCTCCTCGGGCGTGCTCGTTTCGTTCAAGGGCACGATGTCGGTGACGCCAAACGACCCCATCGTCAGGGTGCCGGTCTTGTCGAACACGACGGCCTGCAGGTTGCGGGCCTGCTCGAAGGCGGTCCTGTTGCGGAGCAGCAGGCCGTTCTGAGCCAGCAGAGCAGTCGACACCGAGACGACCAGTGGAATGGCGAGCCCCAGAGCGTGTGGGCATGTCGTCACCATCACCGTGACCATACGTTCCAGTGCAAACGCGAGGCCCCTGCCGAGGAATAGCCAGACGACCAGCGTCAGTGTGCCCGCGCCGAGAGCAATGATGGTGAGCCAGAAAGCCGCCCGATCCGCCAGCGCCTGCGTTTTGGACCGCGACTCCTGAGCATGGCGGACCATGTCGATAACCTGTGCCAGGTAGGTGTCGCCGCCAACCTTCTCTATGACGAGCGTCAGGGCGCCTTCACCGTTGATGGCGCCGCCGATGACTGCATCGCCCGGCCTCTTGTCCGCCGGGCGCGACTCTCCCGTCAGCATGGCCTCGTTGACGCTCGACGCACCACCCTCGACACGGCCGTCGACGGGGATCTTCTCACCAGGCTTGACGAGCACCCGATCCCCGGTCCTGAGGTGAGCAACCGGGTGGTCCATCACCATCCCGTCAGTCATGATGACGTGTGCATCAGAAGGCATAAGTCGCGCCAGGCTCTCCAGGGCGCGGGAGGCCCCCATCACGGACTTCATCTCCAGCCAGTGACCGAGGAGCATGATGTCGATGAGTGTCGCCAGCTCCCAGTAGAACACCATGCCCTGAAGGCCCAGTGAAACCGCAGCGCTGTACACAAAGGCGACCGTGATCGCCATTGCGATAAGGGTCATCATCCCAGGGGTCCTGGCCCTCAACTCGTCGACCATGCCTTTGAGGAAGGGAACTCCGCCGTACACATAGATGAAGGCTGACAGCGCGAACAGCACCCACATCGAGCCGGGGAACTGCAGCTTGGTGCCCAGGTGCAGCAGCATCTGCACCGGCTCCGACAGGAGCAGGACTGGGACGGTCAGGGCGAGACAGACCAGAAAACGCGTCCGGAAGTCCCGGATCATGTGGGTGTGGTGATCGTGGCCCTGATGTTCGCCGTGACCCGTGTGGCCATAAGGCATTTCATGCCCGGCTTGCGTCATCTCTACGAGCATGCTGTGATCATGCGCCTCCTGGTGCACGGCATGTGTACTGTCGGGCATGTCGTGGTGCATCTGCTCGCGGTCTTCCATGCGCGGCCTCCACTGGTCTGGCGAACTACGTCCAGTCTACGTCCGTGAGAAGTATGTTCAACGGCTGGCCCCAACTCGCAGAGGCGGACGACTAGACGCCACGAGACCACCTCGTCCCAATCTCCCTTTTCACTACTTGTTCACATTCTGGCACTCTACAAAGGCGACTGCCAATGTTACAATGATTGCGTCACCCGAAAGGGATGGTAATGCAGTCCCAGACAGGGGACAACCAACCTACAAGGAGGTGTGTGGTATGATGATTCGATATGATCCGTTTGACGAGTTGAAGCGGGTAGAAGAGCAGATGAACCGCCTGTTCGGCAGCTTCTGGGGAGAACCTCGCCGTCGCTACTCTGCCCTACCCGCGACTGCGGCTAGAACCAGCTCTGACTTGGCACCCATGGGTGAATTCTACTCTCCGGCCATCGAAGTGCAGGAGAATACCGACAAGTACAGCGTCAAGGTGGACCTGCCCGGCATCGACAAGAAGGACATCCACATCAAGGTGCGGGAAAACGTACTGGCCATTTCGGCCGAAACGAAGACTGAGGCCGAGAAGAACGACAAGAGGGCCGGCAACTACTACTCCGAACGCACCTATGGCCGCTACTACCGCGAGATCCCGTTGGGATCGAACATCGATGAAGAGCACATCAAAGCAGCGCACGAGAACGGTGTGCTGACCCTGGAACTCCCCAAGAAGGCACTACCTGAAGCCACCAGCAAGGAGATCTCGATCACGTAGCACTGTTCGGCATGAGCAGACAGACGTTGTCAGCGAAGCCCCGGGAATTCCCTGGGGCTTCTGCAGTTGCCCCTGCGTCGTCCACTGCTATAGTGTTGCAGATAGTTGCATGCTACTTCGCAACGGAGGAATCCATGGCAGAGAGAGGCGGCAAGCGCACGAAGGTGGTCGCCACCGTTGGCCCTGCGACGCAGGCAGAACACATGATACGTTCGCTGGCGCAGAAAGGTGTCGACATCCTGCGCATCAACTTCTCGCACGGCACGGATGAAGGACGGCTAGCCGTCATCACAGCTATCAAGAAAGCTCGCAGTGAACTCGACCTGCCACTCGCGATCCTGGCTGACCTTCAGGGTCCAAAGATCCGGCTCGGCACCTTCAGTGGCGGGCCTGTCGAGGTCTGTTCTGGAGCAACGCTCCGCCTCGTTCCCCACTGCATCGACGGAACCGCCACCGAGGCCTCGATCGACTACTGTCTGCCCCCACAGGAGGTCAAGCCAGGCGAGACCGTGTTCATCAATGATGGCCTCATCCAGCTCAAGGTCCGCGAACTGGAGGGCGACACACTCGTGACCGACGTCGTCAAGGGCGGCATGCTGTCCGACCACAAGGGTGTCAACTTTCCCCACTCTCGCCTGAACATCCCGTCCATCACCGAGAAGGACAAGCACGACCTCCTGACAGCGTTGCGGTCATCGGTCGACTACGTGGCAATGTCGTTCGTCCGCACGGCGGACGATGTCCGTCAACTACGCACACAGATGGAGGCGCACGGCGCGCACGTGCCCATCGTCGCCAAGATAGAGAAGTGGGAGGCAGTGCAGAACATCGACGAGATCCTGGCCACTGCAGATGCCGTGATGGTGGCGCGAGGAGACCTCGGCGTCGAACTCCCGGTCGAAGAGATACCTATCATCCAAAAGCGTATCATCGCGCTGTGCAACAAGCTTGGCAAGCCTGTCATCACGGCGACCCAGATGCTCAACTCCATGGTCGACAATCCCTCACCGACGCGGGCTGAGGTCACGGATGTTGCCAACGCGATCTTCGACGGCACGGACGCTGTCATGCTCAGCAACGAAACCGCTGTGGGCCACTACCCGCTCGAAACGGTCGAGACGATGGGGAGGATCATCGAAAGCACGGAACGCAGCAAACTGTACTGGCAAAGCGTCGATGCTCGCCAGATGCAGCCGTCGGGGGATACGTCGGACGCTATTGCGCACGCTGCGGTCCACATCGCACAGTCGGTGGGAGCGAAACTCATCGTCTGCGCTACCGAGTCGGGACATACGGCCATCCTGGTGTCACGCTATCGCCCACATGCCTCCATCCTTGCCCTGACACCCAGCGACACCGTTCGGCGCCGTCTGACGTTGTACTCGGGCATCGTTCCGGTAGTCGTACAGCAATTCGAGAGTGTCGACCACATCCTGCGAACCGCCGTCGCGATGGCAAGACTGTCGCACATGGTCCGAAGGGGCGACCGCATCATCATCACTGCCGGTTCACATGCGGGAGTGACGGGGAGCACGAACCTGATCAAGGTCGAAGAGCTGGACTGAGAGCGGACCGGACCACTGTTGCAAAGGAAGCCTGCAGTATAGAATTGACAAGACGGGCCCGTCCACGAGGCCCGATGTTGTACCCAAGGGGGAACGTGCATGAAACGAAAGGCCTCGTATGTCAAGATCTTCCTGCTCGGGTTCGGGTTCTTCGGCATCTCGGTCCTGTGGTCCCTGTACAACTCCGACATCCCCATCATCCTGAAGACTGTCTATGGTCTTCCCTATGCGGCGTCCGGCTGGGTCATGAATATCGACAACATCCTTGCCATCACTCTCATCCCCTTGGTCGGCTTCTGGTCCGACAACATCTGGACCCGCATCGGACGCAGGATGCCGTTCATCATCTCGACGTTGCCG
The DNA here is from genome assembly GCA_030652945.1 of Caldisericota bacterium. Taxonomy (GTDB): domain Bacteria; phylum Caldisericota; class Caldisericia; order Cryosericales; family Cryosericaceae; genus Cryosericum. The sequence goes on along the minus strand of JAUSAI010000159.1, from coordinate 6,791 downwards.
GTCGGCGCAATCCTGTTTGCCGTAGTGCCCTGGATCCCATTGTGGCTGGGTCCGGGTACGACGTCTCTCATTGTCCTCATCCTCGCCCTGTTCTTCGTCAACGTCTCCATGGGCATCTCACGTTCGCCCATCATTGCACTCATGCCTGACCTTGTGCCGCCAGAGGAGCGATCGCCGGCCAACGGCGTCATCAACTTCATGGGAGGGTTCGGCTCACTGCTCGTCTACTTCGTCGTCGGCAAACTATCAACGACCAACCGGCCGCTGGGATTTGCCATCGCCGGTGCGTCGGTCCTGATCGCCGTTCTCATCATGGTACTGTCCATCAATGAACGGCGTGACGCCCTGGACCGCAAGGCTCCGCGGTCTCAGCGAACAGACTTCTCGCTGCTGCGCCGGATGTGGACGCCAAAGTACCGCAGTCTCCTGTTCATCTGCCTTGCCATCTTCTTCTGGTTCATCGCATTTAACGCCGTTGAAACCTACTACCCGACGTACATGCACGCCGAGAGTACCGCTGTCCGCAGCCTCATCGCCAAGCTCGGTACAGCCACGCCCACCGACGCAAGCCAGATTGCCGAGCTGGACAAGGTCCGTCAGGCGTCCGAGGCAAGCGCCAAGTTCAACTTGGGCGTATTCTCGCTTGCCTTCATGGTCCTGGCTATTCCGGCAGGCTTCATCGGCAGGCGGCTGGGTCGTCGGACGACGATCCTCATCGGCCTTGCAGGTGTCATCGTCATGGTCCTCCTGCTGGCATTCGGCATTGCCAGTACTGCTGGACTGGCTGTGTTCGTCATGGGCGGGCTGTCCTGGGCGCTGGTCAACATCAACTCGCTGCCGACGGTGCTCGACATGGGCACCCTCGAAATGGTCGGAGCACTCACCGGCGTCTACTACTTCTTCTCTCAGGCAGCCAGCATCGTCAGCCCCCCACTGGTTGGATGGATCGCCGACACGGCAGGGGGGACGATGTCCGTCATGTTCCCGTACGCAGGCATCTTCTTCGTCCTGGCGGCCGCCTGCATGCTGTTCGTACGCAGTGGCCAGATGGTAGGTGAACCGGCGGCATAGCCGTACCAGCACATGCGCATTCCCTTTGATGCCCGAAGCGCCGCAGCGATCCGTCTTCAGGGCGAGTCAGACACCGCCTGCCTTCTCCTGCATGGGCTGACCGGCGCACCTGGCCGCGACATGTGGTTCCTGGCCGAGTTCCTGCACGCACAGGGGATCTCGGTCTACGCACCTCTTCTGACCGGCCACGGTGCCACTTGGGAGGAGCTGCGGCATGCAACCGCTCCTGACTGGCAGAAGGATGCAGTGCGCAGTCTCGAGGAAGTCAGCACTGGCACCCACCACGTATTCGTGCTCGGACTGTCGATGGGAGGGGTGCTGGCGCTGTACCTGGCCGAGCACGCGCCCGCCGTGGACGGTGTCATCACCATCAATACACCCATGGTCATTGACGACTGGCGCCTGCGGCTCGTCCCGCTCGTGCGCCATGTCCGTGCCCGTCAACCAAAGGCACCCCCTGATGTCGCGGACACCACCATCGAGTTGCCCGACCTGGGGTACAACCCACTGGATGCAGTGTATCAGTTTCTCATGCTCATCCGGACCGTCCGGCACGACCTCGGTCTCGTCACCCAGCCCCTGCTGTCGTTCAGATCTACCCAGGATCACGTCGTACCGCCCCGCAACGCCGAGGTGATCGCCCGCAGTGTCAACAGCCGGTATAAGTCCATCGTCACCCTGGACCGTTCGTACCATGTCGCAACCATCGACTTTGACCGTCAGAAGATTGCCGCGTTGACGTACCAGTTCATGATGATGGTACGTGACAAGCAGATCTGACAGCGCCGTCGCCGGACTGTACATCAAAGCGCCCCCGACCTGACGGTCGGGGGCGCTGAATTTCGTCGGCAGTGAGCTACTTGTGACGCTTGAACAAGCTCCCGATCAAGCGCAGGATCGGCCAGTTGCCCGGACTCGATCCCACTCGCGCCGTATTGAGTTTCATGGTCAGGATGCGATCGGTAGAGAAGATTCGCGCTGCAATAGTCGCAAACACGAAGAACAGTGCACCCTGATACACGATGCCACCAATGACCGCTGTGAAGTTGCGCGCAAAGATGTATTGCGCCGCCAGGAATGGATGGGCAAATGGAATGGCATAGATGAACCACTTCAGGATGGGTGATGTCGAGTTGAGATCGACGAACATCGTGATGAGGTAGGGCAGAAGGACCATCATCATGAGCGGCGTGATGAGGACCTGTACACTACTGAGGTTCTCGGCGAACGCTCCGAGAATGACGGCAATGGCAAGTGCCACCATGATGCCGGCGAAGACGCTCAGACCCAGCAGGAGATAACCGCGCAGATCGAGGACCAGACCCAGCTGCTGGATCGCTTGCCCTGACGCGGACGATGTTCCGCCGCTGCCGCCGAGAAGGCTGCCCATGTAGCTCTTCATGCCGACCATGTATGCTGCGGCCGAGATGAGCGCGACGATACCCGATGCCATCATCTTGGCCGTTACCAGGGATCCCCGGCCAACGGGAGTAGACAGCAAGGTCTCGAGTGTCTTGTTCTCCTTCTCACCTGCAATCGAAGCTGCAATCATCTGCGCGGCCATAATGATGACCAGCGTCAGAACAATGGGAATGATCATCGTCTGCTGCATGACGACACCAACGATCTCCTGCGGGTTGCCCTCGGCCGAGCGGCCGCCAACCGTCACGAACGACTGCGCCGTGATGGCATTCCGCACAATGGCCGGGTCGAGCCCCGGCGCACCGGCCTTGATGTATTGGTCGCCGACATACTGGTTCATGGCGTTCAATGCAGCATCGAGCTTGATGGAGCTGGTCATGCCGAGCAGTGAGAAGCTGCGCATGATCGTGTACGTCTGGACCTTCTGTGGTTTCTGCGCCCCGATGCCCGCCTCGAACCCTTGAGGAATGACCAGGACAGCGCTCCCCTTCTCGGCGACTACCTTGCGCACGATTTCATCGACTTCGCCATCTGTGTATGTTGTGACCTTGAGGTTCACACCGCTCAGAATACCCGTCAGCGCCTTCGATGTCGCTGTTTTGTCATAGTCCACGACCGCGACGGGCTGCGGAGCTGACTGCTTTTTCTGTTCCGAGTTGATGACGCGGCCAAGCAAGCCGTAGACGACCGTGATGAGGATAATGGGGATCAGTGTCACCCACGTCAGCATCTCCTTGAGTTCCTTCTTCAGGATGACCCAGAATCTTCTCATTGTCTCACCACCTCAACGAACACCTCTTCGAGGTTCGCTTTGCCGTACTTTGCTTTCAGGCCCTGTGGTGTCCCTACGTCATGGATGGTACCGTTGTCGATGATAGCGACGCGGTCGGACAGGTATTCGATCTCCAGCATGTTGTGGCTCGAAAGCAGAACCGCCATCCCTTCACTCGTGGTTCTGCGGATGGACTGACGGATGTCGATGGCAGCAACCACGTCCAGTCCGCTCGTGGGCTCGTCGATGACGGCGAGCTTGGGATGTGTCATGACAGCACGCGACAACAGCAGTTTGCGTGTCATGCCTTTGCTATAGGTTCCAATCTTGTCGCGCAGGCGATCTCCCAGTCCGGTGATGTCGGATGCCCGTCGTACGTATTCCTGCTGAGTCGCTGTGTCCGCTGCAAACAGCTCGGCCATGAACCGCAGGTATCCCAGACCGGTCAGATGCTTGTACGCCCCCGCCTCTTCCGGCAGATAGCTGATGATCTCGCGCACGCGGGGTGCCTCCTTCTGCACGTCCATTCCGTATACGACTACGTTCCCGGACGTCGGCTGCAGAATCGTCGACACGATGCGCAGTATCGTTGTCTTACCCGCTCCATTGGGCCCGATCAATGCAAAGATCTCTCCCGAAGCAACCTCAAAACTGACGCCGTGCAATGCCTCGAACTTGCCGTAGCTCTTCTTCAGGTTCTCGACTACGAGTGCCTGTTCCACACCGTACCTCCTCCTCGGACGGAACCAGCGCCCGTCCAAGCCTTTTCACCACACGAGCACGCAGGGCACGGGCCTTCTTGCAAGACCACTTACACAACACGAACTCACCGCGTTGTGCAGACGATCAGACATCACCCACACCTGCACCGTCAATGTCCAACCGCATTATTCTAGGGGGACAAGACACGCTGTCAACCATCGATGGAACTACGAATGCCGGCATCCATTCGCGTAACCCTTCAGCGAACGCCGCACGAAGGAGGTGTCAGACGAGCCTTCCCTCCCAGACCTGCACCGCAGACCCCGTGACCGTCACGGTCATGGTGCCGTCTACCCCGGTACGGACTTCAACCGCCATTTCCCCGCCGCGCCCCATCTCAGTCCCTTGGCTGATGTGGAGATCCAAGTGGCCTGTTGCGCCCAGCAGATTGGATGCCAGGAACGCTCCAAGCGCACCGCCGGCACTGCCGGTCACCGGGTCTTCGCGGATGCCGACTGCCGGGCCAAAATTGCGGACGTGAGCGCACCACGCCTTTCCTTCCGGCCGGTCAAGGACAAATACCTGAAGACCACTGACAGCGCTGTTCACGCTGTACGCCGCCATGTCATCGAACCGGGGCTGAAGCCCCGACAAGACGTCGTGCGACCGCAGCGGCACCATCAGCGCCCAAAGACCTGTCGATACTGCCTGGACGGGCAGGTTCTCGTTCAGGTCGGACCTGGTGATGCCCAGGATTCGCGCCACCGTTTCCACATCGCGGACGGGCCCGGCCAGCTCCGGCGTCCGCTGCTGCATCGTGACCGAACCCAGGAGACCGCCTTCCCAGTTCAGGCGAAGGGGGACCGTCCCAACACTCGTTTCAAACGTACACCGTGTCGGAAAAGCCGCGGACGGTGACACGAATCGCTGCCAAGCGTAGGCGGCGGCAAGAGTAGCATGGCCGCAAAACGGCACCTCCGTCGTACGCGTGAAGTAGCGTACCCTCATGTCGACGTGGGGAGACTGTGACATCAGCAAGAACGCGGTCTCGGACGTCGGATTCAACTCCGCCGCCATCCCGCGGTACCAGCCGTCGGTATACCCTTCTGCGCCAATGACAACGGCAGCCGGGTTCCCTCCGAATCGCAGTGTCGTGAAACTGTCCCATCCGCTTGCTATGAACTGCCCAGCCTGCCCACTCATGCCAGCATATCCTCCAGAAGTTCGATGCAGGGGGCTGACCCGACACACATCAGTATTGCCAGCCCATCGATGTGGATGCTGACCGGGCGGGCCGTCATTCCCGGAACGCCAGATGCCAAGATAGAGAGTGTCGCTTTCCGCAGGTGCTCCTGCTTGCGCGCGTCGATGGCCTCGAAGGGAGTGCCGTATCCCGTCCCTGTCCTCGTCTTGACCTCAATGACGTGCAGTTCGCCCCGACGCTCAGCAAGAATGTCGAGCTCACCGTACGGTGTCCGCACGTTGCGGGCCACCACCCTGAACCCATGGGCAGACAACCAGATGGATGCCAGCTCTTCGCCCGCAGTCCCACACACCTGATTATGACGAGGTGCCAAGCGGAAGCTCCTCGTCCGGCGGCAGCAGGGCTTTGACGACAAATGTGCGTCGGTGCTCGCTGGAAGGACCTCTTGCTCTCAAGGCCGCAATGTGCTCTCTCGTTCCATACCCGACGTTGTGGTCGAGGCCGTATCCGTGGATACGACGACTGAGATCCCGCATGCACCGGTCTCGTTCGACCTTGGCCGCTATGCTTGCTCCTGCAACCGCCAGTATCACAGCATCCGCATCGATGAGCGCCAACGCTGTCGGCACACCACTTTTGCACAGGAACGGCGGCAGTGAAGGCCCGTCGACGACAACGCCAAGTCGCGCCAGAGTCCAGCCTCGGTCGGCCAGCAGAGGCACCAACTGCCGGTATGCGCGTTCCATTGCCAGCCAGGTTGCCCGGAGAATATTCTCCCTGTCTATCTCTGCGACCGATGCCACGCCCGTTGCAAACACAGCATGCGAAGGCATGAGGGCATACGCCTGTTGGCGCTGACGTTCGCTGAGCAGCTTGGAGTCATTGATGAATCCCGTGGACCGAGGATCACTGATGATACAGGCAGCCGCATAGACGGGCCCCGCCAGAGCTCCACGGCCGGCTTCATCGATACCGATGATGGCGTCGACGCCGTAGCGCACTCTGAGACCCTGTTCGAACAGCGCGAGCGCTTCGTGTCTCACATTCTCTCCCGTCTGCAGACAAAGGAACCTCCCCGTGGCTACGAGGAGACTGGATGCTGTCCGGCGCTATTGCGGAAGTGCGGTCAGTGCCCGAAGAATGACGAAGTGATTGAGCGGCCAGTACGCGAATACCGCACGTCCGATGATGGAGCCCGTTCCGACCGTGCCGAATGACCGTGAATCGAGGCTGACGGCGCGATTGTCCCCCATCAGGAATACCTGACCTTCGGGAACGGTGACAGGACCGAAGTCCTGCATGACAAACCCGTTGATGTAGGACTCGACAAGTGGCTGTTCGCCGACAAGGACCTGCCCGTTCCGGGCTTGGACGGTCTCACCAGGAAGACCGATGACTCGCTTGATGTAGGGGTCACCCGTCGTGATCCCGGGCGGCCAGAAGATGATGACGTCTCCACGCCGCGGCTCGTGAAAGTGATACGAAACCTTGTCCACCATGACCAGATCATTGGGGAACACGGTCGTCTCCATCGACGACATCTGAATGCGATAGGGCTGGACCACCCAATGCCTGAGCGCATAGGATGCACCAAAGGCGATCGCTATGATGATGATCCAG
>JAUSAI010000156.1 GCA_030652945.1 Caldisericota bacterium | reverse complement strand
TCACCACCCCCACCAATGCCGGCCACCAAGTCACGGAAACTTGCCGCGGAGATGGTGGAATCGAGCTGGGTGAAGCCATGCTGATGTTCAACCGGTTTACGTTGCAGCAACGCGAAAACGCGCTTGTCAAGCAAGGCTGGTTAATCCTGTTCCGCCGCTTTCGTATGCGAAAGCTTGACGATTTCACGCGCTACGGCCTGCCCGTTCCAAAAGAAGATGCCAGCAAGGATGGGTACTTCCCTGTCCTGCTCAGGCAACCTTACACAATTTGGCATCTGCTACGGGACCCACCATTGCTGGCGAGAAAGATCTTCTATCGCCTGTATCCCCATGTGCCAAGTCTCATCCGGCGCACGCTGAAACGTACCCACGGTCGCATCAACAAGGACAAGAACTCGTCTAGCTAACGCGCGGGCCGTATGACAAAGCTCACTTCAGGCCAATCCACTTCCACCGAAGAACATGGTGCGCAGCATCCAGCGCTATCAGTGATCCTGTGTATCAACCGACCCAATCCGTGGTGGCAGGCGGCGTTATCCAGCGTGCTGACGCAAGATGATCCGGACTTCGAATTCCTGATTGCAGCCAATGCGTGCACCGACGAACTTTGGAGCACCCTGCAAGCGTTGGCGACGAGCGATGCGCGCGTGCGACTGTTTCGTACTTCCATCGGCCAGTTATCCTTCAATCTGAATGCCCTCGCTGACCAAGCGAATGGCGACTACCTTGTGCGGATGGATGCCGACGACATCGCGGCCCCGCACCGGATTTCGACCTTGCGCAAACGGCTGGCGGAGTCGCCTGTGGATATCCTCGGTTCGGCGGTGACTCTGATCGATGAAGGCGACCAAATCATCGGTCGCATGGATTTCCCGCTGGCGCATGCTGACATCTAGCGCATGCTCAAGAGACGCACCGTGGTCTGCCATCCTGCCGTGGCCATTCGCCGCCAGTTCTTGCTCGACATGCGCGGCTACCTCGGCGGCTATCACTCAGAAGACACGGACCTGTGGTTGCGGGCGCGACGCGCCGGCGCTCGCATGGAAAATCTGCCTGATGCCCTGCTCTCATACCGCATCCACGCACAGCAATCGACTGGCACACGCGCGGGCTATGCGGAGGTGTCCGGCCACTGGCTACGCGAATTCCTTCTCCGACCGTGCCTTTACACGCTGGAGGGTCTGCTCATAGCCTTGGCGAAGACGCTGATAAAACGCATTCTGCCAGGCAACCGATACTATCGAACGTGTCAGGAGGCTCGATGAACGCATCGCGTCCGACATTGGTGTTCTTAGTCACTGTCGAT
>JAUSAI010000152.1 GCA_030652945.1 Caldisericota bacterium | reverse complement strand
GGTATCCCACTGCGTCAATCGCTTCGAATGCTGGCTCCATGTCCTTGATCGTCATGCGCGTCGCAATCATGGACTGCTGGGCATCACGCAGGATGGTCTCCATGATGCCAACCTTGTGGCCCGGCGCCAGTCTTGCAGCTGGAGGCGACAGATCAGGCCTGTTGGCGACACCCAGCTCCTCAATCTCGACGTCAAACGGCTTGCCACCGACGTTCATGGTGAACTTGTCGCCCACATGAACCCCCTCTGGGTCGATCTGCCTCCGGTCAGTGTGTCCGCTGGCCGGGTGTTCTTGGCTTCCTCATCTAAAGTACTATCGTAACGAGTGGTTCGCTGGTTACTCTCCGCTGTTGTCCGGTCTCAGGATTCTGACGCGCACGATGCGCTACGTCCCTTCTCCCCCATCGAACGCTACAATGAACGTGATGGTCTGTCCTGCACCGACATAGCGCGATCCCGGGGGCGTGACATCTCTTAGTGCACTGTTATGCGGCCCTCCTGCAGCTACGTGGATCCCATAGACACCCGGGCGAAGGCGAATCTCGTAGGGCACGATCGACCCGAGCCATTGTTCAGAACCCGACAGCTTGAATTCCAGTATGCCCGACCACGGCTTGCCATCCAGTGTGGCCATAACGCGAACTACTGCTTCGCCGCCTGGCACTACCCCGCGCACCACGCGACCAAGAAGAACTGGTACAACTCCGATGAACAGGGTGCAGAAGATCAGCAGAGCGGCAAGAATCCGTCTCCTGCGCGTCACGTCCTCAAACCCGCGCCACGTTTGACGGTGAGACACTGCAGTTCGCCGCGCTTCCGATGTCGTCTTGCCGTATGAACTCCGCGATCGGTACAATCTCATCAGGATCCCCGCTTCAGTGTAGCAGTTCTGCCAGCGCAGCCAACATGGTGGTTTGGACGTCCTGCCGTGCCGGTGCTCGCTACCGCGCCGAGAAGACTCCGGTCACGCCGAGTTTCTCATAGAGCTGGAACCGGCTGATGGGCAGGACATGGACCTTGACGGTCCGAAGGCCCCAGCGGCAGGCATCACTGAAAGCGTTGAAGAACAAGTCGATGCGGTTCCCGCGGATTGCACCGCCAATGTCAGCCGCCACCGCATATCCATATCCCTCTATATACAGCACGGTACCCATGGGGATGACGTTCTTGTCGACGGCGCAGGTCCCGTAATGAAGCCAAAGATAGGAGTACCCGTAGAGATGGTCTGTGCCATCGAGAATGGTCGACCGGCGGTTGGAGTACGCAGTAGCTGCCATCGTATAGGACTTTGTCGGTTTCAGATCCAGCTTGGCGACACCCACGTCGTAGACCTCGTCCACGACTGGCATAACCGTCTCGGTCTTGACAACATCACTCGCGACTGCCTGCTTGGCGACCTTGGTGACCTTGATCGTCTTCTCCAGCGTTCCCTTCTGACCCATGACGCTGATGTAGCTCTTGCCGACCTCCATGTATGGGTTGTTCCGGTAGACACGCCTGTACGGAACGGTCTGCGTCTCGGTGCGGTATGCATACGTCGTGCGACGGACGACGACATCTCCGTCGTAGGGTACCGGTGATGCCTGATTCGGCTCGACGATGTCTTCTGCACCCACAAAAATGCCACTCTCTGATAGCAGCTCACCCACTGTGCGCGCCGTAGAGTACATGGTTTCGCTGGCATCGTCGACTGTGAGCGTGACCGGCTCGGCCCGCAAGACGGCGATTTCTCCGTGGGGGATGATCGTCCCGCCGTCAGGTATGACTTCATCGTCTTCACCAAGTGCAGGTATGCCCGCCCGCTGCAGAATGGAGCTCACCGACGTGTTCTCGAACGTGACAACGCGTACCATCGATGTTCCGTCCCGAACTGTATAGACGTGAACTCCAGCATTCCAGAGGAAGCTGCCACCAAGCAAGACTCCGACGAGTGAAAACGTCACGGCCTTCCTTGGGTGGATCATCCCTGCAAGTCCTGTTCTGTTCATAATGCAGCCAGTATACCACGTCGCAGGGTCGTCGCCAAGACGGATCCGATGAAGGATGCTTTGGAACGCGCGCGAGAAGTGACCTTCGCGGTCACGTCTCCTCGGAGGAGATCGTCAATCACTGCAATACAATAGCAGGACCGGCCGCTTCTCCCGTTGCACACGCGAGGTGGCATCAGTACAACGAACCGCGGGATTCGCTGTGTGGAAGGCGCCGTGTCTTCACCAGCTGCGCCAGTGCATGGCGCACCTACTCCGTGCTGATGTCAGCAGGCAACGCATATCCTCAGGACGGTTCTTGTTGTTCCTCACAGGCAAGCAGTCCTGCATCCTTGTGCGTCTCGAATTCGAACTGCAGTGTCGTGTGCGTGATCCCGTACTTCCCTTGGAGCACGCCTTCGATATCTCTGCGTACCGATCCAGTTTCGCGAACGGAGATATCGTCCACATTGACGTGCCCTTCGAACATCGTCTGATTGTCGCACAGCTTCCACACGTGGACATGGTGCACGTCCCGCACATGGGCCAGAGAACGGACATCTGCTGCCAAGTCCGCCAGCCGGAGCCCCACCGGTGCACGCTCCATGAGAATCGACCCGGCTTCACGCACGAGAGTGAACGACTCCTTCAGTACCCAGACAGCCACCAGAACGGTGATGAGCGGATCGATCCAAGTCATGTGCCAGACGGTGATGGCGATGCCTCCCAGGACAACCCCGACGGACGACATAGTGTCTGACACGAGATGCAGATACGCACCTCGCACGTTAAGGCTTTCGCTTGCCTGGTGGCGCAGTATCATCACCGATACGAAGTTGCCGGCCAGCCCGACGACAGCGACGGCCAACATGATGCCCCCCTGAACGGGTTGGGGATTCCGGAAGCGCAGCCATGCCTCGCGGAACAGGAATGCGGCAATGATGATCATTGCACCAGCATTTATCCCTGCTGACAAGATTTCGGCGCGCCGGTAGCCAAACGTGTGCTGTTCGTCGTGGGCGCGGCGACCCAGCCTCAGCGCCCAGAGAGCCAGGATGCCCGCGAGAGTATCTGTCGCGTTGTGGAGCGCGTCAGCGAGTAGCGCAAGTGAGCCGGACGCCAACCCTCCCGCAACCTCGGCGACGGTAATCGCAGCATTCATCACTACCGAAATGGACAGGTTCCTTCCTGATGGCACTCCATGCTCATGGTGGCTACTCATGTCATACTTCCCTTTCGCCAAGATGTTCCAGTGCGTATCCGACAATTGTCGTGATGTGTTCGTCGGCCAGTTGGTAGTAGGTGTGCTTCCCTGCTCGACGCACGCGTAGGATGTCCGCATTCCGCAAGGCTGCGAGCTGATGGGAAACCAGTGTCTGACTGAGGCCCGTACGATGGCATAGCTCGGCCACGTTGGCCTCCCCCGAGCGCAGTTCCAGGACGATAGCCAGACGTGACCTGTTGGAAAGTAGTTTGTAGAACGATGTCAGTCCATCCAGCGCCGTCGATGTCTCCATGATGAATTCATCATATGATAATAGTGTCATGTGTCAATCGTAGTGACGACACCAATCTGAGACTCTCGGTGCGCTTGTGCAAGAAACAAGTCTCATACATACTGAAACTCGAGAGCGAGGAGATGCAGAATGCGAAGCCTGTCGGTATTCATGCGGGGAACGAAGGTCTTGGGTACGATTCCGTTCCGCGAGCCTGGATGCCACCTTGAGCTCCTGACGCAATCGCGACACCTTACGCCATGAGCATACTGCCACCCGCTTTCGTGCCGCTTCACGCCCTCATTGTGCTCATCGGTCCATCCGGCTCGGGCAAGACCACGTTTGCCCACAGACACTTTGCTCCGACACAGATCCTGTCCTCTGACGCGTGCCGGGCCATGGTCGCCGACGACGAGAGTGACCAGTCAGCTACGACTGCCGCATTTGCCGTCCTGCGCTGCATCCTGGAACAGCGGCTACGCGCCGGTCGACTGACCGTTGTTGATGCCACCAACGTCCAGGTGAAGGCACGGCGCCCCCTGCTGAGTCTGGCCGCCCGCTACCACAGACCTGCAGTCGCCATCCTGTTCAACATGCCACCGCAGTTGTGCAAGGAACGCAACCGCATGCGTGCCGACCGAGTCGTTGGCGATTTCGTCGTCGACCGCCAGTGCGCTCAGGCACCTACTCGTGCCGATATCCTGCGCAGAGAGGGTTTCGATGCTGTCTTCGTCCTGCACTCGCCTGAGGAGGCAGACGACTTCGGCCCGCAGACTACGGCATCCTCGACCACATGAGGCCCGTTACGGAGTTGGAGACCACCAATGAGGGGCGGTCTTCAGTGCGGTACGGGTCTCGGTGACAGAGGTGAAGCCCGGCCGCTACTTGTTCCTGAGGCCATCCAGTACTGGTTTGGCGTCCGGACAAGATACGAAGAACGCGCGGATGGTCGGGCAGGTGTCGTAAGCGTTGCACTCGGCGCACGTGGCGTACTCTTTTCCCAGCGCACAAGCACGAACAGGACACTCTGTACAATGTGCGAACAGACGTTGCCCGCCTGGTTGACAGCCGTCGCAGACGACATCCTCAGCTTTGGATTCGACACCATATGCTGCTTTCCAATCAGCCGCTGTCTTCTCTTGCAGAGCACGATCTCCCGTCCTCCCAGCTACATACGCTGGGCATGACGTACAAACAATTCCACACGCTGCAAGTATCTGCATATGACTTCCCCCTGTTGAAGGGTCGCCTTGCGGTCCGCTCTTCAGACCCCTCGGATACAGTGTATGCTCCGCAGAGTGCTCCACAAGTGGTCTATACCTGACGGAAGCGCTCGCGGCAGATAACACGCTCAGCGAACGACGGGTACCGGGCGCGCCGGCACTCTCCTTCCCGGGTTGCGATGGTAGTACGGAGACATTGCCAGCAGCTTGCGCCTGATGATTGGTCGAAACAGCGGAACAAACAGTCGCTTCCACCCCAGTGCCTGCTTCTGCAACGCAAGCGTCTCTCTGAAGCTGTGCTTCTGATAGTGCAGCAGTCGCTCGCTCTCTTCGGTGTCCATGAAGTCGCAGTGGAACGGTATCTGCGCGAACGCTGACTCCGGCAGCATGCCGATGCCCAGCGCGTTGAACGATTCGGTCATGAACTGGCGGCCGGTCACTTGACACGACGGCCCTCCCGCGACCAGCATGGTCTTCCCTTCGATCCCGGGCTTCAGTGCCGCCGCCGCGACTGATGCTCCAGCGTCCATGGGCGCCAGGTACTCCATCCGATCATCCATGCGCACCTCGAACATGAGTGGATCCAGCTCCCCAAACTCGATCGGGGGGACTGCGCCGAACCTCAGGATGACCCAGGGGATGCCCGAGGCATGGATCATCTGTTCGCAGGTCATCTTGTGGTAGGCGTACTCCTGATACGGATGCAGCGCTTCCCCTACGGTACGCGGCGGAGCAAGATGCTGGGTTCTGCCATAGAGTGCAATCGATGACGTGAACACCAGTCGCGGCCTCAGCGGACTGGCCGCCAATGCATGCAGGAGATTCCATGTTCCTCCTACATTGATCGTCTCCGCCCACGCCGGGTCATGTTCACTGCGGGGAGGGATGATGTAGGCAAGGTGGATAGCCGCATCGACGCCGTCTACGGCTCGTGCCACAAGAGATTTGTCCCTGATATCGCCCCAAAACGGTTCAACGGCGCGGTCAAGCCGGGCCATCTTGTGTCTGTTTGCTTTGGTGTATACATCCAGAGCGCGCACGTGTATTCCGCGGGCAAGCAGCTCCTGCACTGCGTACATTCCGACGTTTCCGCATGCTCCCGTTACCAGAATGTTCACCGCGTCCTCCTGACTACGCCGTCCATCATGAATGAGACAGTTCTCTTCGTTTCTCTGCCCCAATCTGCGCTTCCGCCTTCCAGAATTCCCTGCAGCAGCAGACCAAGAACGGCACTCAACAGGACACGCGCTTGCAGTTCGACATCGTCGACGGTGAGACTTCCTTCGTCCACCCCTCGTTGGAGCAGTTCGGCGAAGAACCTCTGGTAACGGCGCAGTGTGGTGAGTGTACTGGCCTGCGCTGCCGGGTCGGTCCGAGCCTTGGCCCATACTTCGAGAAGAATGTTCCATGAGGATCCCGCCAAATCGTAGATGCTGTCGATACTTGCAGCCATTGCAGCTATTTGGTCGGGGACACGCGCATGCCCCTCCTTCGCGCGAAGGAATCCAGCGTCCAGACGGGCCAGCCATGCGTCCAGCAGTGCTGCAAATACTGCTCCCTTGCTGGGAAAGTGGTGGTAGAAGCCACCCTTGCTGATTTCCGCTGCACGGCAGATGCTATCGACACTGGTGATGTCATATCCGCGTTCTGCGAAGCTGCGTTCGGCTGCCTGCAGAATGCGACTTCGCGTTTCCTGTGATCGCTCTTCCTGCTTCACATAGACCTCCTGACGTGCCTACCATAATAACAAACCGACTGGTTGGTCTATATTATCACCACGAGAACGGAGGTCAAGCGGATTTGTGAGGGATGTGTGCACAATCGCCGGCGGAGGCGTCGTACTGCCTGCACGGGGACCTGTTTCCGCGGGGATGGCGATCTAGCGACGACCTACGAAGCCTCGGTCTCCTCGCGCGCTCGTACAATCTGCCGTACAGCAAAATCGACGGCTGCGCGCTCCTTGAACAATCGACTCTGGGCTGACCCGACGTAGCCTACGCGTACGGCGCCTGTCTGCTCGAATGCCGTGCCAATCTGCATGAACCGTTCTTCATGAAGCTCGATGTCGGTGTACGTCGTCCACGTGCGCTGCCCGGCGATCATGACGGCCGATCCCTCTGTCACTGAACGGGCACCGGGCGCTCGATACTCCGAGAGATGAAAGCAGGTGTTGCAGTCGTAGCCGACGCCCAGCAGCAGCACTGCGGCATCAAGGTCGTACAGCCGTGCCAGGGGAGACGTCTCGCCCAAGCAGTTGTCCAGCTTGTGGTCGCGCACGACGTCATCAGCATGGGATCCCCGCGCTGCAAACGACGTGCTGGGGTGAGCACTGCGGACGGTTCCCGGCCATGTCCGGAAGACCTCGGCAGTGATGCCCATGCCACGTGCGGGTGTGACAAGCGGGTCAAAGGCCGGCATTGTCGCACGAATGATTTCCTTCCACTCACCGGGGACCGGAGGGTTGTGCCAAAGCATTGGATCACTATTCCCAGGACTCATGGCGGGCATGACGATGGTCCCCTTATCGGTGACAACATCCATGAGCGCCTGGATGACGGTGACCGGACCACCGCACACCCATCCCAGGGAGCTGAGGGAGCTGTGGACCAGTACCGTCATTCCCTCTTGAAGACCAAGATCGAGAAGGTCGTGAGCAATACCCTCCCGTGTTCTTGGCTTGGTGCACTGCGCTATGGCATCTGCTTCTGTAGGCACATCGGCTCTCCGTTCCATATCATCTGGCTGGCAAGACTATCATACAATACTGGAGAACAACTGACAGAACAAGCGGCCGGCAATCGACAAGCGAATCAGCGAGCTGCTACGTCGACAAGTATGAATTCCGAGTCGGAGGGACTTGCCAGCGTTATGCCCTCTTCTTTCTGGACACGGGCGTGACCCCCTTGCTCAACTGCGAATCCGTTTACCGTCATCAAGCCGGACAGGACGTAGATGAGGGCAGACCTGTCCGCTCCCACTGCGTAGTCGACCTTGAATCCACTCTGGAAGCAAGCGCGATAGATGGCGGCGTCCGCATGCATTCCGACGGCTCCCGCATGACCACGCCCTGATGCCAGCGGCACTAGCTTGCCCGCGAAACCGCTTGGTGCAAAACTTGCCTGCTGATAGGAAGGCAGTAGCCCTTGCTGATCAGGGAATATCCATATCTGGAGAAAGCGTGCCGGCTCGCCTGAAAGGTTCCTCTCCGAGTGCGTGATTCCCGTTCCCGCTGTCATACGCACCACGTCACCGGAGTGAATGACCACCCGTGCTCCCGCGCTGTCGGTATGCGTCATCTGGCCCGAAAGCATGATGGTGACGATCTCCATCTCCTCGTGCGGATGGACTCCAAACCCCTCATGTGGCTGAACGACGACGTCATTGAAAATGCGCAGCTTGCCCAGCCGCACGTTGCCCGAGTCATAGTAGTCCGAGAACGAGAAGAGCCAGTACGCCTGCTGCCATCGTTGATCGGAGAAATGCCTGTTGCTGGCGGAGATGCACGTAATCATCATCAACCTCCCGACGTTTGCACTCTCACTTGACACCCTTCTGTGGTGTCACGGTGGTGTGGCTGAGGCGCCCCCAATGGGACGTCCACTGCGTCTCCAGCTGTCCCCGTTATACCCGGTGACAGAACGAATTCAACGGCAATATGTGATGACATCAATTGCCTGTTCGACGTTCCAAATTGCATTGCCAAGTGCTTCCGATATCCTGTGGACGGCAAGACTCTGGAGAAGGCTCGGGGACCCTTGCATCAACGGAGGTACCGTGAAACGTGAGGTGACCGAACTGCCGTGGAACAGCGACGCGTTGGACCGACCGTTTCGGTCGATATGGTCGAGTACCGCCAATACGATTAATCCGTTGCGTGATCCCAAGAGTCCGCTCCTCGTGTTCGTGGACCACCGGATCGGCCACGGTTCACCTGGCGCCAGTATCATCATCGCATGAAGGAGTCATCAGTGCCAATGGATGCCGAGAGACCATTTGCCGATGTTGTCACTGCAGGTGAGTGCTGCCTGACAGTGGTGCTGGGCTCGGCCATCAGTGAAGACACAAACGCACGGGTCCACACGATGCGTGCGTCTCTTGCCGAACAGCACATCCCAGGCGTCCTGGAACTGGTGCCCGGCTATTGCACACTGGCCATCTACATCGATCCCCTCAAGGCAGATGTGCAGGGGTTGTGCACGCTGTTGCTCCGTGAAGGTCGTATGACACGCAGTAGCATGCTTGTCCCGCAGCGTACCGTCGTCTTCCCCGTATTGTACGGTGATACCACGGGTCCCGATCTCGGCCGTGTCGCGGCATCAAGCGGCCTGTCCGTCGACGATGTTATTGCGCGCCATGCCGGCCGGAAGTACACGTGTGCAATGCTCGGATTCCTCCCCGGGTTTCCGTATCTGCTCGGCCTGGACTCACAGCTGGAAACGCCTCGCCTGGACGCTCCTCGAGTCAGCGTGCCGGCTGGCAGCGTCGGTATCGCGGGATGCCAGACCGGTATCTACCCACTCAACAGCCCTGGGGGATGGAACATCATTGGCCGCACGCCCCTGCACCTGTTCGACGCCGAGACTACCATTCCAACACTTGTCCGGCCGGGCGACCGTGTCGAATTTCGTTCCATTGGGCGTGAGGAGTATGACCGCCGAAGCACCGTGTTGTCAGCAGTGTGTCCACAGAAGGCTGACAGTTCCAGCCTCGGCGTCACAACACCAGCCATGCGGGTAGAAGCGGCAGGGCTGCTGACGACGGTACAGGATCTCGGACGCCCGGGGTACCAGGACATCGGTATGCCCCTTTCGGGCGCTATGGACCCACAGGCGCTTGCAATTGGCAATGTCCTTGTCGGAAATGATCCTGATGCAGCCGCGCTTGAGATGACGATTACGGGGCCGGTTCTTCGATTCGAGACGGATGCACTTGTTGCAGTCACGGGAGCCGACCTGCACATGACGGTCAACGACCGGGATGCGCCTGCATGGACGTGCTGTTCAGTGTGTGCGGGCGACTCCGTTTCCTTCCGCGGTGCGGACCCATCCGGAGGCTGCAGGGCTTACCTCTGCGTAGCGGGCGGCATCAGAGTACCGCGCGTGATGGGAAGCCGCTCGACGCTTCTCAGATCACGCACCGGCGGACTTGAAGGACGGGCATTGAAGGCAGGTGATGCAGTGCCAATCGCACTGCTAGAGGAAGCATCACTATCGCTTCTCGGGTTCTCGTGTCCTAAAAACCTGAGAGAGGAGAAGACCGGCTGCGATGCCTTGCCGATCCTGCCGGGCCCACAGCGACATGTTCTGGACAGTAACGCAACTTCCACGTTGACGGCAGCAACTTGGGTAGTCGCAGCTGCATCCGACCGGATGGGCTACCGTCTCGAAGGGCCTGCCCTCTCTCTCGCAGAGAGTGCCGACATCATCTCTGCGCCGGTTCCGCTTGGAGCAGTGCAGGTCACAGGGTCGGGCCAACCGATCGTTCTGATGGCTGACCACCAGACGACTGGGGGCTATGCAGTACCGTTCGTCGTCGCTCGAGCTTGGCTGGCGTCGCTGGCACAGCGTCAGCCGGGAGATACGGTCACGTTCACTCTTGGCAGCGTTGCTTCGGCCGTTGAAGGCCTAAGGCGTCAGGGGACTGCACTGAAACAACTGGCAGAGTTGCGCCGGGAATGGCTGGCCCGACTCAACACTCGGCAGGGAGATGGCTGACGACCCAGGTCAGTACATGAGCGGGGAAGACCCGCACCGGGAGGACGCGCATGAATCGCATGGTCGACATCAACAGTGATCTCGGGGAAAGCTTTGGCGTCTGGACACTCGGGGACGACCCGGGGCTGTTCCGGCACGTGACATCAGGGAATGTTGCGTGTGGATTTCACGCGGGCGACCCGCAGGTGATGCTGACCACCCTGCGCCTCGCAAAATCCTTTGGTGTGGCGGTTGGTGCACATCCCGGCTATCCCGACCTCCCTGGATTCGGACGGCGTGCGATGGCATGCTCCCCCGACGAAGTCTATGCCTATTGCCTCTATCAGATTGGTGCCCTCGCGGCAATGTGCAGGTCGAACGGAATACCGTTGTGTCACGTGAAACCGCATGGAGCCCTCTACAACGAGTCCGCGCGTGACCGTGCGCTTGCTGATGCCATTGCCAGCGCAGTGCGTGATGCGGACCCGGGACTCATTCTGATGGGCATGCCCGCGACGATGCACCACGCAGCTGCACGGTACGCAGGTGTGGCCTTTGCCGCCGAGTTCTTCGCGGACCGCGCGTACATGCCTGACGGCAGCCTCGTCCCGCGTTCTCGACCGGATGCCGTCCTCTCTGACGTTCCAGAAATTGTGGCACGGGTCCTCCGTCTGGTCACCTCGGAGGTCGTCGAGGCTGTCGACGGAAGTGTGCTTCCGATGCACGCTGACTCCATCTGTGTACACGGCGACACCCCTGGTGCCGTAGCTATCGCCGAAGCAGTGAGACGTGCGCTAGGATCTGCAGGAGTGACAGTCGTGGCACTGCGTGCGGTACTGCAACAGGGCTCTGTTCCGAAGGAGGTGGGCGATGGATGACAACATGGTACGGCACAGTCATGGCGATGCACACCAGATGGGAATCACCAGCATCATGCTGACAAACGACCCGCGCGAGGCGGCACAGCCAGTCGCCAGCCAGTTGACGACGTTCAGCGAAGAGGTGGAGAAGGCCTTCTGGGGCTGCCCTCGCGTTCGAGCAGCCATGACTTTCGGTCAAGACCTCCAGCGTATCCGGTCAGTTTCCCGTCTGCCCCTACGACGCGATGGCAGGGGATGACGACAGCAATCGGATTGCGTCCGGTGGCGCCCCCAACGGCGCGCGCTGCGCGTGGCCGTCCAATAGCCTTGGCCACAGCCCCGTACGTCGACGTCTTGCCGTAGGAAACCCTCAGAAGCTCCTTCCAGACCGCTTGCTGGAACGCAGTCCCGTGCGGAGCGAGAGGGACAGAGAACCGCTTGCGCTTGCCGGAGAAGTACTCTTGCAGCTGTCGCATGCAGGTTCGCACGACGCGATTCGTCACCGATACATCGCTGACCTGGTCGGTGAATTTCACTGACGCTATAGCCTGATCGTCGCCCGCCACCTCGAGAACACCTATTGCAGTGACGACATACCCGGTGTCAAGAACTCTCATGGTCATCCTCCTTCTTCTCTACGGGAAGTTCCTTGACGCGTCGCGCTGGAACACCGGCATACAACCCGTTGGGGGTGCATGCTCCAATGACGACAGCTCCCGCCGCAATGATACAGCCATCTCCGACCGTCGCACCAGGAAGGAAGACTGACCGGGCCCCGACCCAGCATCCATCTCCGATCGTGATGGGCTTGGGGTGAACGTGGCCTGCCCGCTCTTCGGGCCCCGCGATGTCGTGGCCCGACGTACAGAAGAGCACCTCCATGCCGATACCGCACTTGCGTCCGATGTGAATAGGGGCTGACCCGTCAAAGAAGCATCGATAGTTGACAAATGATCCTTCCCCAATCCAGATGTCGCGACCACCGAAGAAACACAGCGGTCGAATGCCGTGAGACGGGACGTGGATGCCGTACATCCTGAGAAGCAGTGCTCGTATGGGGTTAATGAGAAGCGGGCTGGCGGCCAGCCAGTTGACGAAGACGTCCCTCCAAATGCGCCCCAGGGCGAGTTCGGCCTTGTTGACGCCTCCTCCAGACTGCTGCTGTGAATGCACGATCGCCTCCCGATTACCGCTGAACAGCGCGAAACATCGAGTCTATCGTCGCCGATGCTACGCAGGCGTCCTTCATCCATATCTCCATCATGGTCTTGACAAGGCCGTGGCGGCATGATACCACGATTCCCTGTACCGCAACAGATGCGTCGGGGGGGACTGGATGCAGGAACCGCGCGCCACATACACCAACGATGTATCCCCTCTTGCCCCGGAATTCATTCGTAGTCAGTACCATTAGTGATCCCACTTGCGCCATCGTCTCGAGGAGGACGATGCCGGGGGTCACGGGTGCGTCCGGGAAATGTCCAGCAAAGAACGACATCCCTGCTGGATAGCTGACGACTGACGAAACCCGCTCTCCTGGAATCACTTGTGCGGAACCATTGGCAAAGAGGAATGGCTCGCGCTGGGGCAGCGCAGCGCGGACCTCGTCAGCCGTGAGATTCATCAAGGCGTTATCCATGTTCCACTCCATCCTGGTTCACTTCCTGTTGCATCGACGTCGGAGCAGTGCATAGTGTAGCCTCATCTCGCCATTTGCGAACGTCCAGCTCTTCTTGACGATGACACCGGATGCCACGTCAGGGCAGAACCGCCCCGTACGATGGATGCCTGGCCTGTACGATGGCGACGCATTGTGCTACAATCGGCATGCAGGGCTGGATCCACCTCAGACGCCGCACTATGCCCGGCAGGGGTGGGGTCGTTTTCCGCGGCACTGTCACAAACCGGCTCTGATGCTGTAGAACGCTGGTTCACTGGAGGTCGGCCGTACACATGGAGACAGACATCAGGTTCGACCGAGCCGCTCTGATCGGGCGGGGCCGCACTGCCGAGGTGTACGCCTGGGAGAACGCTACCGTTCTCAAACTGTTCCTCGCGGGATTTCCTACATCGCTTTCGCAACAGGAGATTCAAGGGCTCCGCTCGGCGAACAAGGCGGGCATCCCGTCACCGCGATTCCTGGAGGCCGTGACCCTGGATGGCCGTTGCGGAATCGTCATGGAGCGCGTCACTGGACAGACAATGCAGCAGCTCCTTGCCGCACGACCCTACCTTGTGACCCATCACGCCCGTCTCTTCGCCGAATTGCAGGCACAGATGCACTCCTGCCGTGCGCCAGAAATCCTCTCCCGCAAGGAAAGCCTGGGCGCGCAGATTGTCCGTGCCGGCGTGACGTCACGCATCAAGAGCATTGCCCTTGCACGTCTCGACGTGCTGCCAGATGGTGACACGATTTGCCACGGAGACCTGCATCCAGACAATGTTCTGATGACCGCCCGAGGACCAGTCATCATCGACTGGTCATTTTCGACATCTGGCAACCCTGCCTCGGACGCAGCCAGGACGGCGCTCATGTTGCGCATCTCCAACTCACCGGGGACCGCGTTTCAGAACAACTGGGCTGACCATGAGGCCCGCAGCCTGTTCCATCGCGTGTGGTTCCACCGATACCGTGAACTGCAGCCATCGGCTGCGAAGTCAATGCGTGACTGGCTTCTCCCCGTAGCTACAGCTCGTCTCGCCGACGGCCTTCCGGACGAGCACGACATGCTGGCATCTCTGATCGAGCGCCTCGCCGCCCGCCACTGACCCATGTGTAGTCCTCGCGAAGAATACACAAAGAAGCTGGATGTCGTTCTCCTGATTGGCCGTCCCGCCGCGGGAAAGAGCGAGACCATCGATTTCCTGAGGAACCTGCCAAGAGAGGAGCGACTCGGCGAGTACCACATCGGCGTCATGGAAGAGCTGGACGACTTCGTCTATGTCTGGCAGACATTCGAGAATGACGGCATACGTGACCGCCTGGGAATTGGGCGTCGGGACACGGACGCCCAATTGTACTTCCTTGATGACCGTATCTGGGACTTCTTCATTGAACGCATCGACCTCGATTTTCGCAAGAAGCTTGCGCGCGACCCGGGTTTGCTGTCCGATCATACGGTTTTCATGGAGTTCTCCCGCGGTGGAGAACGCGGATTCGAGAGGGCATTCTCTCGCCTGTCTGACGATGTCCTGGCTCGGGCCGCCATTCTGTATATCGACGTCTCCTTTGAGGAGTCCGTACGCAAGAATCGCCGACGATACCGTCCCGACCAGGCTGATTCCATCTTGTACCACTCGCTTGAGGACGCCAAGATGGAGCGGTACTACCGGGACAACGACTGGCTACAGCTGTCTAGGGGCAAGGACCACGGCTACATCCAGGTGCGCAGCCGTGCGGTTCCGTTTGCGGTCTTTCACAACGAGCCGGAGCAGACAGATGCCCCGGAAAAACTTGGAGCGGCGTTGCGCGATGCGACGGAGGTTCTTGTCCGACTTCTTGAAGAGAGGGGTTGAACCGAGGTTCTGTAAATGCTAGATTGATCAAACTGCACTCGTCGCCGCACGTTCACGTGCCATCTCGTACACAGAGGAGCATATGATGTCCATATTCGACATGACCGTCCGCGAAGAAGTCCTGGCCGCCAACGTCAACCTGGCGCGGAAACGCAATATCATCATGCCGACATTTGCAGAACAGGGGGACCCGTCACGCATCCCCGACAAAGTCAAAGCACGGCTGAAGGGCGTCGGACTGTGGGACGTCAATCCGCTGAATCTGTTTCGCATCACGTGGCACAATGATGTCGAAACGGGCGGATTCGGCCCCGTCAGCTACGTTGAATTGCCGGGGTCCATCACGGGGGTCCGAGCGCGTATCATCGGCATCATCGGCAAGTACTTTCCGACCGGCTCACATAAGGTTGGTGCAGCGTTCGGCTGCCTGGTTCCGCGTCTTGTGACCGGCCAGTTCGACCCTGCCCGCCAAGCTGCTGTCTGGCCATCAACGGGGAACTACTGCCGCGGCGGTGCATTTGACTGCGCGCTCCTCGCGACGGATGCCGTTGCCATTCTTCCGCAGGAGATGAGCAAGGAACGCTTCGACTGGCTGCGCGAGATTGGAACCAGCGAAGTCATAGCAACCCCGGGGTCGGAATCGAACGTCAAGGAGATCTACGACAAGGTCCGTGAACTTCGTGCCGAGCGTGGCGATCGCATTGTCGTCTTCAACCAGTTCGAGGAATTTGGCAATGCACTGTGGCACTACACGCTGACTGGCCCCGCCTTTGAAGAGGTCTTCAACGCAGTGCGACACGCCTCATCCCGTATGGCAGGCTACGTCTCGGCGACCGGATCGGCCGGTACCATCAGCGCCGGTGAGTATCTGAAGAAGCTCTACCCGTACTGCCGCATCGCCGCTGTCGAGGCCCTGCAGTGTCCGACGCTCTACATGAACGGCTTCGGAGCTCATCGCATTGAGGGTATCGGTGACAAGCACGTTCCCTGGATTCACAACGTTCGAAATACGGACGCCGTTGCCGCGATTGACGACGACTATCCGATGCATGCACTCCGACTCTTCAACGAAGAGGCCGGAAGAGCCTTTCTGGAGAAGAAAGGTGCCCCTCGCACACTCGTCGACCAGCTGAACCTGCTGGGGATTTCGTCGCTGTGCAACGTGACCGCTGCCGTCAAGATGGCCAAGTACTATGAGCTGGATGAGAACGATGTCATCTTCACGGTGTTCACCGACTCAGCCGCGATGTATCTCTCGCGAATCGAGGAGATGCGTTCGGCATACGGACCGTACTCCGAAGTGCAGGCGGCGGCCGACTACGGTCGGTACATTGAGGGAGTTGAGACAGACTGGTTCCGCGAGCTCAACTATCGCGACCGGAAACAGATACATAACCTCAAGTACTTCACGTGGGTCGAACAGCAGGGCAAGACTGCGGAGGAGTTGCGCGAGCTTTGGGAGCCCGAGTTCTGGGAGCAGATCTGGACCGCTGCACCGCAATTCGACAAGCTCATCGCTCAGTTCAATGAGCGCACGGGGTTGCTGGCGACACTCTGACGACGCCCGCTATGAAGTCTTGACGTCAGCGCGTTCCGACAGAAACCGTCGGAACGCGCTGACGTTTCTGATGGCGGACAGTTATCTCACAGGATATGCGGCTCATGTGAAGAAACGGTGAGAGAAGTTGCCCCACGGAAGTGGATAACCTGTGGAAGTGCGTGCATAAGTGTTGTCTCCGCGGTGCAGCAATCCGTTTCTGAAGAGTGCAAGATACGCCGGCTCCGAACGAGAGATGCTGTCACGCCAAATGGTTCTCGGACGGCAGGAGACGAACCCCTTCCGACGCTATGTCGAGCACTTTCGTCTCCGCGTCAGTGTCCAGAGCGATCATGGCCTTCTGCATTGCAGACGCCACTTTCTCCGCATTCGCCGGTGCTGCAAGCGCCGCAATGCTGGGACCCGCTCCCGACAGATAGGCACCGTATGCCCCTGCACGATCTGCGGCGCGCGATACCTCGCGAAACCCTACGAGCAGCTTCTCTCGATAGTGCTGATGTAAGCGATCGTGCAGGGCAAACGGCAGGAGATCATAGTTGCCACTGAAAATGCAGGCGGCGAGCATGGATGCGCGCCCGATGTTGTACACCGTGTCACTCCGTGAGTAGGCTCCCGGCAGACACGCCCGTGCCTTCTTGGTCGACAGGAAGCCCGAGGGGATGGTGATAACCACTTTCAGCTTCTGGGGGACGACTCGCATGTACGCAGCCTCACTCTTGTCGCTGGCTGCGATCGTAAAGCCCCCAACCATCGCTGCGGTGACGTTGTCGGGGTGCCCTTCAATTGCAATGGCGTACTTGAGGATCTTCTCAGCGTTGAACTGCGTGTTCAGGATAAGCTCAAAGCAGGAGAGAAGGCCGACAATCGCGCTGGCGCTGGATCCCAAGCCCCGTGTCAGCGGAATGCCCGTTTGGATGTCTATGGCGAGGGGTGGAAGATGTGCGCCTTCCTGTCGTTCGAAGTGTTCCATGACTTCGCCTACGAATTTCGATCCCTTCTCATTTAGCACGTCGGCACCGAGTCCCGCGAAACTCGCGGTCCATGTGCTGCCTGCCGGCAGCATCTGCGCCACAAATGTACTGCGCAACTCCAACGCGAGTCCAAAGGTATCGAATCCTGGGCCCAAGTTCGCCGAGGTGGCCGGAACACTCACTGCTACTCTGCTGATCACGCTCACTACCTCCAAGCGCATTCCTTTTGCGCGCAACGAAAGAAGGGGAAACGCGACTGTCGCAGCACGAAATGCTTGATGTATCATATCACGGTCACACTGGTTTGGAAGAAGCCAGCGTGAGTCCCCGCCATGGAGCGTCGTGTGACCCATCGACATTCGATGCGCCTTTGTTGACAGCGGTCTTCCGGCCGATACACTCTTGCTCATGAGAGACCAGAATCGGACTCCGTTCTTTGACGCCGTTCAGTCATACATTGCCAAGAACAGGGCCGGCCTGCATATGCCAGGCCACATGGCGGGTCAAGGGGTTCACAAGCGCCTCAAGGAGTTCTGGGGAGAGAACGTCTTTCTGTCCGATCTTACCGAGGTTGAGGGCCTGGACTACTTGCATCGGCCGATCGGCGTGGTGAAAGAGGCGCAGGAGCTCGCCGCTGAAGCGTATGGGGCGCGAGATTCGTTCTTCCTGGTCAACGGCTCCACTGTTGGAAATCAGGCGATGATCCTTTCGACATGTGCGCCCAATGATCGTGTAATCGTCCAACGCAATTCGCATAGGTCGATGTACGGCGCGCTGATTCTCAACGAACTTCGCCCGATATACCTGGAGGCAGAGGAGGATCGTCTGCTGCAATTCCAGACCTTTCCTTCCAAGAAGACGTTCGCCCGCATCCTTCGCGATCACCCCGAGGCCAAAACCGTCTTCTTGACCAATCCGAACTACTTTGGCATTAGTGCTGACATTGCCTACTACGTCGAAAAGGCGCACTCCGCCGGCCGACGCATCTTGGTCGACGAGGCCCACGGGTCCCACTTTCACTTCCATCCCGATTTGCCCACCAGTGCAGTCGATGCGGGCGCCGATATGGTCGTCCAGAGCACTCACAAAACCCTTGCCGGGCTTACTCAGACGTCCATGCTGCACCTTGGCTCACGCCGTGTCGACCGAGAACTTGTGCGCACGACGCTCACAATGCTGGAGAGCTCCTCGCCCTCGTATCTTCTCATCACAGCGCTTGACGTCGCACGCATGCAGATGGCAGTCAACGGACGAGATCTGCTTCAGCGTGCCATCGACCTCGCCGAAGATGCGCGTCATCGTATCAATACTATTGAGGGGCTGTTCGCACCAGGAAGAGAGCGTTCACGGTCGGATGCCGTCTATGATGTCGATCTGACCAAGCTCACGGTTCACGTCTCACGAATCGGACTGACAGGTTTCCAGGTCGAGGAGATTCTCAATGAGGACTACAATGTCGAAATAGAACTCTCGGATCTGGAGAACATCCTGGCGTTCGTCACGATCGGGACGCGCAAGGAAGCTGTCGACGCATTCATTGAAGCGCTCGAGGACATCGCGCGCAAGCGACGCGGCAAATCGTCGTCGCTCACATCCCCCCCTCCCATTCCCGGCATTCCGGAGATGGTTCTCTTCCCCTTCGAGGCCTACTATGCCAAGAAAGAGCGCGTGCGCATGGAGGACTCGGTCGGCCGCATCGTTGCGGAGCTCGTAACGCCCTACCCGCCAGGCATCCCTATCACCGTTCCCGGCGAGATGATGACCAAGGAGTCAGTCGAGTACATGGTCTACATGCGCGATCATGGCGCTGACCTGCAAGGAATCCAGGATAAGACAGCCCACTATGTACAAGTAGTCAAGGAACGCTAGTCAAACTCCCTCCAGCTCCAACGATCCAACCCCTCTGCCCCTGATGACTGCATCGGGAGCGTTGTCTATCCGATTGTTCACGAGCGTCCCTGCGAACACCTCAACCCCCCCCTGCCTGACCAGTACGACTTCAACGGATTTGTTCGTGCGGAACTCGCTTTCGTCCGAGTGGGGAGTCCCTGGAGGCCTGAGAGTGGCCGCACCTGCTGCATTGCCTCCCAGAGGACCGCCGCTATACTAGATGCATGAATACGACACTACGGGACATCCTTCACGTGTTTCTCATTACTATGGTCCCGGGGATCGAGGTTCGAGGGGCTCTTCCCTACGCAATCGGCGTTCTGAACATGCCGCTGGGGGAAGCGTTTCTGGTCTCGCTCGTCGCGAATCTGTGCATTGCTCCCCTCTTCTTCCTGCTGGAACGCCCGATGCTCGCCTTAGCGTCACGCTGGGCATGGTTCCGCAACTACCGCGACCGCCTTGGCGCTCGTACCCGCGGTACGGTCGACCGTTTCGGCCTCTTCGTCGGGCTTGCGGTCTTTGTGGCCATCCCACTGCCCGGTACCGGAGCGTATACAGGGTGTCTCATCGCTGAGGTTGCGCGCATGAAACGATCGCGGGCCCTCATCTCCATTTCTCTCGGCGTTGTCGGCGCCTGCTGCATCGTCTTCTTGGTAGCTGCCGGCTTCATCCGTGGCATCCTTGCCCGCATTTTCTGAAACCGGACCGTTCCACGTGAAACAAACTCCTGCAACTATTATCAATAGAGACGCCAAGGCAAATCTCTCTCCGCTGGAGGTTCTCGTCGCCGAGGACATTGCGGCATTTGGCTCGCTCGTGCCGTCCGGCAACCATGAGCGCCTTGTCTCGCCTCTATTTGTGTCGAGTCTCTGCGCGTTCCTCTCCTTGCTGGCCGAGGAGAATGCTCACGTCAATCTGACGGCCAACGCAGAGCCACGTGTCGTACTCGAACGCCATATCCACGATTCCCTCGCGCCGCTCCTCCTGAATGTCGCGCAACCCCGCTACCTGCTGGATATCGGCAGTGGCGGTGGCTTTCCGGCGGTGCCCCTCGCGCTGGCTTGGCCCGAGACTGCCGTCACTCTGGTCGAGTCCATCGGCAAAAAGGCTCGTTTCCTCCAGCGCGTCGTGGACCTGGTTCCCCTCCCCCGAACTACTGTCCTTGCCCATCGCATCGAGACCTCAGAGGCTCTCTCCCGCAGTTCCTTCGACATGATTACCGCCCGAGGAGTCGCTTCCGTAGAGGTTCTCTATGATTATGCCTTGCCGCTGCTGGCTCCCGGGGGCAAGCTGGTGATGTGGAAAGGCGAAAACGATCTCGCGGTACTGGAAGAATCACGGTTCCGGTCTCGGATGAAAGAGACACACTGTACGCCCTCCGTCCTTGCCTATCGTCTTCCTGGCATTGAACGACGCTCAAAGCTTGTCATACTGCAAGTGGCACCAATCGGCACAAGGAAATGACCGGGGGGAACGTGTCGTGAGAATCATCACTATCGCCAATCAGAAGGGTGGGGTTGGAAAGACTACAACGGCCCTGTCCCTTGCCGCCGCACTTGCCGAGATGAATCGCCGTGTCCTCCTCGTCGACTTCGACCCACAGGCGAACGCTACAACAGGGTTGGGGTTCAGCTCCACCGAACTCCCCTGCAACATCTACACCTGCCTCTTCGGCAGGGACAACCCCGTGGATGCCATTCTTCAAAGTCGTGAACGCAATCTCGCACTCCTTCCCTCCTCCATCAACCTTGCAGGAGCTGAACTCGAGCTTGCGACAGTCGACCGTCGAGAGTATGCTCTCCACCGTCTACTTGCAGTGATTGACGGTTCCTACGACTACGCCATTGTCGACAGCCCTCCCTCCCTTGGCCTGCTGACACTCAATGCGCTGACGGCCGCCCACGAAGTCCTTGTCCCCATCCAGAGCGAGTACTACGCTCTCGAGGGGCTGACGCATCTTCTACACACCATCAGCCTCGTCAAGCAGCGCCTCAATCCCGGCCTTACGCTACTGGGAATCCTCGTGACGATGTTCGACCGTCGGACCATCCTTTCCGCTCAAGTAAAGGAGGATCTTCTCCGCCACTTTGGCGAGACGGTTTTCACGGCGATCATTCCGCGCAGCGTGCGCCTCAGTGAAGCACCGAGCTACGGCAGGACTATCCTCGAATACGACACCCTCTCAGCAGGTGCCGAGGCATATCGCCAATTGGCAAAGGAGGTCGAACAACGTGGACACTAGCAAAGGGCTCGGCCGTGGACTGGACGCCCTCTTCGGGAACCAGACAGGAAGCACTGCTTCAGAAAACGGAACCGGCGCACCTCACATGATGACGACAAGCCGCATTGTCCGCGCCTCGTGGCAACCGCGGCAGCGATTTGACAAAGCCACGCTTGAGACGCTGGCGGAAAGCATCCGCAGACATGGAATCCTGGAACCCATCATCGTGCGACCCGCGAAGGGCAACTATGAGATCGTGGCTGGCGAACGGCGCTTCCAGGCTGCTCTTCTGGCCGGACTCACGGCGGTTCCGGTGAATGTCCGAGAAGTGGATGATCGGACTGCCATCGAAATCGCGCTGTCAGAGAACATGGAACGTGAAGACCTTTCTCCTATCGAAGTCGCCACATCGTTCAGTAACTATATGACCACGTTTGGTGTCACCCAAGAAGAGCTCGCTGTGCGCATTGGCAAAGATCGCAGCACCATTGCCAACCTCATTCGTCTTCTCGACCTTCCTCAGGTTGCCAAGGACGCTCTGTCCGCGAGAGACATCACCGTGGGACACGCACGTGCACTTCTCCCACTCAGGAGCGAGGACCAGATTCGCGCTGCCCTCGGCGAAATCATGACCCGGCAGCTGTCTGTGCGACAGACCGAGGTGATGGTCCGTCGCACCCTCGCTCATCCCGCCAAGACACCCGTTCCCAGGGATGCTGCTCTTCACAACATCGAAGAGACTATGCAGAAGCTTCTCGCCACTCGCGTCAGTATTCGAGGGAAGGTGAACAAGGGGGTCATCGAGATCAGCTACTTCAATCAGGAGGATCTACTCCGGATTCTCAGCGTTCTGACGCCCCGACAGTCACCTGACGATTCTCTGGACCAACACTAGCGGACGCACACCGGCGTGGGTGCCTCGCTATTTGAGGCACGGTTGGTCACATCGCACCTGCGGCGCCATCTCGGTGCAACTTGATTACGGTTCTCCCGAAGGGCAGGGAGAGCCACTGCCCTTCTGCCCGTGGCCAAACACAAACCCCTGCGCCTCCAGCCCCGCAACAAACTCCGCGACTACCCTTCGGTTTCCGACTGGATGCATCGTCGGAAAATTGAACGGCTCCATTCCGGGGCGTTCATTGTAGAATGGGCGGTTGCATCCGGGGCATCCGTGAGTAAGGAAGACCGGTTGTTCATCGAGAATCCGACGTAGCGTATCTGCGGTCACGCCGAATCCACAAAGGCGGTTCTCGGCATCATACGTCAGTTCGAGGGGGCGCTCGCCCGCGTCAAGTAGCCCCACGAGAGCCTGCATTTTGCGATAGCTGAGCATTTCGGGGGGGGATGATGCCTCCATGCCGGTCCCTCGTACAGGAGTGAAGGCAAACAGAGAAACAAGAATCCCCGCTTCGTGCAGTTCCATGATGAGCTCTGCCGCCTCTTTCTCACTCTCACCGAGTCCAATAATGATGTGAGTCGAGATCCGTCCAGGGAAGTGCCGAGCGAGTTCCTTGACCTGTGCCACCGCCTCCTCAAGCGTTCCCCCTCTCAACTGAGGGTACAGGCGCGCGGAGCAGACGTCGACGGCGACGCCAATACGCTCGACTCCTGCCGCAAACAGCCGTCGTGCCTCCTCCAGTCCGCGAACGCGATACGATACGGATACGGGAACGTCGAGGGCTGCCCGTACGCGAGGAACAAGTGAGACAAGGTCCCGAACGACACCGCGAGAAGTGGTCGTCTGGAAACATACCCGCGAAAATGAGCCGGGGTGCGCAGAGAGAGCCTCGATGAGCTCGTCCTGACTGACATCCGGCCATACGATACGTGACAGGTGTCTGCCGTCTCCGCACGCACTACGCCCTTGGCCACAGTAGGAACAGTCACTTGCACAACGTCCTCCGACCATGAGATATGCCGTTGTTGGACGCTCAGCCATCAGCAGATCACGCAGGCCGAGTACTGCGAGTGTGCCAATCGACGCACGCAATGCGCTCATGTCAGCAAGCTGGTGCTCTAGCAGGGAGGCCACTAGTGATAGAAGACACAGCACTCCTCCAATTCCTCAATGGTGCGTTCTCCCTGCTCTCCCACGATACACCGGAAGTCGTATCGGTTGGCGATTCGTGTCAGCTCCTCACCATACCCCTTCACCCGAGGGCGCATACATCCCAGCACAAGATCGGTTGCAGGAAGCCGATGGCGGGCGTAGTCAATGACCGACTCGATATCGTCGAGAGGCACCAGGGGAACGTGCTCATATGGAGTCCCTTCCGTCGGAATCAAGATGAGGAAGACAAGCGACGCGGGTGCGACGGGAATCAGTGAATCAATCGCCTCCCGTTCCCCAGTGACCACTCCGCCTTTGAGTCCAATGGTCAAGTGGAGACTCAAGCGCCTCTTTGCGCCATCGACGCCTCCAGTAGGGTCACCCGCGGACATCTCCGCCAACCAGAGCTGTGCCGCCTGACGGTACTCCTCTCCCGTTCGCTCCATGTGGTAGACTTCGCGGATGGTCTCGTCATCCCAGATGTAATCCAGGGAAACCTTGTCGAACATTGGGGCAAGGAGCACGATGTCCTTTGGATCTTGAAAGCCGACATGCGCATTGATACGAATGCCCCTCTGCTTGACCCACGCAATGAAGGTCAGGGATTCGGTCAGAGGGATGCGCCCTCGGCAATCGCTTCCTCCCGACAGGAGAATGCTGGTGTACTCACCTGACTCCAGAACGCGTTGCGCCGAGCTCACCGGCACCATGTGGCGCAGATAGCGGGCCCTGCAGTGATTGCACTGGAGAGAACAGCTTTCGCCGGTAACGGACACCGCGAGTGTCCGCTTTGGGACGCATACGAACGACATCCCGACTATGACGGCTTGCCGATAGCGGGAATATCGTTGGCGATGACAATCGAAATGCCAAGCCGTTCGTCTGTCGCTATCAACTCAAAAGCCTTCCGTATGCTCTGGAAAACAGTGTCCATCTCGCCGTAGCAGCTGGTGGCCATGTTGCCCACGACACATCGGACGCCGGCAGCCTCAAGCACGTCGACAAACCGCTTGGTCACTGCGGCGGCCCTGCTGCCATCATACGGAAACAGGATGGCTTGTGCTTCAACCTTCACGGGCATCCTTCCTTTCCACTCGCCGGAATGCGGGAATCAGAGGTGTTCAAGTTCGTCGAGGGACTCTGTGAGCGCCGCTATCACCACTGGATCCCACCGTCCCTCTTCCGTTTCCTTTCGCAGGATACCAAGCGCCTCGTCGCGCGCGAATGCGGGGCGGTACGGCCTGTCGCTTGTGAGAGCCTCATAGCTGTCGGCCACACCCACGATGCGCACGTACATTGAGACCTCGTCTCCCCTCAGGTTGTCGGGATACCCCGAACCATCAATCTTCTCATGATGATGCCTCACGATTTCCGCTATCTCTGCAAAACCGTGAACCGGCTTGATGATTCTCTCTCCAAATTCACTGTGCCGCACAACCTCTGCCCACTCGGCTGCATCAAGCTTGCCGGGCTTCGTCAAGATGCGATGGTCAATCGCGAGCTTGCCGACGTCATGCAGGGCTCCCGCCATTTCCAGGATCCACAGCCCATGCCCGAGGACACCAAGCCGTTTACCAAGAATGACGCCGATGCTGGCGACTTTCTGGTTGTGCCGCGGCTCGGTCGTCTCCGCGAGCTCGATGGCGTTGGTGATGACGCTCACCACTTCCGACAGTTGAAACCTCTGCTTGGACATTCCCCGCAAGTGCGTCAGCGAGCGCATACGAACACGCAATTCTTCCCATGAGACTGGCTTGTTGAGAAAGACGTCGACGCCGCTCTCAAATCCCTTCAGTTTATCGACAAGACCTGAAAGGACCGTCAACATGATGATTGGGGTGATTCCCAGGCGTTCCGTACTGCGGATTTGTTTGACGACATCGAACCCGTTGATGTCTGGCAGCAACCCATCCAGAAGTACGACGTCATAATTGCCGCTTGATGCTTGCTCGATTCCTTCGGTGCCTGTGCGTACCCACTTGACGGTGTATCCCCAGCCGACAAGCTGTTCGGACAGCGAACTTCCGTCCGCGGTGCTGTCCTCGATGACGAGAACCGGGGCTCGCTCCCCTTCTCCCTGTCGCTCGCGCGAGAAGAAGACGAGCTCGACGCGTCGCACGAGATCGTCATAGGTGATGGGCTTGACGACATAGTCGAAGGCTCCCATCTGCATTGCTTTCATGACATTGTCGTCATTGCTGAGAGCAGACACGACGATAATCGGGATTGCCTTTGTCGACAGCGCCGTATGGAGAGTCTCTAGGACCGTGAGCCCGGTGATGTCCGGGAGACGCAGATCAAGGAGAATGAGCCCCGGCTGCTCTTTGACGGCAAGGTCTATCCCTTCCCATCCCGTTCCGGCGGTCTTCGGGCTGTAGCCTGCCCGACGGAG
Organism: Caldisericota bacterium; assembly: GCA_030652945.1. Lineage (GTDB taxonomy): Bacteria > Caldisericota > Caldisericia > Cryosericales > Cryosericaceae > Cryosericum. The sequence continues at coordinate 31,478 of JAUSAI010000152.1, read as the reverse complement.
TATGTCCCCGTACAGCCGCAGACTCTCCTCGTCGTCGTCAATAATCAGGACCTTCCGCTCCATACTCACCCCCGACGAAGCAGCTGCACTTCGCGACGAGGTCCGCAGCGCGCGCAGACTTCGTGCCAGTGTACGAGGCGACTTCTGCTACAGTATGAGAACGCGTTTACAAAAGGCAACAATCCTGGATAGCAGCCAAGACGGCACTATACTGGGATAGGAGGAGTCCATGCGCCATGTAGTCTTCTTCAATGGTCGGGGAAGCGTAGCGTCCCCCGGAGGAACAGCCGCATCTTTCGTCCTGCACGGAACAGGTGTGTGGAGCGCTGTTGCCATCCATCCTGTGAGGGTACCCCGGTCCTGCAGTCTTCTCGTGAACCATCCCCATGCAGAACCCTATGATTGACGCAACGAGCCAATTCGGTTCTCCCCGCATCCTCATCATTCATTCGGCGGCCTCGCACTCCGGAAAGACAACACTGTGCCGGGCACTCGCGCGGGATCTCCCTTTCGACACGTACGTCAAACTCTCGCGACACACCGATCATCTCGTCGAGCGTTCCCTGTCCGCCGGGAATCTCGGCATTGCCACGGGGGATACCTCGCTGCTTCTCAGCTCCCGCCGGACTCCGGGTCTTTTGCCACTGCGCGACGTTCTGTTCTGTAGCGGACCACGCGACGAAACCGATGGTGCCGTGATGCGCGCGCTTGTTCGATGGGGCACTGCTGTGCGGGTTCTTGTCGAGGGGAACTGCAGTGTTGCTCCCATCCCCTCCCTTCACCTCTTCGTTCTCAGCTGCCCGCTTCCATCCACGTGCAAACCCGACACTGGCACATCGGCTTCCGGTGCCGGCTTGCTCGTGGTGAACCGGCTTCCCTCGTGTTCCGCGGCTGAGGAGCGTGCGCTCGCCACACTGCTGCATGAGTGGAATCCGTGCGCTACTGTTCTTTCCGGTTCGCTCGAGGACAGCATCTTTCTCGCGACAGTCGAAGGGGAAGTTGTCAGCCTGCTTCCGATGTTGCTTTCACGGTGACTTCTCCTTGCGTCTGCCATGCACGAATTGCTGCTTGTGACACATTCCCCAACGATACACACCCAGGAGGTTCCATGGAACTGACACAGGAAACCAGAAACACAGTTGTCGAACCTTCGCATGGTGGGAGCATCTCTTGTGCTGAGGAGCAGTGCCTTGTGGTCAGCCCAGGCGTAGGCCCTCGCGCCGTCGGAGAAGTCTGCAATGAACTGCACATCACGATACTCTCCCGTTCACGCGGACTGGTTGGCTAGTATGGTGATTGCGCAGATTGTCACTTTCTTCGCAGCCCTCTTGGCAACACTGCTTGTCCCGTTCACGCTTCTCGTAAACCTCCATCCCGTTCAGCGACTGATGTTGTTCCTCGCGGGGACGATAGGGGGGCCTGCGGCCAGATTCCCCGCATCTGAGGCTGTGACACGCGTTAGCGATCTTCTGGCCTTGCTCGCCTGGCGCCGCCCCTTGCCAAACGATGGCTTCTACACTGCGATTGAACTTGCGCACATGAGCGACGTGCTGACTCTCTTCCAGACAACCTACGGTACGTGTGTCGTGTCCTTCATAGTGCTCGTGCTTCTGTCGTTCCCTCTCCATCGGAGGAACCTTCTCTGGCGTCCCCTTCGCGCTGCGGGAATAGCGATCCTGGCCATCGCTGGTCTCCTCGGCGTCTTCCTTCTGACGATTGGATTCGATACAGTGTTCACCGTGTTCCATGAGCTGGCGTTTGCCAACGACCTCTGGCTGTTGCCCGAGGAATCATCTCTCATCCGTCTGTTCCCCGAGCAGTACTTCGCGACGTACTTCTTTGCCGCACTGGCCTCCAGTGTGGCCATAGCAGTGGTCCTCACTACTTGGAAGAGAAGGAGGCGCTAGCCAGGTTTCCACGATGCCGGTTTCGATATATACTGCGCGGTACGAGGACGCGCGAGCCCAGCTTCGCAGAAAGGAGACGCTTCATGGATCAGCACGCTGAACTCGGCATTATCGGTGGCTCCGGTTTCTACTCGCTGTTGAAGGACGCACAGGACGTCAACGTGGAGACTCCCTACGGTGCTCCATCTGACCCCATTTCGATTGGCGAGATTGCCGGCCGCACGGTCGCCTTTCTCGCGCGCCACGGCCGAAGACACCAGATTCCGCCGCATATGATCAACTACAGGGCGAATATCTGGGCTCTCAAGTCGCTGGGGGTGCGCCGGATTATCGGTCCAGCCGCCGTCGGTTCGCTCCAGCCGAACATCAAAGTAGGGGATCTGGTCGTGACCGATCAGTTCGTCGATCGCACGACAAGGTCGAATACGACCTTCTATGATGGCCCTGTCGTTACCCACGTGTCGGCCGCGGATCCATACTGCCCCACACTGAACCGGCTTGCCGTCGCAACCATCCGGGACCTTGGGCTGTCCGTCCACGACGGGGGAACGTGTGTCGTCATTGAAGGGCCACGTTTCTCGACAAAAGCTGAGAGCATCTGGTTCACACGCATGGGCTGGCACACAGTCAACATGACTCAATATCCCGAGGTGCTGCTTGCCCGGGAGCAGGCAATCTGCTACTGCAATATCTCGGTCGTTACGGACTATGACGCAGGACTTGTGGCAGAAGGGTCAGTGAAACCTGTCAGCAATGAGGCGGTCCTAGAGGCTTTCCAGGCCAATCTCAAGAATCTCGTTGCAATCATCGAGACAATGGTTCCGCGGATTCCGGGGCCGGAGGTAGACTGCACCTGCTTCCACGCTCTGGATGGTGCAAGCATCGGGTAGGACATGCTCCCTCTCCGCGACGACAATCCGACCCGGACGTTCCCCCTCGTCACCATTCTGCTGATTCTGGCAAACGGCCTCGTATGGCTATGGGAGCTCACGCTCGGCTCTGGTGACCAGCTTGGGCGCTTCTTTCTGCACTTCGGCTTCGTTCCCGGAGTACTCATCGGAAAGGTCAGCCCGCCACCAGCACCTCTCGTTCCATACGCGCTCAGCATCCTGTCGTCCATGTTCGTCCATGGGAGTTGGTCACACGTTCTGGGCAACATGCTGTTCCTGTGGATCTTCGGCAACAATATCGAGGACCGCCTGGGTCATGCGCGGTATTTGTTGTTCTACATCGCCGGAGGTGTTGCAGCAGCCCTTGTGCATCTGCTTTCCGACCCCTCGTCGTCCATCCCGACGATTGGAGCCAGTGGTGCGATTGCCGCAGTCATGGGAGCCTATCTGTTTCTCTTCCCTCACGCGAAGGTTCGCACACTCGTGTTCGTCGTCTTTATCACGTCCATACTCCTCCCTGCGTGGCTCTTTCTGGGTATCTGGTTCCTCATCCAGCTCTTTCAGGGGACGTTCGCGGGGAACGCCGAGGGCGTTGCCGTGTGGGCACACATCGGTGGGTTCCTCTTTGGCGTGGTCGTTGCGGCAGTAACTGCCAGAACCACGCGGATGCATAGCGACAACTACACCACGTAGAGGGTGCTGTGCACATCCTGATCACTAATGATGACGGTTTGTGGGCGCAGGGTATCCAGGCGCTTGTTGCGGTTATTCCCCTTGAACACCGCGTATCAGTGGTCGCGCCGGCCTCTCCCCAAAGTGCCAAGGGCCACTCACTTACCATGCACAAGCCCCTTCGCGCCAATCGAGTAGAGGAGTACCTCCGCCCGGGGGTGGATGCGTGGGCAGTATCCGGAACGCCCGTCGACTGCGTCATGATAGGGTTGGACGCGCTCGTCACCGAACGCGTCGACGTCGTCTTCTCCGGCATCAACCACGGCAGCAATCTGGGCGACGACCTCCCCTACTCAGGAACCGTTTCAGGGGCATACGAGGCATTCCTGTCCGGGTATCCGAGCATCGCGTTCTCGACGGCCTTCCCGGAGAGCGGGGGGTCGGGCTTCAACTTCGAGCCTGCCGCCTGGTTTGCACGGCACCTGCTTCCTCGTATTCCTGATCTGATAGGAACCAACAGCTTCCTCGTCAAGACATTCACCAACCCCCTCAACGGCACTCTATTCCTCAATGTCAACGCTCCGAACTGTCCCTTGTCCTCCGTGCGCGGAGTGAAGTTGGCACCGCAGGGCCGCAGAAGGTATGCTCACCGCGTCACTCCGAGTACCGATCAGTTCGGGGGCCCCATCTACTGGATTGGCGGAGACGTCCCTCCTATCGAACAGCAGGGCACGGACGTCAACGCCGTGGAAGAAGGCTACATCAGCGTCACGCCGCTGGGTATCGACATCACGGACTATGTGCTGTTGGAGAAGCTGCAGGCGCTCGACGCCTTCGGGAGCTGTCTGCCGTCAGACTGATGTCCCGCTGGCACGTCGTCGATCGGGAGGGTTGCTGCCATGGCGCGTTTCACGCTGCTTGATGGTGCTGCCACAATAGGCGGCACCAAGCTTCTGTTTGAGGCGGGAGCGTCTCCTGGCTCGACGCGTCTGCTGTTCGACTTTGGGCTCAACTATGCCACGATGGGGAAGTACTTCGAGGAGTTTCTCACCCCTCGCACGTCGGCGGGCCTCACCGACTACCTGGCGACAGGACTGCTGCCCAAGATGAAGCTCTACCGTTCGGACCTCATGACGCTCCTGGAGGATACGCGGCCCGACCTGGCGGCGCAACTGACGAACCCCGGCCACATCGACGCGTGCTTCATCACCCACGCACATGTCGACCACACTGGTTCGATCTCGTTTCTGGATGAAACCATCCCGCTCTATGCCACGCCGGTTACGGCTGCCATCCTGCGGGCTGTCGAGGAGACACAGGTCAGTTCCGGGCCAGAGAACAGCGTGACCGACTTCATCCTGCGCCCCAACCTGGGCTCTGACAAACACGGTCACCGACAACTCATCGACCTGCCTAGTCCTATGCAGTTTCCTGACTGCCGCGTCACACCGTACCCGGTCGACCATAGTGTCCCGGGGGCGTGTGCCTACCTCATCGAGTACGAGGGTGGGAAGCTGGTGTATACGGGGGACCTCCGGTTCCATGGCCGCATGGGGCATGTGACAGAAAGCAGTGTCGAGAGTCTTGCTCTGGCGCATCCAGATGCCCTCCTCATCGAGGGCACCAACCTGCGCGGAGATGACTCTTTCGCTGCCAAGGAACCGGCGTTTGCCCGCCGCTTCAGGTTCTGGTCGGAACAGGAGGTTGAGGCAAAGGCACTGGAAGAGATCCAGAATGCACATGGACTTGTCGTCGCAGACTTTGGCATGAAGGACCTGGACCGCTTGATGACGTTCCGGCAAGTGGCGCGCGCCACAGGACGCCGCCTGGCAGTACTCCCTCGCGACGCCTACATCGTCCACCTGGCACAGGAAGCGGGCTACCCAGCTATCGACCTGCAGGATCCCGACGTTGTCCTCTACGTCAAGCGCAGTGGCAGTGGCACCTACGACAGGGGTGATGTCAAACAGGACTGGGCTCGTTCGATGATCCTTCGCTTCGCGGGCCGGAGTCCCGACTCACTGGATGTCGCGGAGAAGAAGAAAGCGGTAGGTGATGTGCTCAACGAATCGTGTCCCCGTGTGGTCCGGGCGGATGAGGTCACAACTCACCAGTCCGACTACCTCCTCTCCCTGGGCTACTGGGACGTCCAGGAGCTATGCGACCTGCGCCCTGCTCCTGGCTCGCTGTACATCCATTCGTCCGCGGAGGCATTCAACGAGGAGATGGCCTGGAGTCAGGAAAGGCTTGCCGAGTGGCTGAAGCTCATGCGCATGGACTCCGTGCACATTCACGCGTCCGGGCACGCACCACCGGAGGATCTCTTCCGCATCATCGAGCAGCTCAATCCGAAACACGTCTACCCTCTCCACTCAGAACACCGCCAGCTATACGCGGAACGATTCCCAGGACGCGTGCACGTCGTCGACAATGGCGATGTGGTTGAGCTGTAGCAGGAATGATTCCTCCTCCCCCTCGTCTTCACACTTCCCGTGTACCTGCGTCGACGTCTGATGCGTACTATTACGTGACACCTAGTTCTCTGTATCAGGCGAGGAGGAACCGCAAATGATCGATGAAAACGGGGTCGAACGACCCGATTTCGAAGAAGCAGACGTTGAAGCTCCCAAGGAGCTTGCACAACCTCAGGCCCCTGGACCTGTCGATGTCCGACCACCCGTACGAACAGCGTCTCCCGCCCGACTGTTCCTCGTGTGGGGTCTCATCATTGGCATGCTGTTCGGAGGCATTCTCGGAGGCATTCTCGGCAACTACGTTGTCATGAGCAATCCCGGTATCTTCCCCTGGGCTCGCTCCGTCTCGTATCCTCTTACGGGGACCCCGACCGGCACTACTATCGTCACAACCGAGGAGCAAGCCGTCGAGAATGCCGTCAAGATTGCCTCTCCTGCTGTTGTCCGCATCAACGTCACCGCCACGGCGCAGGACCCCTTCTGGATGATTCCCAGTCAGGAGACTGGCATTGGGTCGGGGTTCATCATCACCTCGGACGGCTACGTCCTGACCAACAACCATGTCGTACAGGATGCAACGACCATTACCGTCACGCTCAAAGACGGCCGCGAGTTTCGTGGTCAGGTGGTGGGGACCGACCCTCTGAGCGATGTCGCTGTCGTCAAGATCAGCGGTGCCAACCTGCCTACAATCCAGCTTGGAGACTCCTCCAGGCTGACTGTCGGGCAAAAGGTCATCGCCATCGGCAATCCCTATGGGCTTGACCAGACGGTCACCACAGGTGTCATTTCTGCCCTGGAGCGCAATATCCAGGCAGACCAGGGCAAGACTCTTGTCGGCGTCGTCCAGACGGACGCCGCCATCAACCCGGGCAATTCCGGCGGCCCACTCGTCGATCTCTCCGGGCGGGTTGTCGGCATCAATACGATGATTTATCAGAATGCCCAGGGGCTCGGTTTCTCCGTTTCAGTCAACACTGCGAGGAAGGTCTACGACTCTATCATCGCGACCGGCAGCATAACCTGGCCGGCGCTCGGCATTACCGGAGCAACCCTCAGCAGTGAGATCTCACAGCAATACAACATCAGCATTACGCAGGGTGTCTACATCGCTTCCGTCACCGCCGATTCCGGAGCCGAAGCTGCAGGATTGCGCAAGGGCGACGTCATCACGGAACTCGATGGCAAGATGGTCGCGACAATTGACGAAGTCCTCAGGTACATCCGCACGAAGAGCGTTGGAGACGATGTGGAAGTAGTCATCCATCGCGATGGCCGGTCTCAGACCATAACGGTCACGCTAAGGGCCATCAGCCAGTAGACTTCTCCAGCTCCTCCGTGCGCCAGTGCACTTCCACGCGTCTACCGTCGTAGCGCACGGACGATGCTACATATCCTTGAGCTCTGACAGGACAATGCGCGCCGTCGACGTATTTGTCGCCAGTGGGACGTCGTTGACGTCACAGATCTTCAGGACGGCGTTGATGTCGGGCTCATGAGGATGTGCCGTCAGTGCGTCTCGCAGGAAGATGACGGCCTTGATCTGGTCGGAAGCGATCATGGAGCCTATCTGCAGGTCCCCGCCCTTCTCACCAGAGTTCACCTTTGTGACCTTCAAGCCGGTGAGTTCTTCGATGAGTCCTCCCGTGCTCTTCGTGGCAACCAGCTCCTCCCGAGCCAACGCCTCCTGAAAGTCCCTGCAAAGCGCTATCATTTCCGGTTTCTTGCGGTCATGTGCAATCAGTGCAACCTTTGTTCTCATGATTCCATTCTACCGGCAGACAATGATTGTCAATGGAGAAGCATCCCATCGGAACTCACGATCTTATCCACATGCTGACGCGAGAGGCTGTGGGAAATCTGACGCATGATGTCGGCGGTATTGTCTGGATGCGCTGTTCGGTTTCCTCAGCTGATCGTAGGCTGTTCGTGGCGCGCACGTACGCTAGACAGCACGTCAATGAAGACTCTTGCGCCTCATGAAGTTATCCACAGCCCTTGTGGAATATGTGAGTCAATTTCGAGACGCTGGTCTTCCTTGTCGTTGTTGTGCCTGACGACGACGCCAGATATCCCACCTGAGCCATGCGGCATAGGCGCGCCGAAATGCCGCTCGCAGCGACGGATTCGCGACTTGACTGGCCGCCCGCTCGACTTGCGATTTCTGGGCCTCGTTGAGTTCGACCACGCGCCTAAGCGATTCATTCACTGGTGCGGCGGGGATAGGAGCTGCCGCGCGCTGCGGTGAAACCTCATGAACGCTGCTGAGACCAAATGCAAGGTCCGTAATCAGAGGTGCACCCATGCGAGCGTTGAGTCGTTGGATGACCTGCTCCTTCTGCTCCGCGAGAACCTGCATGATAGAGTTGTTGGCACATAGAATCGTCAGGACCCCACTCTTGAATTGAACCGGACGCGAATTGAGGGCGACATATGAACCTACCGTCTGCTGCCCCCAGAGTGTTCTGATGGCCGGCCAGATAGTTGACAGTGATTGAACCTTGATCCCTTTGTCCAGGTGCCCGGTTCGGCGCATCTCATCAAGAATGTCGCCGAGCCGCTGAATGTCGCTCGGAAGTCTCACAGCTGGATCCGGACGGCCGAGAGGTTTCCCCCCAGCCGTTCGACGTCGAATGATGTCACGAACGTCTGTTCAAAGCAGCGCAGGAGTCGAGTCACCCGCGTCATGTTCTGTGCGTCGATATCCCCCTCAAGGTCATCCAAGAGTAAGACCGGATATTCGCCGCTCATTGACCGCACATACTCTGCCCCCGCGAACGTAAGCAAGAGAGAGGTGATCTTGGCCTCTCCAAGTGATGCCGTCTCCCTCAGTGGTCGACCATTCCGTGTAAGGACGAAGTCGTCCAGGTGACATCCTGCCAAGCACATGTGACGCACAATCTCCCGCTCTCGGGCTGAACGTAGAGTCTCTGCGTCCAGATCTTGCGTTTCATAGGAAATCCGGATCCCGGCCAATCGCCCGAACAGTCCCTCGCCGATCAGGCGTTCCATATCACCGTTGATGGCAACTAGAGCGGTCCGTCGCTGAGCATAGATGGAGTTTGACAGCCGCACGATCTGCTCGTCGAAGAGGTCGAGCAGGGAACGATTGCCCTCCCCGACAATCCCCTGTTTCAGCAATACGTTCTTTCTGGACACGACCGAGTTGTAGGAGGAAAGGGTCTCGAGGTACCTCCGGTCACACGAGGCGATAAGGAGGTTCAAAAACTGACGACGTACGGATGGCATCCCCTTGACGAGGAAGACCGAATTGAAGTTGAACTGCATCACGCGCAGGCCACCGATGAGATGGATGAACCCACGGTAGATTGTCCCGTCGATGCGCGCTTCCTTGTGCCCTTCCGCCGTATACAGCGCCTGTACCGAATGCAACAGCGGAACTCTCGCTACCGAGTCATAGGACTTGTACTCGCCTCCTACAACGAAGTACGCGCTGCCATCCCGGACAAGCTCCCCATTTGTCATACCAAGGAAAGACCTGCCGGAAGCCAGGAAGTAGATGGCGTCTAATAACGTCGTCTTCCCGGCTCCGTTCTCTCCTTCAACGACGACAAGTGGCCCAAGTTCTTGTAGGTGCTTGTCCTCCAGTACCCGAAACCCCTGTACCCACAACGATTCGAGATACATTGCCCTTCTTCGTGGGCGACTATTCCATCTGTTTGTGCGGCATAACAAGATACAGGAAGTTGTCCTTACCCTGATCTCGTATGATGACGGGATGAACGGCACTGTTCATACATATCTCGACATGTTCGGTAGAAACACACGCAATGCCGTCGAGCAGTTTCGTTCCGAAGAATGAAATTGAAAGGCCTCCCGCCTCACCCTCGTAGTTGATCTCGTCACTGGCATTTCCTTGATCCTGTGCACTGGCCTGAACGCGGAGATGTCCATCTTTGAACTGGAGTGTCACAACATCCGTACCACCAAAGACGACAACACCAACTCGCCGCAGAGAATCCAGTATGTCGGTTCGGTCTACGGTAACGGTATATTCCCACTCTCGTGGAATGATATCGCCATAGTTTGGAAACTCTGCCCCGATAAGTAGTGAAACGATCTGTATGTCTCCCGACGAGAAGAGGCACTCGTCCTCCGTAACAACAATCCGGACATCGCTTGCTGGTTTGAATGATTCAAAAACTTTTGTTGGTACGATCGCACGCAGCGGGTCGCGCTTGAAGTCAAACTGAACGTAGCCAAGACGACGGGAATCAGTGGCTACAAATCGAAAGAACTCCTTTGTCTGTTCAAGGAGTATTCCCTGAAATTCCAGTCGCCGCTTCTCATTTCGTTCCACACATGGAAGTACGCGTCCAATAGCATTTGTATACTCATTCAAACTGAACTCGTATTCCCGACCTTCCTTGATTTCGGGAACTGTTGGAAACGTATCCAACTGGTAGCACGAAAGATCGTAGTGAGTATGTCCCGATAGAATTTGGAGTTTCTTCTCATCTCCCTCAATGGTAATGTCACCCGAGAGAGCCGAAACAATGTCCTTCAGAAACTTGAAGGGTACAAGAGAACGCCCCGGTTCCAATACCTGGGCAGGTTCCCCATTGGACAAGTACGTTGTGAGATCAGTACTTGTCAATCGAAGCATTTCACCTTCTGCTGAAAGGAGAACTGCATCAGAGGTAAAGGTCGAACTCTTCTGCTGTATGACCTTTGCATGCTGTGCAAGTTTCTTGCCTAGTCCGTCAGCTTTTGTTACTAGTTTCATATATCCTCCCAATTAGTACGAAGAGACTATCTTTGACATCATCATAACAATAAGCTGCTTGGCAGTGTTGGTAGATGGCTGAATGCAGGTGCTGGAAAATGACTGCGGCATCGAAAAGCCTGTGGAGAACCTATGTACAATATCCACAGTGTCCACAGATTCTCTACATGAGAATAGTACTGACACTCTATACACCCCTCTTCAGCTGTTTTACCAAGGTGTCAATGAGTGCCCGCAGGGCTTCGTTACCTTTCATGTCTGCCTGGATCTTCTGACATGCATAGATGACGGTGGTATGATCGCGTCCGCCAAATTTCTCGCCGATGTAGGGGAGAGATGCTTCGGTCAGGTCTCGGCTCATGTACATCGCAATCTGCCGGGGCATGGCAACATCCTGACTCCGTCGTTTTGCCTGAAGGTCGGACACGGTGATCTTGAAGTATGCTGCGACAGCCTCCATGATGGCATCAATAGTTATGGGACGGTTGATGACGGGGATGATGTCCTTGAGCGTTTCCTCGGTGAAACTCAACGTTACCTCTTCGTTCGTAAGGGAGGCCGTTGCGAGGACTCGCATCAACGCGCCCTCGAGCTCCCGTATGTTGCTGCCGATATTCGCGGCGATGTACTCGAGTACTTCCTGGGGCACGTCGATTTTGTCGAGCTCCGCCTTCTTCTTCAGAATCGCCACCTTCGTCTCGTAGTCGGGTTTGCTGATGTCGGCGATAAGACCCCACTCGAAGCGGGAAGACAGACGTTCCTCCAGCGTGGCGATTTCCTTCGGGAGCACGTCGGAAGTGATGACAATCTGCTTGTGTGCATCGTAGAGAGCGTTGAAGATGTGGAAGAACTCCTCCTGTGTACGCTCCTTCCCCGCGAGGAACTGGATGTCGTCGATGAGGAGAACGTCTGCACTGCGGGTTTCCTTGTGGAAGTTCTCGATGACAGCGTTGTTGTTGCGAGAGTTCTGAATCGAGCTGATGACCTCGTTTGTGAACTTCTCACCCGTTGTGTAGACGATCTTCTTGCTGGGATCTTGCGTCAGAACGCGATGGGCGATGCCCTGAAGAAGGTGCGTCTTGCCAAGCCCTACGCCGCCGTAGATGTAGAGCGGATTGTAGACGTTGCCAGGGTTTCCCGCTACTGCATTGCAGGCAGCGAAAGCGAGGCGATTGCTGGCCCCGACCACGAAATTGTCAAACCTGTACCGTTTGTTGAGGACGAGGTTGTTGTTGCGAGTGAAGGCCCCTGGCTCAAATGCGGGGGGCTCCTCCTGCCTCGACTGGACTACTTCGATCGAGATGCTTGTGGGACAACCCTTGATGACGTCGATCGTTTCCTTGATGACATCGTAGTATCTGCTGACGAGCCAGTCTCGGGCAAATTCGCTCGGTACACCTATGGTCAGTGACGTGTCGTCTTCATGAAGGGTCGTCGCGTTCTTGAACCACATTTCGTATGTGGGGCGGGAGAGTTGCTTGCCAAAAACGTCGAGCAGTTGCTGCCATGAGCCGGGTTGTTGCTGTTCCATCTCTGCTCCCTCACCCTTCTAAGAGAATGCCCGAACCCAGACAGAATGGTATACATTCTCACGACCCAGGATTGCCCGGAGAACCATGCAAACCCGTTTCCTGGAAAGAGGATGCGCATCACTCCGCGTAGCGCTCAGGCGGTGCTTTATGTGATATAGTATAGACGAAATGAAGACGTGCGACAAACGCTGGAAAGCAAATGCCTGTTCGTAGCGGATATGCCGAGAGGCGGAGCCGAAGGAACCGCGCTGATTGGGGAGTACTGGTTCTTCTCCTGGCCCTTGCGTTCGCGTTGGCCATCGGGGGCAGTATCGGGACTGCCAGCCGCCGTAGCGTGTCCATGGAGCTCTGGTACCTGGATGAGACAACGCGTGAGCCGGTCAAGACATCGCACTCCGTCCCCCTTCCTGCCGCCGGGACGGAGAGAATCGGGGCGATACTAGAGCTTCTGCGTGTTCCACCAGAGGGGCAAGGACTTGCGACGGCGGTCCCCGAGGGATTTGCACTTCGTCGAGCGGCATGGGTCCAAACTGGTGTTTTGCGGGTTGTCACGTCGACGCCGAAGGAACAGCGCCCCATGGGGTTCGTGGAAGAGCTCGCTCTCTATAGACAGCTGGTCAACACCTTTCTGAGCCTTCCTGACGTCCAGGCAGTGGAGGTTTCTGTCGAAGGCCGCCCGCTCGGCACGTTCTTCTCGTATGTCAAGACCCAACGAGAGCTGGTCCCGTTTCGGGAGATGCCCGACAACGGTCAACTGGCGGATCTGTATTTCCTGACTGCAGACGGAAAGTATGTCGTCGAATCGAGAACCGTACCCTCTGGGCTGACTCGGTCTCAGACAGCATATCAGTTGACGCGTTCTTTGATGGATGGGCCGATGCGCGAGGGGTTGAGAACTGTGCTGCCTCCCCCGCACTACCTGCGCGGAGTCACGGTGACAGGGCAGATGGCGACGGTCGACTTTGTGCAGGACGTACTGGACGTGGGAGTCGACGCGAAACGAGAGCAGCAGGCGCTGGACTGTCTCGTGCTGACACTGACGAGAATGTCAGGAGTCAGTGGCGTGCGCGTATCCGTGGGGGGCAACCCCGTTTCAAGTCTCTTTGGACACATGTCCACACAGCTGCCGCTGTACCGCCTCGGAGGCCGAGTAGAGGCAGGAATGGCAATCGTCGGATACCGCCTTGTGACTGTGGATGGGGATCTTCTTCCGGTTCTCACGGTGACACTGCAGGCAAACGCCTCAACCAGCCGCAACGACATGATTGTTCGGTCGATCGGTCAGCTGACGCTCCCACCAGAAGGAGAATCCTCTCTCATTCCGGCCGAGAGTACGGTGACTACTATGCAGCTCGACGCGGGGACAGGAACCCTCTCGATCGGCATCTCGATTCCGTCGATGCCCGCAGATCGAGCAGGAGAGGAGTTGCTGGTCGAACAACTGCGCCTCACATTGACGGAACTGCCCTCTGTCGCAGCTGTTCGCTTGACTATCAACGGGGCTGTTGCTTTTTTGCCCCATGGCTACTATGTGGGCAGGATATTCCAGAGACAGGAGGGTTCCGATGTCGACAACAGATAGGACGGAGTTTCGCCTTGTGGCGGGAGCACTTGCAGCGCCACAGCACTTGGAGAAGCTGCAGAAGCTGGGTCTCAATTCGACGCTATTCGAGGACGGGGACCTCCGGACGATCTACGATTCCTTTCACTGGTACTGCGCCAATCACCGCCAGGAGAGTGGGAAGGTCGACCTTCCCCTTTTCGCGGTCTCTCTTGCAGAAGAGCGTCACGCACCGGCATCAACGGTTGTGCTGGCAGGTCAGCTGTTCGACGCCGGCGGAGAGGATCTGACTACTCTCATAGAGATGCTCGATCGCCTTAAGACCAGGGCAGCCAGGCGCAAGCTGCGTTCTATTGCTGACAGTATCGAGGAATTTACCGACGCGGAGAAACAGGGTCGCCGTGTTGAGGACTTTGCTGCGGAGATAACCGAACAGCTGCGACAGGTGACTCGTCTCTCGACCCAGAGCAGGCAGGAACCGATCCGTGAGGAACTGCTGCGCTACGTCGAAGAAGTACGCACGAGGGACCCGAACCAACCCTCCATCATGGGGCTCAGTATCGCGCCGTACGACAACCTCAACCTCGCAGTCTCGGGGCTTCGGCCGGGGTTCTACTATGCCGTTGGCGGGGCGCCGCGCCGCGGAAAGACAAACCTGATGCTCCGCATGGCAACGCTGGTTGCCCGCAACGAACGCATCCCGATTCTCTACTACTCCTACGAACAGACGCGACGAGTTCTTCTCACGCGCATCCTCTCGCAGGAAACGCTGATCAACCCGCTTGTCCTCCAGACGGGCGACATCCGGACACGCTCGGAGCTGGTGACCAAGTTCAATCGCGGCATCAAAGAGGCTTCGTCGTACATGGACTATCTCTACCTCTTTGAGGGAGATCGGCAGGATACGATCGAACACATTCGCAGCGTTGCGTACGGGATCATGGACACTCACCACGCTGAACGCTGCGTAATCTTCCTCGACTACCTGCAGAAAGTCCCCACAGTCAATCCGTATGCGAGCCTGCAGAAGCAGGTGGACGAGGTATCGGGGTTGATTGCCCAACTGTCGACAGAGCTGCAGTCACCCATCGTGGCGGTCTCATCGCTCGACAAGGATGGTTGCCGACTGGACGTTGAAGGCTCAAAGGAACGGCCGACGATGTTCAACTGTGTGGGTGGTGGTGACATCGAGTACGACGCCGACGCCGCGCTGGTCATCATCAAGGACTTTCACGATACGGCGCAGCTGGAGGAGAAGATCGCGAACGCCGTGCGGGAAGGTTTCGTGAGTCCACATCATATTCCACACTTTGACATCTTGAACCTGCACATCGACAAGAACCGCGATGCCCCCGAAGGAGGGAGCATCATTGTCCAGTTCCTTTTCCTGATCGAGGACAACCAGATGGTGGAGCTGGGATACAAGGACATCGAGGAGCGCTACTCGTATGCCAAAGCCGGCAAGATCTTCGAGTGGATGCTGGAACGCGGGTATCTGGAGGCAGTCGGACCGGGCGAGCGCTGATACTCCTGTAACCTTCTTTCTCCGAGCGTCGTATGTCAGGTGAAGACGAGTAGCTATCAGCCGCGGAGAGGAGCAGGTGGATGGATGCAGTAGCTGACCGCGAGCTCTTCGCTCAGCTGATGGCGGAGAGCGAACGCCCCGTATATGCGTTCCTGGCGACAAAGACCAGAGATCGCAGCACTGCCGCCGATATGGCCCAAGAGGCGTTTTTTCTGGCCTATCGCAAGTTTCCTTCTTACGACCGGAGCCGTCCGTTTCTCCCCTGGGTGATGACGATTGCCTACAACTGTCTGGTGGACTACTGGCGGAAGATGGGACACGAGGGGGGCGATCTTCCGGATGAACAGATCCTGGCGGCACCCGAAGAAGAGGATTCTGACGAGTGGAGACAACAGGAGGTTGTGACGGCGATGACACGAATCGCAGAAGACGAGCGTGAGATTCTGACGATGTTCTACGCCGAACGACTATCGCTCGCAGCTGTTGGGGAGCGTCTTGGAGTAGCAGAGGGGACAGCAAAGGTGCGGTTGTTTCGCGCGCGCGCCGCGCTGAGAAAGCAGATAGAGGCCCGGCACGAGAGAGGTACAGCATGAAGACACAGTATCTGACAGACGATGAGTTGGGACAGCTTCTGTCCAGAACGTTCTCACTACCCCACGATCTCGACGTTCCCCCCGGATTCTCGTGCGGTGTCTGGCAGCGGATTGACGCATGGGAACTCCAACGGGCAAGAAAGGAGACCTCTCGCAGTATCCTCGGGAAGCTGCTGTCGCATCCCATGCGAAATGGCGAACCTGTGGCGGTTCTGGTGGGGACACTGCTGTTCAGCGTGGTCTTCATCGCGCTGTTCATGTTCGGTGCCTATCTGACTGCGACACAGTCACCTCTGCTGATGAAGGCCGTTCAGGTGATTCTGGGGCCGAACCTTGGTGAACTGCGATCTGCAATCCTTCTTGCGGGACTCGTGAGCGTCGGCGCACTTGTTGTGAGCAGTCTTGCGCTTAGTGAGCGCCTGTTCGGCGCGCCGGCCAGGACGGCAACATGACTGATCTCCGACCCGCCACATACCAGCGGCTCCGCATCGTCACTGCGCTGGTGATTGCGGCCGTCGTTCTCTCTGGAAGCATCCTCGTGACAATCTATGCACGGACCGGCGGATTTCGACGAGGGATCTCGTATGAAGAGGGAGCAATCCTCGATGTTTCACCGTCGATGGAGGGCGGCATTTCTGTCGTCGGCGACAACGTGCAGATCTTCGTCGAGTCCAACTCACAGGAACATACGACAGTGCGGCTGGACACCGCAGGATTCCGTGAAGACACCCGGGCCAGTCCACACACCGTCGGGTTGCGCGTAGACAGTTCGGTAGGCGGGGCCACCAACCAGATCACGGTTACTGTCCCCACCGGTGGTACTCTTGTCCTGACGCTTGTGGGTGAAGCGCGAATGTTGCTGGATCGGGTGCAACTCCATGTACTGAGGCTCACTGGGGCCTCGGCGGCTCTCGAAATGGATGTGTCCATCCCTGGCTCCATCGTGGATTCCGTGACTTTGGACGGTATTGCAGGTGACTTCAGGGGAGTGCGCCTTGGCAACCTCAACTTCTCGGAGTTCATCATAGGAAGCGTGGCCGGGAACTATGACCTCGACCTTTCGGGTGCGCTGGAGCGACACGGAGACGTGGTCGTCCGAAGCGCACTCGGCGACGGGGTCATCCGCGTTCCGTCGAAGCCAGGGGCCGAGATTCGCATAGGGAGCGTGTTGGGACGTGTTACCGCAACGGGGTTGAGCTCATCAGGTACGCGGTCCTTCTTCAACACGGCGGCATCTCTTGGGGCAGAACATCAGCTTTTCGTCGACATCAATAGTACTATTGGCAAGATTCAACTTCTGGAGGTGCAGTAGTGAGCAACAACAATCTGGACCGACGCGTAGCCTTGAGCGCTCTGCTCGTCGTCTTTGGCATCCACTTTCTGTTGCAGGCGTTTCCCGGCACGAGGTACAATTTCAGCCTGATTGTGCCGTTTGCCGCGTTTGTCATCTTCCTGGGGGTCTACGGGGTCGTCACTGGATACCAGCAAAGTAGCCACGACGGCGTTTTCTGGAGTGCACTCCTTGGGTTTGTCGGGATCATCGTTTTGCTGCAGGCGACTGGTATCGTGCGGTTCAGTTTCACGATGTTTGCAGGGGCTTCGATTGCCGCAGCAGGACTCTCGATTCTGCTGTCAGCGGCGCCCGGCACCGATGCAGGGGGCGTTTCGCCGAAGAACAGCCTGCTCTGGGGAGTGCTTACTGTGTGTGCGGGAGTGGTCGTCTGCCTTTCGGGACTGCAGCTGTTCTCGCAACACACGATTACCATGATCACGAGATCGGCCGTTGGCATCCTGTTTCTCGTACTTGGGCTAGCGGTGCTCGTCAAGGGAGGTAAGAAATGAAGAGTTTTGAGAGACCCGAGGAAGAAGCAGTCGGCATCTGCACGAAGTGCGGGAAAGCGCTTGCGCGGGACGAGGTCGTCCTGGTAGACGGGAGAATCATGTGCACCAGTTGCTCGCCAGCACCGTCACCACAACAAGGGCCCATCCAGGACAACGGCGGGCAGGCTCAGCAGCAGAAGACGACGAGCACTGGTGCCTCCTATGATTCGTCGAGGCGCCTGTACCGATCGCGCAGGAATCAGGTCATTGGCGGCGTCGCGGCGGGTGTCGCAGAGTACTTCGACATCGACCCGACCATCGTTCGTATTGCATGGGCACTGCTTGGCATGGCGTGGGGTACCGGGGTGCTCGTCTACCTCATCTGCTGGCTGGTGATCCCACTCAACCCCAATCAGTAGTCTCCGGGTGCCTCCCCATCGGTGCCTGGTCTTGAAATCATGCAATACTGTGGATAACCTGTTAATAGAGAGGTAGTTCCTCCAGCATGAAGCTTCGAGTCATGGACTCGAAGCTTCAGCAGCTTCTGCAGCATGCAGATAGCGACTGACGGTTGTGTAGTGAACCCCAAGACAGGCGGCTATCTCCCTCAACTTGTAGCCAAGGTGCGAAGCCGCAACAATGCGTGACCCCAATTGAAGGCGTGAGTGGCGAGCGTCCGCCCCAAATAGTTCGGCAAGGGGAGGGCGAGTCGCTGCGAGAGCTGCCGCTGCAGTCGAGGCATGGAATGCCGCCGGAAGCAGGCGTTCTCCCAACTCGCGTACAAATGACGGAGAGCCGATTGCCTGCACTGGACCCTTCTTCGAGGCAATCCCCGGCCGCCCTATACCGGACCGAATGAAATCGACGTAGGTATCCATAGCATGCGGAATGTTGGTGTCAAGCATCCGCAACAGGGGTTCGACAGTCAGAATGCCGTGAGGACCGCACGAACCCGACGCGGTCGCCAAGTAACTGCTCCAGGGCCAATCTTCGGGAGAGACGACCATTTGGGCTCGTACTGGATTCAGAACCGCGTATCGACAGACTGCCAACAGGTACGAGTCCTTTTCGACGAGAACGGCACCGAATCTTCCCTGGAAGAGGTGTCCCACACGACCATGTCGTCTATTGCAGTGGCGTGTATACTGTCCGTTGAGTTGCCGCATCCCAGCTGACAGATTGGGTTGTGGGGTTTCGAGGACAAGGTGATAGTGGTTCCCCATGAGACACCATGCATAGATGATCCATCCATAGCGACGTATCGTCTCGTTCAGGTCTTCCAGAAACTGCATACGGTCGTCATCGTCCTGAAATATCGTCTGTTGCTGATTTCCGCGAGTAGTGATGTGATACACGGCGCCTTCGTACTCAATACGCAGCGGTCGAGACACGTTCCCTCCCCAAGAGTAGTGTACCTCATGTTGTCCACACTACTCTCATGTTATCCACAGATATCTGATAATTCAAGACCAGGCACCAAGTGTGGCGATGTCGACGCTGTCTTCTTGTGCCTACGAAGCGTCGCACTATACTTGGAGCATGTCTGCGCTGAGGAGGTAAGCCATGCAGCAGGTCAAAGAGATAGCCTGGTCTGTCCTGTTCGTGTTTGGGATCAAGTTCGTCAACATGGCTCTCCAGACGCTGACCATGAACTTCCTGGTCAAGGGTCGACGCCTGCTCACCTTTGTCTTCGCGTTCTGCGAAGTGCTGGTATATCTGGTGGGGCTTTCTCAGGTGCTTGCGAACATGACGATCTACAAGATGTTGGGATATGCTCTGGGCTATGCTGTTGGCGCCCTGCTTGGCATCTGGCTGGAGCAGAAACTCGCAATCGGAAACCAGACGTGGCTCATCATCCCCAACGGTGACGCGTATCGGCTCGCCTATCATCTGCGCGACCGCGGATTTGGCATCACGACGATCTCGGGATCTGGCATGGACAGCAATCGTACTATCCTGCTGACGACAACGATGCGCAGGAACATCGTCTTGCTTAACCGGACGCTGTCCGAGATGGCGCCGGATGCTTTCGTTTCCATCCTTGACACGCGCTCGACAATGGGCGGACACATCACGCGAATTCCCAGAAGCTGATCATGGTGCAGCAAGCTTCGAAGAATCGGGCCCTGACGCTTTGTCTCATCGTGGCGGTATGCCTGGCTGCATTGACTGGATGTACGCCGCGCACCGCCGTATCCCTCCAGGTACTGTCAGCTCGCTCCGGGGGTTCCGTTGCCACAGCGACCGCAACCTTCACGGGGACCAGCGGCACGACGGTATTGGAGGCCGGCACCGCAGGAGTCATCGCCGGACAGGTGGAGGTTGATCGCACGCAGCTGACGGTGGAGGCCACCGGATACAAAGCGGTGTCTCTCAGTGTCGACGATCTGCAGCGCCTCCCCCCAACCGTCACGCTGGCCCCACTATTCCTGGGTACAGGGACGGTGACGGCAGGGGGCCAGCCCTTGGCCGGAGCGACGGTGACGGTCTGGAATCTCGTCGTGACGACGGGAAGTGACGGGTCATTTGCCATCGAGGGCCTTGCAGAGGGAAGCTACACGGGGCGCGTCACCAGACCGGGATTCGCCGACGCCACCTTCGAGATGAAGGTGGGGAGCACAGCACCCTCGGTGCAGATAGCTCTCCAGGAAGGGAAGTTGCTGAACCTTGTGTCGCCCGCCCGGTTGCCGTCATATGTCATAGCAGCGTCCTATCGTCGGACGCTGAAGGCCCAGGACCACTCGTTCGACGGGCAGGTTGTGAGGAGTGGCGAGAACCTGTTGATTACGAGTGGAGATCCACTCTATCCCTCGTCCTCGCTCATGCTTCGAGGGGGGGTCGGATATGTTCTCGAGAACGGCACGTATGTAGCAAAGGGAGATACCGCCGCCGCCGCCGCTCGCATCCTCAGGCAGACATGCGAAGACCTGCTCATGCTTCCGACGACGTTCTCGGGGCGATTCTTCACCATAGAGAAGAGGGCACAGGCCGAAACCTTGCTGGGACAGCCGTGCGAACTCTGGGGCATGAGCGGACGTTTCCTGTTTGAAGGGGAGTCGGTAACAGCGACAGCAACCGTCGCCGTCGGCACCAGAGACTCACTTGCCGGAGTTCCCGTACGAATTGTCTTCAACGCGCAGTCGGCTGCATTCTTCGACTTCGTGTATGATGCGAAGGTCGAGATTGTGTCCATCGACCAGTCAAGCGTATCTGCGCGTTTCCCGGTACCCTAGAGGTGACGCCGTGAGTTTCGTCCACCTGCATCTCCACACCGAATATTCGCTGCTGGACGGCATGAACAAGATCGAACCGCTCGCGGCGCATGTTGCAGAGATGGGGCAGACGGCCTGCGCGATCACCGACCACGGGAACATGTACGGTGTCCTCGACTTCTACCTGAAGATGAAGGCGGCGGGCATCAAGCCCATCATTGGCAGCGAAGTCTATGTTGCGCCGAATGGCCGGACGGAGAAGGATAAGGATGCCGGGTTTCCGAACCACCTCGTCCTTCTGGCCAAAGACTACAAGGGCTACCAGAACCTCAGTCACATCGTATCGGTTGGATATCTCGAAGGGTTCTACTACAAACCGCGGGTCGACTACGAAACACTTCAGCGGTACCACGAGGGAGTCATTGCTCTGTCTGCCTGTCTCAAGGGGGAAGTGGCGCAGGCAGCCGCAGCAGGCGATGAGAACAGGGCTGGTGTCATAGCGGGACGCTATCAGGACATCTTTGGGCGCGAAAACTACTTCATCGAGTTGCAGAACCACGAAATCGACGCGGAGAAGAGAGCCTTGCCCATCTTGCGGACCGTCGCCCGGCGCATCGGAGCCGAAGTTGTCGCGACGTGCGACAGCCACTATCTGCACAAGGAAGACTACGGTGCACATGAAGTGCTCCTCTGTGTTCAGACGCTCCAGAAGATGAGCGACGCCGATCGGATGAGTTTCAATGGCCCCTATTACCATGTCATGAGCGAGGACGAGATGCGCGGCCGGCTTCCCGAGGACAACGACGCCATTCAGAACACTCAGCTGGTCGCCGATATGTGCAATGTGGAAATGCCGCTCAACACCTATCACCTGCCCCGATATGTCAAGGTTGGGCAGATGACGCCGTGGGACGCGGAGCTCAACCGCAATCTGCTGGAAAGCTTGACAATGGAAGGCGTTCGGCGCATGTATCCACCAGAACAGCTGGACGAAGCCATGAAACGCGCGCACATGGAGCTCGACACCATCGAGGGGTGTGGCTTTGTTGACTACTTCCTCATCGTTCAGGACTTCACTCGTTTTGCGCATCAGAAGGGAATAGCTGTCGGACCGGGGAGAGGTTCCGCACCCGGTTCCATCGTGGCGTATGCAACAGGCATCACTGAAGTAGACCCGCTGAAGTACAACCTTCTGTTCGAGCGCTTTCTGAATGCCTCCCGTATTTCGATGCCGGATATCGATATGGACTTTGAGGACGCACGGCGTGGTGAGGTCATTCAGTACGTCCGAGAGCGATATGGCGAATCGTCGGTCGCGCAGGTGGCGACGTTCGGCAAGATGGAAGCCAAGCAGGCGGTTCGCGATGTCGGCCGGGCGCTGGGGATGCTGCCAAAGGAGACCGATCTGATCTCCAAGCTCATCCCGTTCGGAACCGACCTGAAACAGTCACTCGAGACCGTCGAGAAGCTTAGGACCATGTACGAGGATGGTTCGAAGCTTAGCGGCGTGACGGTCAGGGAGCTGTTCGACACCGCCATGAAACTGGAGAGCGTCAACCGCAACTTCAGTACGCACGCGGCCGGCGTGGTCATCGCCGACACTGAGCTCACTGACTATCTGCCGTTGCAGCGGGACAAGGACGGAAACATCATCACGCAGTGGGACAAGAACTTCGTAGAGGAGTTTGGCCTCCTGAAGATGGACTTTCTCGGCCTTTCCTACCTTGGTGTCATTCAGAACACGATCAAGATGGTCAAGCAGCAACTAGGTGTAGAGGTCGACATTTCCCGCATCGACATCGAGGATCCATCAGTCTACAGACTCATCAGCACGGGGGACACGATTGGTGTCTTCCAGATGGAATCAGGAGGAATGAAGGGTGTCGCCGCGGGCGTACGGCCAACGTCCATCGAGGATCTGACCGCAATCATTTCGCTGTACAGGCCTGGTGCCATCAAGGCCGGCGGCATTCAGAAGTACATCGACCGCAAGGATGGACGTGAGAGGGTAGACTACTTCCATCCGAGCATCGAGGGCATTCTGAAGCCGACGTATGGCATCATCGTGTACCAAGAGCAGATAATGCAGATAGCCAACCGCATGGCGGGGTTCACCATGCAGGAGGCGGACATCCTTCGGAAGGGCGTGTCCAAGAAGAAGGCGGCTATGCTGGCTAAGCAGCGCGCAGCATTCGTCGAGAAGTCTGTGGAGAGAGGGGTTCCCAGGAAGACCGCAGAAGACGTGTTCGCGCTCATCGACTTCTTCGCAGGCTACGGGTTCAACAAATCCCACGGGGTCGCCTATGCCATCATGGTCTACCGCACCGCCTGGCTCAAGGTGCACTACCTCATCCAGTATCTGACGGCGCTCATGAACTCAGGAATCGACTCGGAAGACCGGCTCAAGGAGCTGGTCGCCGAGTGCAGGCACAAGAACATTCCCCTCCTTCCGCCCGACATCAACAGATCAGAGAAGCTGTTCGCCGTGGAGGATACGCCAGGTGGCATTCAGGGAATTCGGTTCGGGCTCCTTGCCATCAAGAACCTCGGATCCAAGGCTATCGACGATATCATGGACGAGCGTGCAAGTCGTGCATTCTCGACGTTTCAGGACTTTCAGAGGCGCGTCGGCGGCAGCAAGGCGAACCGCAAGTCTATCGAGTGCCTTATCAAAGCGGGAGCCTTCGACAGTCTTGGCGAGAATCGTGTGCAGGTGCTGGCAAGATTCGGCAGCGAGACATCCAAAGTACAGGTCGCCGAGACGGGAACGGACCTCTTTGGCAATGCCGTTTCCTCGGTCCCTGCGAGTGGAAGCGGATGCGACGCGGCGGGGGCCGCCGCCATGGAGAAGGAAGCATTCGGCTTCTTCTGCTTCTGCAGTCCCTTTCAGCAATACGAACAGTTGCTGGGGAAGTACAGGGCGAAACGCGTCTCCGATCTTACTGACCAGGAGGACGGGGACTCTGTTGTCGTCATGGGTTTGCTCACTGCAGCCAAAGTTGCCAAGTCAAAGGCGGGCAGGGCATACGGCAAGTGCTCGTTCGAAGACGACAGCCGCAAGCTGGAGCTGATGATCTTCGACTATGTCCTGTCGCAGTTCCAGCCTCATTTCGAACGAGAGGGAGCACTTGTCCTCGAAGCCCGCGTCCGATTGGATGGGGACGCGCTGTCGCTGAATGCCACGAAGTTCATCGATTTCGTCACGCCCGAGCAGGTGCGCGGGACGCCCCAGGCATCCCCGCGGAAACCCGTCCTCAAACTGCACCTCACCCACGAACAGGTAGCGGGCGAGATGCTGGCCGGCATTCTGAACGTGGCCCACCACCACGCGGGCCGCGACCCCTGGCGCATCATCTACAGCAACGGTGACGGGAACCATTGCCTGGAGATCAGCAACAAGCACTGGGTGGCGATGTCGACGATGCTACTCGGCGAATTGACGAAACTGCTCGGCAAAGAAGCCATTGACTACTCATAGGTAGCGGCCAGGGATTGTAAACGCAATCGAGGTTGTCATGCGTGGTTTTTCCCGTATAATAGGATTCGTAATGTCGTGAACGCGACAGTGAACTGAGCGGCATGACGTCCGGGAGCAGTGCTTCCGGGCGTTTCATATTGAGGAACCTGAAAAGTGGGCGCGCAAGCGGTCCGCTTTTTTTGTTACTGCAACGGAGAGCGCGACATGGACAAGAGATTCACAGACATCGTGCAGGAAGAGGTCGGCAAGGGCGGCGCAACGCTGGTCGCTATCGAGCAGGCTGATGGCATGGTCAGCGTGGTCCTGATGGTTCCGGACCATGACATCACGGTGGATGAACTGGAGGCAACCAGTCGCGGGATCAGCCGTGCGTTTGCCTCACGCTACAGCAGTGATGATGTGCCGGCGTTCGAAGTCACCAGCCCAGGGTTGGACCGCGTGTTGAAGACTGAGCGAGAACTGACGATATTTGCCGGCCGTCTTGTGCGTGTAACGACCGGGGAAACCACGGATCCCATCGTCGGGATCCTGGGAGCGCTGGATGGGACAACCCTCCACCTTTTGGTTGGAAGTGCCGACCGAGCGCTGGACGAGCGACAGGTGACGAAGATCTCGTTGTGGGACGAGATACTGGGAGGTGTGTGTGAGGGATGAAATTCAAAGCGCCATCTACGAGCTGGAAAAGGAGCGCGGCATCTCCAGAGACTACATCGTAACGGCTATCAAGGAAGCCTTCGAACAGGCATACCAGCAACAGTTCCAGAAGGACAACTTCATGGTCAAGGCGGACACCGGGACCGGCCTGGTGCGTCTCTATTCGCGCAAGATGGTTGTCGCGAAGGTGACGGACAGCGACAGTGAGATCATACTGAAAGACGCCCGCAAAGTGGAGCCGGCGGCAAAGGTCGGCGACGAGGTGCTGGTGCAGGTGAAGATCGAACAGCTCCCGCTCGCCGTCGTCGTCAAGGCGAGGAAGTTCATCGATGACAAGATTCGGGAGCGTGAGAACGACTTGGTTTATGAACGGTTCCACTCACAGGTGGGCACTCTCGTCAACGGCGAAGTGCTTCGCCAGAACAAGGAGGGGCTGCTCATCAACCTTGCACGGTGTGAAGGGATTCTGACCCGCGACCAGCAGATTCCTGGCGAACGCTTGCGCTTCCAGGGCGTCGCGAAAGCGCTCATCCTGTCGGTAGACAAATCGCCGCAAGGACCGCGTGTACTGCTGAGCCGTGCGCATCCGGATTTCATACAGCGTCTTGTGGAGCTGGAGGTGCCGGAGGTCGGGTCCGGGTTGGTCGAAGTCAAGCGAATCGTACGCGAACCAGGTTCGCGTGCCAAAGTCGCCGTGTTCAGCCGCGACCCAAAGATCGATCCGGTAGGCGCTGTCATCGGCCCTATGGGTGCGCGTATTCGCGCGGTCTCGCGTGAAATCGCGTTTGAGCACATTGACGTCGTCCGGTTTGACCAGAATCCCGTGAAGTATGTTGTCAACGCGTTCAGCCCCGCCAAGGTCGTCGATGCAGAACGGCGGGCAGACGGGAGTTTCGTCGTACGGGCGACTGCCGAGGCATTCCCCGTGGCTCTTGGCAAGAGCGGCGTCAACGTTCGGCTTGTCGAACGCCTTGTGGACGCCAGCGTAGAACTTGTACAGGTTGATGAAGGCGGGCAGCAGCAGGCGGCCCTGACCCATGAGGCAGGTGAGACACATGAAGAAAGTACGAATCTATGAACTCGCGAAAGAGCTCAAGCTCAGTACCGTCCGTATGCTGGAGGTCCTGAGCCAATTGGGCGTTCCCGCCAAGGGGGCTGTGGGTACTATTGATGACGAGACTGCCACCCTCGTAAGGGAACTGGTCGACAAGGAGAACTCAGCCCAGAAGCCCAAGGCCGAAAAGCCTGGACACAAGCCCGCAAAGATCCCCGAGGCCGAGAAGGCCAAACCTGCAAAGAAGGAAACAGCCGTTCAGCCGGAGCCGGCCATCGTCGTAGAGAAACCAAAAGCGTTTTCAGATTCGGTGGCATATGCCCAATTTGCGCACACGTTCGACGTCAAACCCCACGACCTCTATACCCTGATGCTCAAGAGTGGTGTACCGGTCAGGGAGTGTGGTCTGTTGACGCCAGATGAGGCGAACTACCTCGCGCGCATACTTGGCGCCAGCTACGTGGAACCGTCGGCAGCTTTCATGAAGTCGCTCACACCGCGCCCACCGGTCGTAACCGTCATGGGACACGTTGACCACGGCAAGACGACGCTGCTTGACTACATCCGCAGAACCAATGTCGCTGCACGCGAAAAGGGTGGCATTACTCAGAAGATCGGTGCATACGAAGTCGAGGCGCACGGGAAGAGGATCATCTTCATCGATACGCCGGGACATGAAGCCTTCACGTCTATGCGGCTCAGGGGATCACAGGTCACCGACGTCGTCATCCTGGTCGTTGCAGCCGAAGAGGGAGTCAAGGAGCAGACGCTGGAAGCCCTTGACCATGCCCGGGCAGCCAAAGTCCCCATCATCGTCGCCATGAACAAGATAGACAAGCCCGAGGCCAACCCCGAGCGCGTCAAACAGCAACTGGCCGACCGCGGCCTGCAGCCCGATGACTGGGGCGGAGACACAGTCTTCATGCCGGTGTCCGCCAAGACAGGAAAGGGAGTTGAGGAGCTGCTTGACATGATTCTCCTGCAAGCCGAGATGGCGGCTTACAGAACGCGTATGACAGCTGACGTATCGGGTTCTGTCATCGAAGCGCGCGTCGACAAGAACATCGGTGTCTTGGCGCGTCTTCTTGTTCAGACCGGAACACTGAAGGTGGGTGACGACATTCGCGTCGGCGACTGTGCAGGCAAGGTCAAGCGGATGAGCGATGCTGCTGGCACAAATGTACGGGAGGCAAGGGCTCTCATCGCCGTGGAGGTCATGGGACTTTCCGACCTTCCTGAGGCGGGAGAGATCTTCCTCACCATCGAAGATGTAGAGGCGTGCCGCGTCGAGATCGGCCAGAAGCGCCAGAAGGAACGTCTTGATTACCTTGCGAGCGAACAGAAGAAGCCGCTGTCGCTGGATGACCTGTTCCTGGAAGAAGCAGCGGCCGAGAAGAAGAAGCTGACACTCATTCTCAAGGCCGACGCCCTCTCTACGCTCGACGCTGTCAAGTTTGAGCTCAAGAAGGTCAAGATCCGGACTGTGCCCATGGAGATCCTGCATGAGGGCACAGGTGGTATCACCAAGTCGGATGTTCTGCTTGCCTCCGCCAGCAATGCGGTCATCGTAGGGTTCAACGTCGTGCCGCAGGCGGAAGCGCTCAGGGTGGCTGCAACTGAGAAAGTACAGATTCGCACCTACGACCTCATCTTCGAACTGGAAGACTCCATCCAGGCGATGATTACCGGACTTACGAAGCCCGTGTTTGAGGAGGTAGTACAGGGACGCGCCCGCATCAAGGACGTCTTCAAGATCACTGGGGTCGGCGCCATAGCCGGATGTCTCGTGGAGGATGGGAAGATCATCCGTGGGGCGAAGGCTCGCGTCGTCCGCAACTCGGTTGTCGTTTATGCGAACTCCAGCATCGCGTCGCTCAAGCGGTTCAAGGAGGACGCGAAAGAGGTCCTCAAAGGCTACGAGTGTGGCATGGGACTGCAGAATTTCAATGACTTCAAGGTCGACGACATCATTGAGACGCTGACAATGGAGGAGAGAAAGCAGCAACAGTAGCAGTGGGGCCGGAACATCAGGCTTCCCGATGCATGATCAAGCACCCGCGGGTTCACCTCTTGCGGGTGCTTTTGCGTTATACTATGGGTGCAGGATTCCGTTCGCATGGGGGTGCTGGGGTTCGACAGATACGTGAGGGGTAGTGTTGCAGGTAGAGGACGGCAGTTGGCCTCTCAAATCATCTGCCAAAAAAAACAAGCCAACACAAATTACGCTCTAGCTGCCTAAGCGCGGCTAGCGTCTTGGCGAGTCGTCCATCCCTGGGCTCGTCCGGGCGTGTGCATAGGGGTCTCGATGGCGAGGGTCGTCCCCGTTCCTTGCTTGAGAGTAGCAAACGGGGAATCGCGCAACGCTGGGCGTCGCCTCCCGGCCGCGGGCTAAACCCAATAGACGACTAAACCTGTAGTAACACTGCTTTTGGCGTATTTGGACGCGAGTTCAACTCTCGCCACCTCCACCATACATGACCACAACCGCCCGCCGACACCCCAGCCGGCGGGTTTGTCTGTGGCGAGTCAGTCGGTGACAGCCAGGACCGCGACCACGAGCGCGTGGTCACTGCCGGCAACCAAGGCTTCGTCGTACAGGTAGTTCACCTCCTCGACGATGATGCCAGGCGAGATGCGGATGCTGTCGTAGCGACTGCGGACGAACCTGCCCTTGCGGCCGCGATGATAGGAATCAGCCAGGGGACCGCGGGGATAGTACTGCACACGGCGCCGCAGAGCGTCAGGATGATCGTCATACCAACGACGGAGCGCATCTTCTGTTGGAGTTTCCACCCCCAGCACCGAAGACTCCTCGGGTACCCACCATTCGTTACGGGTGATGTCGGGATGATCGGTGCGTGGTCCGTTCGCGTCGATACCGAGCATGAACGGAGCAGAAAGCGCGGACAACCAGTCCGCCAAGGCGTTGAAGAAGCCGGGCCGCTCCTTCCTTCCCTGACCGACATTGGTCGGGGCATAGCAGGAGACAAGGGTCACGGCGACACCATGGTTGACAGCCGAGACGGCCAGCGCCCGTGACGAGCTGGCATCTCCGGGGATACCAGTTGAATCGGTGAACTGCCAATCAGCACGCGCTGCGACAAGACATCCCGCCTGCGGGTGCGGACCGGAGTTCAGCGAAGTGGCAACGCTCTTCCAGTGGCCACTGCTACTGATGGCATCAGTCGCGCGCTGCGACACGTCCTGCAGCAGCAGGATGTCGAGATGACAATCCGCAAGGAGCCATATCTGCCGCTGCGGACAGGGCAGTCCACGCACGTTCCAGCTCGCCACCCGTATCTTCATGGCAGCAGTATAGGATGGGCGCAGTTGCGCTCAACCTCACAGCGCTCGCAAAACGGGAATGGCTGGGTACACTGACAGGACGACAAGGCCTGGTGCTGACACCCTGTGCTGTGCGGCTGTATAGTCTGTACGGAAGGAGATGGGATGGAGACACGTGAGGTAATAGCGGCACGCCGGAGCATCCGCAGGTTCGAGGATCGCCCTGTCCCCGAGGAAGTCGTCAACAGTGTCCTGACTGCGGCGATACAGGCACCGTCCGGCAAGAACCGTCAGCCGTGGCGCTTCGTCGTGGTGGCTGGCGAGGAAAAGAGAGCGGCCATGATACGCTGCATGCGTTCGGGAATCGAGCAAGCACGGGAACAGCATATCGAGACTGGCAGTGCACTGTGGACGACGCGCATCATGCGAAAGGCTCCGGTCACCATCTTCGTCTTCAATCCGATGGGCATGCATCCGTGGGCGGCACACTCCACCTACGAGATGTATCTCAGCACCGTGGACGTTCAGTCGATTGGAGCAGCCATCCAGAACATGCTGCTGGCGGCGCAGGACGCGGGACTCGGGAGCTTGTGGATCTGCGACGTGTTCTCAGCGTATGAGCAGCTCGCCGAGTGGCTGGGCGAGCCAGGGCAGTTGATGGCGGCTGTTGCACTGGGGTATCCGGCTGAGCATCCGGAGGCACGTCCCAGGCGTCCGCTTTCCGACGTTGTGCGCTGGTACTAGTGTAGTTCAGCGCCGGCAGGAGTTGCCGGCCGAGACATTCCACACCGGATAGTCGGTGAGGAGCTTCGCTGTCTGGCGGCGAAAGTCGGGGAACAGCTCCAGCGATACGAGCTCCGCCAGGCTGAACCAGCCGATGCCGTTGGTCTCCCGTGTATCCTGGGCGAGCAGTCCACTCTCGCCAGGAAGTGGCTCGCAGACGTAGGCATAGTCGATGTGGCAGTGCTCGGGCTGATCGTTGCCAGCGGGAATGCGTTCACACAATACCATCCAGGGGATGTGCAGCACTTCCACGACCTCTGGTTCTCCCAGCGACTCATCGCGTGGGCTGACGATGCGGCAGTGGATGCCCGTCTCTTCCAGCACCTCCCGCAGACATGCCTCATCCGTTGTCTCGTCCGGCTCGACATGTCCTCCCGGGTAAATCCAGACGCCGTGTTTGCGGTGGTTGACGAGGAGGATGCGCCCATCCTGGATAACGAAGCCTGATGCAGTAAAGTGCTTTGGGAGTGAACGAGCCCATGGGGGCAGCAATTCGTTGTTCACAAGGACTCTCCTGGTGGAACGGGATGCGTATCTTGAAGGATGCGCTGGACG
This sequence comes from Caldisericota bacterium, assembly GCA_030652945.1. GTDB lineage: Bacteria > Caldisericota > Caldisericia > Cryosericales > Cryosericaceae > Cryosericum. The sequence goes on along the minus strand of JAUSAI010000152.1, from coordinate 735 downwards.
ATGTTCTCTGCGGCATGCGGCAGACCTAGTTGACGCAGGTGGCGGGCGACTTCGGGTCCGCGCGGAGAAAACAGCAGGATGTCCACTGCCTGCAGCAGCTGTTCCGGTCCTTCCGCCAACACGGCAGCATCGTGCACTGTGAGGAACGTGGCATTCGCATTTTCCTGTCCGGGCAGTGGTTGGTAGATGAGCAGAGGAAGCCCAACGGAAGCAGCCTCGGCGATGGTGACGCCCCCCGCCTTACTGACGAGCAAATCCGCCGCTTGCATCCAGAGGGGCACCTGATCGGTCCAGGCGACAGCCCGCACCTCGCATACGGAGGCTCTGGCCCGGGCGAGACGATGGACCTGTTCCTGCACGTCGGCGTTCGTTCCGCACAGAGCCACGATGGTAGCAGGTGTTCTCAAAGGACAGGAAGTCAGTGCATCGCACACCTCGACAATGTGACCCAGTCCCAGTCCGCCGCCCATGACAAGAATGGCGGGGACATCCTGCGGCAGCCCCAGAAGCGCGCGAGCCTCCTGTTTGGTGTGGATGACTTCAAATGCCGGTCGGACGGGAATACCAAGCGAATGGATGGGCGTCCTGACGCGGGGATGAGAGGTGTGGAAGGCAACGGTTACCTGTTCCCCGGCGGACGTGTGCCAGCTGATGCCCCGGGACATGTACAGCGGCTGCAGAACGTAGTCGGTGAAGCAGTTGACCATGAGACACTGCTGCGTGGCATGTCTGTGG
>JAUSAI010000138.1 GCA_030652945.1 Caldisericota bacterium | reverse complement strand
ATCGTTTTCGACTATGGCAACAACATCCGTGGTCAGGCTCTCGCCAACGGCTATCAGGATGCATTCGCGTTCGACGGGTTTGTGCCGAAGTACATCAGGCCGCTCTTTGAAGAAGGCAAAGGCCCGTTTCGGTGGGCAGCCCTGTCGGGCGACCCTCAGGACATCTGGACAACCGACGAGGTCATCCTCCGCGAATTCTCGTATGACCGGCACCTTGCAGCATGGATCAGGATGGCGCATGACCAGGTGCAGTTCCAGGGACTCCCGGCACGCATCTGCTGGCTCGGCTACGGCGAACGCGAACGCTTTGGTCTGCTCATCAACGACCTGGTCAAATCGGGCAGGATCAGCGCACCCATCGTCATCGGCCGCGACCACCTCGACTGCGGTTCCGTCGCATCACCCAACCGCGAGACAGAGAAGATGATGGATGGCAGTGACGCCATCGCGGACTGGCCGATCCTGAATGCCCTGCTCAATACCATCGGCGGCGCCACATGGGTCTCGGTTCATCATGGAGGCGGCGTCGGCATCGGCTACTCCATCCATGCCGGCATGGTCATTGTCGCCGACGGCACCGATGAAGCTGCCAGGCGTCTGTCCCGGGTCCTCACGTATGACCCGGGCATGGGCATCGTTCGCCATGCGGACGCCGGCTATCCCAAGGCGATCAAGTTCGCCAGGGACCACGGCATCCGCATGCCGTCGTTGAAGTAGGGGGGCTAGGTGGACTCACAACTTGACTACGTCAGTCTCATCCGAACCCGCCGTTCGGCCCGCAGTTACGAGCATCATCCGCTGACCGACGCCGACAGAAAGGACATCGCTTCAGCGATCGCATCCGCCGTGCCACTCGATACCGCCATCCCTCTCGACTGGAAGCTGGCCGACCGATCGATCATGGGGTCCAGCGCTCTCCTGTATGCCGAGTGCGGCGCCACCGAGAGTGAACTTGTCGAATACGGATACCGTGGACAGCAAATCGTTCTCGCACTGCTCGCCCGAGACTGGGGAACGTGCTGGTACGGTCTGTACCGCCTTCCCGGAAGCCCGTGCTCGATCACAGTCGGCCGGCCCGCAACACCCGGTCTTCGATCTGCGCTCGTTGGGGCGGTTTCTCGCGGCCATACCCGCAAGTCCGTCGAACAGCTCTTCCCGAAGGGCATCCCGGGGGATTCGCCACCCCGGCTGCTTACCGTGCTGGAGTCCGCCCGGCTTGCGCCCTCTGCCATGAACCGGCAGGCATGGAGTTTCGAGGTCCTCTCCGACACCGAGATTGCCGTACAAGGCGACACCGGCCGCTTCCCTGACCTGGGCATCTGTCTTGCAAACGCCATGGCAAGTGCCCGTCAACTGGCCGGCGCGTCAATCGTCAAACGCCTTGGACCCGGCAGATACTCGGTCTCCTGGTAGACACTCCGGCATGAGACGCTTGTTCAGGGAAGCAGGATCACTGGCATGGCTGTTTGCTGCTGCAGCGCTCTTTGCCGTCGCCGGTTCCGTCGCTGCGATTGCAGGTGCCGACGTCCTGGGACGCGCACTCAGCCTCATCGTGGCACAGGGCGGAAGTGCTCAGCTGCTGCCTGTTATGGTCAGTGCAATCGTCATCGGCAGTTCAATCGTCGTCACGACGTTCCTTGGCCAGCTCTGCGCGGGAACATTCAGCGAACGCCTGCAGAGGCGCCTGCGAGATCGCATCGCGGTTCGGCTGACACACGCAACTGCGACTGCGATCCAGCGTGAGCATTCGGGAGACATCATGTCGCGGATGTCCAGCGACATGGCGCTCACCCAGCAGCTTGTCCGCACCGACCTGCTATCCTTCGCCTCAGGCTTGTTGAGCGCTGTGCTCGCGGCCGCGTACATGCTGTCCCGCAACTGGTTCCTCACGCTCGTCTCCGTCGCCGTGACTCCCGTCCTCCTCGTCGTCGCCTCGGCACTCAGCCAGCCGCTGGGGGGACTGAAGAAAGCATCCCAGGAGGCGCTTGGAAGGGCGAATGTCGTTGCCAGGGAGTCTGTCTCGGGAGCCCAGGTCGTGCGCGCCTTGACGATGAACGATTCGATGATGTCACACTACGGTTCGCATATGGCGACGTGGCTGGAGCGTTCGCTCGTGGCCGTTCGCCAGGTCAGCAAGCTCTATTCTATTGGCACCGCCCTCTCGCTGGCTCCGTTCGTCGCAGTCTTCGCGGTAGGCGGGTACATGGTTCTTGCGGGGACCATCGGCTTCGGCCTGCTCTTCACGTTTGTCGAACTGGTCAACTACCTTTCCTTTCCCATCCAGGACATGCCTCGACTGCTCGGCAGCATTCGCTCGAATGCGGCCGCTGCCAACCGAGTCACCGAACTGCTTGATACACCCCTGGAGCGACTCGGCGGGGCGGTCGGTTCCATGGAGACGCATCCTCTCATCGAATTGTGCGATGTCACATTCTCCTATCCCGGTGAACCGGGCCTGGCGCTGGATCATGTAACGCTGTCTGTGGCGCGCGGGCAGAAGGTGGCTCTCGTCGGAGCCAGCGGCTCGGGAAAGTCGACGGTTCTGCGTCTTCTCGTCGGCGACTACCAGCCGGACACGGGGGAAGCACTTGTCGGAGGCCTTCGCACGAGCGAGTGGTCTCTCGCCGAACTGCGCCGGAACGTCGCTCTTGTCGACCAGGAGGCTTTCCTCTTTGATGACAGTGTCACTGTCAATGTGGAAGCCGGAAGTCCCGGCGCTACCGTACAGCAGGTGACGGACGCTTTGCACGCAGCGTCTGCCGAATTCGCAGACACCCTTCCGCACGGTCTCGATACGACCGTCGGAGAAGCCGGCGGGCGTATCTCCGGCGGACAGAGACAGCGCATCGCACTGGCACGCGCTTTCATCAAGGACGCCCCCGTCATCGTTTTCGACGAGGCTACTTCGGCTCTGGACAACGAACTCGAACGCCAAGTCTACGCGGACATGGTACAGCGTCGTCCAGACCAGACGGTCATTGCAGTGGCACACCGGCTGACCACCATTCGTGACGCAGATGTCATCTACGTCTTCGATGAAGGCAGGATCGTTGAACACGGCACGCACGGGAGCCTTCTCGAAGCCGGGGGCAAGTACGCAGTACTGTGGAAACTGCAACAGTCCAAGGGGGCGGACAATGTCTGATATGAGGACACTGCGACGCCTGGTGGGATTTGGCGAGCCGGTTGCCGCACAGTACCTCCGGGGTGTCGTCGGCCTCGGTCTCGTCAACCTCGGGGTCAACGGCCTCTTCGCCTTGATGCTCGCTCAGCTGTCTGCCAGCCTCGTCGAAGCCAATCGTGCACAGCTTACGCGCTCTACTCTGCTATTTCTCGGCGTTGCCATCCTCTCTTCCGTCTCGATTTCATTCGTGGCCAGAGCCCTTATCACAGGCGCGACAAGAATCGAGTACCGCATTCGCAATGCGTTGTTTGCCGCTGTCAACGCCGTGACCCTTGCCGAGCTGGAGAAACGCGACTCTGGGGACGTGCTGTCCCGCATGAACAATGACATGGCACAAGTCAGCGAAATGTACACGGGGACAATCCAGAGCCTGTCGCTGGCGCTGTTCTATGGGCTGGGTTCAGTCGTCACTGTCGTGTGTATCGATTGGCGAGGGGGACTCATCATCATCGGCCTTGCGTCACTGACTCTGCTCGTCAGCGTGGCGGTCATGAAGCCCCTCAAACGACAGGGCGCCGCCCTGCAGGACCAGAAGGCGTCCTTCTTGTCCCGGATGAGCCAGGTAGCCCAGGGGGCAACGGTCATCCGATCATTCAACCTGGCAGAATGGATGACTGCCAAGGTGCTGCAAGTCAGCCGGTATCAGCAGAGTGCAGGTGTCCGCCTTGCCACGACCGAGGCAATACAGTCCACGACCGATCCGCTCTCCCTGCTTGCTCCCATAGGCTTGCTCGTCTACGGCGCACTGCGCTCCGTCGCCGACGTCGCCTTCGTTCCCCGGCTCATTGCACTCATCCAGATGCAGAACGGCGTCACGCTGCTCTTCACAACGACAGCCCGGACGCTCGCGGACCTGCAGGTCAAGCTGGTCTCCGGCCGGCGTGTGCTGGAGCTGATGGACCTGCAGAAAGAGCCGGAACGCCTTGTCTCGACGACCGCCGGGAACCCAGTTCCTGGCAATGGCATCACCGTTCGGGACCTGTCATTCGGCTACGACCGGGGAGCCGATATCGTCCAGAACGTGAGCTTCGACGTGGAACGAGGCACAACCGCCGCTGTTGTCGGTCCTTCGGGCGGTGGGAAGAGCACGCTGTTCAAGCTTCTGCTCGGCCTGTACCAGCCTCGTGCCGGTTCGATCGCCCTGGAGGGCCGCAGCATCTACGAGACTCCACTCGCGGAATGGCGACATTCGTTCGCCTACGTTCCGCAGAACGCGTTCCTGTTCAGCGATACGGTGTACGCGAACATTGTTGGCGGCATGCCTGATCCCGGCCAGGAAGCCGTCGAGAACGCCGCGCGGGCTGCCAACGCTCACGACTTCATCGTGCAGCTTCCCCAAGGGTACCAGACGGTTCTCGAGGAGTCGGGACACAACCTGAGCGGAGGCGAGAAGCAGCGTATCGCGATTGCCCGTGCCATCCTTCAGGACGCGCCGGTGCTTCTCCTTGATGAGGCGACGTCCGCACTCGACGCCGAGAACGAACAGCAGGTTCAGGAAGCTCTTGAACGCCTGATGCGCGGCCGCACGACCCTCGTCATCGCCCACCGCCTCTCCACTATTCAAGCCGCAGACGTGATCTACGTGCTTGAAGGTGGGCAGATCGTCGAACAGGGTACGCATGAGAAGCTGATGGGCCAGGCCGGCCGATACCGTGCGCTGGTCGACGCAGGCCTCAGGTCACCGACACACCAGGTTTAGCAATGCAAATGGCGCAAATCCTGGTTTCGTACCGGGTTTGCGCCATTTCATCTTGCTGGCCATCCACAGCTTCTGCTGCTTCTGAAGGTGGCGGATCTTCGCCGGTCTAGGACGCGGGCGCCGCTTCTTCTCGATGGGCCGAGTGGCTTTGTTCAGCATGCTCTCATAGTTCATGAGGCACCTCCTGTATGTCAATGTGCGTGAAGCCTTGCTACTATACAGACGAAGTCCGGGGCGTCAAGGTTCCTCGTTCGTCACGTTTCCGTCGCTCCCGGCCTCACGAGCGTACCTCTACAGAACCTATCGCCGTGACCTCGAGAGAGCACGACTCGAGCAGACCGTGCACGGTGACGATGCCGCACGTCGCCGGTCCCGCCGACTTGTCGAGGTCGATGCACCCGGGAGCCTGAACTCTCGCCTCTGTTCCCGTTTCTCTCTCCAGCACGCCGATTTCGTGCCGGATGCCTCGGGAGCCGCATGGGATAAAGTCGCCGACCGCCTCGTTCGCCAGGAGTTCGCGGATGACAGACGGGCACAGCAGTTGACTCACATGTTCCAGCACTTCCGTGCCTACCCGTGGCATCCCCACGAGATACAGACGGTCTCCGGGAAGTGTTTGCCTCCACCGCAGGGCATCGCACCATCCCGTAACGGCAATCCCCAGACCCGTCATCGTCGTCCGTGCGTTCTCCTCCGTGCTCCCGCTGACCCGAACGTCCGGATAGCCGTCCTCCTCCAGTTCAAGACGGATGCCTTTCAGCATCTCTCGTCCCGTCGGCTCCCACGCGTCGGATACAAGCGACATGACGAGCTGTGGGACAGCGCCGACGGCCGCCAGTTCATTGAGACACACTCTCAGGGTCAGTGCACCGCAGATTTCATTGGACGCCCGAACGACATCCGCTGGCAGTGAGCCGATCCCTCCGAGCGAATCACACGCGGAAACGACAAAGCCGTTCCCCCGCCTCAGAATACTGATGTCGCGAAAAGTCTCGACGAATCTTCCGTTGGTTGTGTCCGTCATGTGCTGAACTCCCCTGCCATGAACCGTTCGACCGCCACCGCCACTCCGCCTTCCTCATTGCTGGGAACGACGTACCGGGCGCACCTTCGTGTTGCCTCGTCCGCGTTCGCGACCACTACGGGGACACCCGCAACTCTCAGCATCGGCACGTCGGCCTCACAATCGCCGATGGCCATGACCTGCCCTGGTTCGATGCCAAGCTCGTTCATCAGCCACTGAAGGGCAGTTCCCTTGTTGACCTCCGGTAGCAGGACATTGAGAAAATCGACGTCAGCCTTGACGATGTCCATCGACGAAGCAAACTGTTGCGATATCAGCTCCTGGAGCCGGCTCAGGTCGGGGGGCAGGCAACGCAGAGAAACCTTGTGGACACCGGCCATGTCTTCTGCCCGGATCTCCTCCAGCAGGCGCATCTGCGATGTGAGGTCGACAATCGCGTCCGTTCCAAAGAAGCAGGGAGAGCCGGCAGTACGAAACGCCAACAGCTGGCTGTGCCGAAACACCAGAACGTTCAGCGGAATCGTCACAGACAGGAGAAACGTCCCCAGTGCCGCAATGTCGCTGGCATTGAAGAACCGCTCGAGCAGAATCTCGCCTGTCTCCGCTCGGGCGACGACCGCCCCCTGTTCGACGATGACCGGTGTGCCCTCCCAGCCCAACTGCTGAACGTACCCCCGCGTCCGCTCCAGGTCCCGCCCCGTCGCGATCGTGCACCGAGCCCTTCCATACGTCGCCGTGGCAATCCGTTCAGCGACGCCTGGCGGAATACTCTTGGTGTGGTCCAGCAGTGTCTGATCCAGGTCGGTCACTATCAGCTTCATCCGTTGCTCCACAGGACCTCCATGCGCCGGCCGTTCTGGTCACCGGCCATTCAGTGTGCCAGCAGTCCACCCATTCGTCAACATCTTGCTGGCGACCCTGCCCACGTGCGCGGACGACGTTCGGCGATGCGTCGTCGACCTCGCAACGGAAGGAAGCAGCACACCCTGCTGCGGCGTTCGGCTTTACACACAGGGCGATTCAGATATTCTTAGCCAATGCAGCTCTATCGCCGAAAAGACATGCCTGGACCACTGTACACCGACCGAAAGAAGGCTTCGCGTCGCTGCGTCATCGGGCGCGGTGTCTGCTCGTTCGTCGTTGTACTTGTTCTCACGCTCCTGCTGTCTAGTCCGACGCCGCCCTGCGTCGCGACGACAACCCCGAGAGACCTGCTCGTGCTTGCCAACCTCTATGAACCATTCGTATTCCGGCGTGGCGATGCACTTGTCGGATTCGACATCGATCTCATCAACTTGATTTCTTCGCTGAACAGCTGGACGGTGCGTTACCAAGTCGTTTCGTTCGCCGAGGAACTCGACAGCATCGAACGAGGGACAGCCGACATCGGCGCCGGCTCGATCTTCTGGACGCAAGCGCGGGCTGAACGGTTTGCCTACTCGGATTCGTATCTCACGTCAGGCCTCGTTATCGCCACGCTGGACGGCAGTCCCATTCACAACGCAGAAGGCTTGAGGGGACGCACTGTTGCTGTCAAGAGCGGCACCGCATCGGATGACTACGTAAGCGCACTCAACGCAGACCAGGGCTACGCTATCAAGATCACTCGCTATGCGACGTCGGACCCCGTGTTTGAGGCGCTTGTCGACAAATCCGCCGACGCGGCCGTCCACGATGCCCTCAATGCCCGCGCCACCATCAATCGCACCTATGCTGGTCAGATCATCATGCTTCCGGGAACAGCCCTGAACCCTTATCTGACGGGATACAGGCCGTTGGCGTTTCCCTTTGGCTCTGGCGCGGCGGACCTCCTGCCGGCGTTCAATAGGACGCTTTCGGACCTGCGGCGCAGTGGCATCCTCGCACAACTCGAGAACAAGTGGTTCGGCACCGCGACCCGACCCGACCCTGGTGTCATCGTCCGTACGGTGCTCCTGATGCTTGCCGGAGTCGTCTGCGTCGTTGCGGTCGTCCTTGTATCTTCCCGGCGAATGCGCACGATCCGCTCCGGTCGCGAACGTTCCAGCCTTTACCAGGACTTGTTCGCCGCCATCCCCGAGCCCGCGTTCCTGGTCCGTTCCGTAGAGGGACAGCTGACGATCGAAGCGGTCAACGTGGCTCTGTGCCGATTGCTCGACAGACGCGAATCCGACCTCGTGCTGAAGCCTTTGACAGCGGTCGTGCTTGCCGCCGAGGGAGGAACGCCGCAGAACCTCTCGAGTCTCCTCGACAGGAGCACGACAACGTCGCACTGGCAGTTCTCGGCGAGCGACGGGACGCCGATTCCAGTGGAGATCAAGACGTCTGCCCTGCACGGCAGCCACGGTCGGCTCATCATCGTCGCATGGGACCAGCGAGAGCGGATCAAGGCTGAACAGACGGTTCGCAGTGCCTATGAGCAGTACCACTCGCTGTTTGACGATGCTCCGGACCCTGTATTCATCTTTGATGGCTATGCCGTGCTGACGTCGAATCGTGCAGCGGCTGCGGCTCTGGGACTGACACCATCCCAGCTCGCGGGAAAGCGCCTGAAGGACATCAGCCCTTCCGCACAGCCGGACGGAACTCCATCTGATGCGGCCGCTCGTGCGCACGCCGATGCCGCCGCGGCCGGCGAAACGCAGAGATTCGAGTGGGTATTTCTGAGCTCCTCTGGCGACGAGGTCATTTGCACTGCATCCCTCCAGAGCATGCATGCTGCAGGGCCGCCGGTTCTGCAGGGCATCTTCCACGACATCACTGACAAGAGGCGATCCGAACAGCGCAACCAGATGCTGGAACACCAACTGTTCGACGCTCAGAAGATGGAGGCTGTGGGACGGCTTGCCGGAGGCATCGCCCACGACTTCAACAACATCCTCGGGGGAATCCTTGGATACGCCTCCCTGCTCAGGGTGGATGCACAACCGGACTCAGGTCTGTATGAAGGCTTGAACATCATCGAGGCAGCAGCACGCCGTGCAGCCGGGTTGACACACCGCCTTCTGTCGTTCTCGCGTCACGACGCGCCAAGACGATCCGACGTCGACATGGGCAGTCTCATCAGTGATACGCTCTCGATCACCATGCCTGGATTCGACCGTCGCGTCGCCCTGGAACAGCGCCTTGCACCCGACCTCGACTACGTTTCCGGCGACCAGACTCAATTGGAGGAAGCGGTCCTGAACCTCGTAGTCAACGCCAAGGATGCCATGCGCACTGGCGGTACGCTGACCGTGTCGGCCGAGAACCTTAGTGTCGACGAGGAATACGCCGCCGCCAATATCGCTGCAGGGCTGTCGCTAGGGAGATTCGTCCGTATCATCGTCGCCGACACAGGAACGGGGCTGACGCCTGAAGCAGAGAAGCACTTGTTCGAGCCATTCTTCACGACGCGTCCGGACGGCACAGGCCTGGGGTTGTCCATCGTGTGGCGTGTCGTTCATGACCACGGCGGCCACATCACGGTGGAGAGTGCTGCAGGCAAGGGGACGACATTCACCATGTACTTCCCTGCAACACCCCGCCTGACTGGGCAAGTGCACAGCAGATCATCAGCAGAACCCTCGTCGCTTCCACATGCGCAGCACCATGAGACCATTCTCATCGTTGACGATGAGGACGTCGTCCGCACGGTCGCCGTCAAGATGCTGGGCGGACTTGACTACACGACGCTGGATTGCGCCGACCCGCTGGACGCCCTTGCGCTTTATCGCAAGGATTGGCAGTCCATCGACCTGGTTCTCTTGGACATCATGATGCCACACATGAACGGTCGTGACCTGCTGATCCAGATGCGGTCCATCAATCCTCTAGCGAGAGTCATCCTGCTGTCGGGATACGACGAGGCGACGAGCGCGGCAGAAACGGATGGAATCACCGCGTTTGTGGCCAAGCCCTATACGCTTCTTCAACTGTCGGCCAGAGTGTTTCAGATGTTGAACGACCCTCCGCCCGCACTGCCTTCGTCCGGCGCCTCCGAGGCGGATCGAACCTGACCGGGTCCCGCGGCGCGCACCGCAAGTGTCGTGACGCCCGCAAACACGCGCGGAGCGACAAATCCCAGTATCAGGAACATGAACACCAAGCCGATGATCCCACTGACCAGGAACCCGGTACCAGGCCCAAGCGCCTCGCAGATCTCGCCCGCATACAGGGCACCAAAGGGCGTTGATCCGGTAAACACCAGGTTGTAGGCAGCCATCACGCGCCCCCGCATATGGTCGGGCGCCTGCATCTGAAGGCCCGTATTGCACATCATCGTAAGCGATGCCATGCCGAAGCCGCAACACATCAGCAGGAGTCCTGTCACCCAGATACTGCGTTGCAGGCCGACAAGAATCATCGCGACCGAGAGTAGAAACCCTGCGGCCAGGACGTACGCAGGTTTCGGCTCGAGCCGTCTGCCGCGAAGAGACATGAGCAGTGCGGCACCGAGAGCGCCGGCGCCCATCGCGGACACGAGTCCGCCGTATCCTTCAGCCGACAGGCCGAGCGCGAGCTGTGCAAACGTGGGAATGAGGATGTTGAAATTGAGGAGGAACAGGCTCAGGACGCCCACAATGATGAGCAGTGTCAGCACGATCCGGTTTCGGCGCACATAGCCGATTCCCTCCCGAACGTCCTTCAGATAGCTCCGCGAGGCGCCATCCAACGCTTTCCTTCCTGCTTTCATGTACAGGAGGCTGACGATGACACTCACGAAACTGATACCGTTCGCAGCGAAGGTCCAGGGGATGCCGACGGCTGCAATGAGCAGACCACCGATGCCGGGCCCCACGATGCGAGCGATGTTGAACATGGCGCTGTTGAGTGCAACTGCGTTTGCCACCGCTGAACGGTCGTGCACCAGTTCCGTGACAAATGCCTGCCGCGTCGGCATGTCGATGGCCTGGATGAACCCCGTCACGGAGGCTATCAACAGGACGTGCCAGTACAGGATGTGCCCGCTGAACGCCAGGATGGTGAGTGCCGCTGCATTCAGTGCGAACATGATCTGGGTGAACAGCAGGACCGAGCGCTTGGGGAACCGGTCGATAACTGGCCCGATGAACACGGAGAGCAGCAAAGTAGGGATGAACTGCACGCTCGTGAGCAGTCCGAGCTTGAGCGGGGAGTTGGTCAGCTGTAGCACCAGCCAGGACTGCCCGACGTTCTGCATCCACGTGCCGATCAGCGAAATGCTTTGACCAACGAACCAGAGGCGGTAGTCGGATGATTCGAACGCGGGCAGTCGTTTCAGCATGACCGACGCACATTCCTTTCGTTCGCCGAATGATGTGGTCCTCCGGCGTACTGCCACTCCGCCCCCACGGTGAACGCGCTACCGAAGCAGCTGTATCAGCGTCTGGACTGTCAGCACTCCTGTCAGGCCTATCATGGCTATTGCCTGCGCCCACACGGCGATGTTCTTCGCTTTGCTGTTCACATAGGTCCCCATCAGCGTCTTGTCATTGACCAGCTTCAGCATCAGGATGAGGATGACCGGCAGGAGGACGCCGTTCGCTGCCTGCGAAAAGAGCATCACGCCGATAAGATTCCTCCCGGGAACGAGCATGATGATGCCGGCTCCCACGACGATGAGAGCGGTATAGAGGCCGTAGAACAAGGGTGCTTCACGAAAGGACTTGCCAACGCCGGACTCCCACCCGAATGCCTCGGCAACGGAGTAGGCCGTGGACAGTGGAAGTACGCCCGCTGCCATGATGGAGGCATTGATGAGTCCGATGGCGAACAGAATGGACGCGTACTTCCCCGCAAGCGGTGCCAGAGCCCCGGCAGCCTCCGCTGCCGTCTCCACGCGAATGCCGGCCTTGAACAGTGTCGCCGCGCACGCTACGACGATGAAGAACGACACGAGGTTCGTGAGGAAGCAGCCGATGTAGGTGTCGAATACTTCGTACCGGTACTTCTTCAGTTCGATACCCTTCTCAGCCACCGAAGACTGCTGGTAGAACTGCATCCACGGGGCAATCGTCGTGCCGATAGTTGCGATGAACACTGAGATGAATCCTGCATCCATCTGGAAACTTGGGATGAACGTCGCCTTGGCGACTTCCCCCCACGCCGGCCGCGCCATGAGCGCACTGATGATGTACGTGACGTAGATGATGCAGAACAGCAGCAGCGCCTTCTCGACAGACCTGTACGAGCCCTTGACGACAAGGAGCCAGACAGCGACAGCAACGACGGGGACCGCGACATACCTGCTGATGCCGAAGATCCCGCTTGCCCCCGCGACGCCCGCGAACTCGCCCATCGTATTGGTCAGGTTGGTGAAGACCAGCAGGACCATCACGACCAGGGTGACGCGGATGCCGAACCGCTCGCGGATGAGGTCAGCGAGGCCCTTTCCCGTCACGACACCCATGCGGGCACACATCTCCTGGATCATGCTGAGGGTGACGGTGATGAGCAGCAGCATCCACAGCATGGAATAGCCATAGCGTGCACCGCTGACGCTGTAGGTCGTGATGCCTCCCGCGTCATTGTCCACGTTGCCGGTGATGATGCCCGGGCCAATCACTGCCAGGAGTATGGGCAGTGTCAGGATGAAACTGTGCGTACGCATTCTGATACGATTGAAGAAGCCTCTCATCACGACTCCATTGCCTGGTCGATGACCGCGTGTACGGTAACGATTCCCTGCAAGACGTTGTCGTGGTTGACGACGGGCAGGGCAAGATAGGAGTACTTGTTGATCATCTCGGCGACCTTCTGTTTGGGGTCGTCGACGAATACCGAGATGATCCTCGTATGCATGATGGAGCTTGCAGGTACCGAAGGATCCGCGACGATGAGGGCTCGGAGAGACAGGATCCCCACCAGGTGCTCCGTGTCGTCCGTAACATACAGATAGTAGATGGTCTCGGTGTCCGGTGCCTCGCGGCGCATGAGGGAGATGATGTCCCCCGCCGTCATTTCCTCCCGTATCTCGAGGTAGTCGTTGGTCATCAGTCCGCCAGCCGTATCCTCGTCATACGCCAGCAGTTCACGCACGTCTTCGCGCTCTTCCGGCTCCATCTCGTTGAGGACAGCTTCCTTGGTCTCAGACCGAGCATCCTGCAGGATATCGGCGGCATCGTCGGGGTCCATCTCTTCGAGGATGTCGGCTGCCCGGGCCACGCCCAGACGCTCAAGGATGGAGACCTTCACCCTGTCGTCCTCGAGCTCCGCCAAGGTGTCCGCCGCCTGCTCGTCGTTCAGCGCCTTGAACAACGCATCGCGTTCGTTGAAGTCGAGGTCATCGACGACATCGGCCAAGTCGGACGGATGCAGTTTCGACAATTCTTTCCACGTTGTCCGGACCTGTACGTTGCGTACCTCGCGCCCCAGCGGATTGACGAAGCTCCAGGGAATGGAGTTCTCCGACAGCCTGTGATGGCGAACCTTCTCGGCCGCACTGACCAATCTGCTCAGCCCAGCACGCCGCATGAAGCTCCTGAAGCCTGCGTCGACCGCGATGACACGCAGCTGGCCATGACTCTCGGCCAATTCGACGTCGTTCACGCGTACGACCTTGGCGCCGTGCACATCGACGATCTGCTTGTCCAGCACATGGTTGAGCAGGAGCATGGACGTCTCTTCCAGTTTGAAGTTTGGCAGCAGCTCCGAGCCGGCCAGCTTGAGTGTGCACTCCGTGATGCCCACGCCACGGACGTTGTGCCACGAGACACGCGTAAGTCCCTGCCGCGTCCGGACGATGACTGCCACGACGACAGGAAACTTCTCCCCAGTTGCTACCTCAAGGTCTGCAATACTCCCCACGACCGTCTGCTTGCGGTCCAGCACGCGCATGCCAAGAATGTTGCTGAGGTAGAACATGGGCGCCTCCTGAGGCGAGGAATGGGCAGCGCACCTATGCTAAGCCCACATTGAGCACTGTCAAGCACTACTGCTGGAAATCAGAGGGAACTGGTCGAATCCGCGTCGGCAGA